>PMTB01000199.1 GCA_003167475.1 candidate division FCPU426 bacterium | reverse complement strand
CAGGCCGAGCCACCAGTACTTGGCGCGTTCTATGGCTTTTTCCTTCTGTGTGTAATTCAGCTGGTCCCACCACATTTCAAGCCCGTCGAGCACCGCCTGCCTGTCTTTTTCGGAAAAATCCTGCCACTTGGACTGCAGCCTGAATACGAGTTCCCGCCGCTCATCATCCGATATACCCATCCACCATTCCTTGACATTTGATACAACGGCATTTTTTTGGTCTTCAGTCAGGGAGTCCCACTTGGCCTTTGTGTTCTTTATGGCTTTTTCCTTCTCAGCGGGCTTTAAACCCTGCCACCAGTCCTTGATGTCATCGACAAAACGGGACTTGTCGTTTGGATTCATCTTCGACCACTTATCCTTCAGATTGCCTAGGGTGCTTTTTTTCCGGCTGTCGTCCATATATTCCCATATTATGGCTATGGAATCGTATTTCATCATGGATTGGGATGCGTCGTTGAAGCTGTGGAGCTTTGGGGGGCCGGCGAATAAAGCGGGAGCGGCCATTAAAGCCGCAAGCCATAATATCATAATTTTTTTCACAAGAAAAGCCTCCTTGAATTTTTTCAAGGATATTATACACCCGGGGAGTTGCGGTTGTCAACAAAGGCGGGAAGAACAATTAAAAATTAAAAATTCAAAATGTAAAATTATGGTCTATTACTGCGGGCGTGAACGCCCTTGCAATATTATAATAAGTCGCAACTTGTCCGCCGAAGCTTCAGCGGAGGCGGAAGCGACACCTTAATTTTAAATTCTTAATTTTGAATTTTTAATTGTCTTCATGGTTTCTCCGCCCTGAATTCCTTCCCGTCCTCTTTGCAGAGCGTTTTTATAACGTCTTTCCCCGTCATCAAACCGGTCGGCAATCCGCCGCCCGGCGCCACCCATTGGCCTATCATATGGAAGTTCTTAAGTCCCGGCAGTGTCCTGGGTATTTTTTTCAGCATTATACCCGGCGTCAGGAGCCAGCCCTCGAAAGAACCCATCCAGTTACCCGTGTATTCCACGTAAGTGGCCGGAGTCGCCACATCAACCACCTGCACGCGTTCCTTAAAGCCGGGATATTTTTTATCGACAGCGTCAACAACTTCGCTGCCGATCCTTTTTTTCTCCTCTTCGTACTTCTTTTTATCAACAGCCTTTAAGTTTGTCCAGTATTCATAATCACCGCCCAAATATGTGGTTAACGCGGTGCAGCCTTGCGGGGCGAATGTTTTATCAAATGAGTAAACCCTTAAGCTCATCCTGTCGTCGGTCAACTTGCCTGCCGAGATCGGTTTGGCAAGCGGGAAATTGATCGACTGCGGCTCCCCGGCCAGGTCCATGACAACCCCCATGGAAACCTGCACAATAGACGGGAACCTTTTGAAAGTGGAGTATATGGAATCAATACTTTTGTCCCTGTATTTCCCCTCAAGCATTGTATATATGGTCGCATGTCCGTCCGCGGCTGATACCACTGTGTCCGCCTTTACAACAGTTCCGTTTTTCAGCAGCACCCCTGTGGCCATGCCGTCTCCGGTAATTATATTTTCCACGGGGCTGTTATACATGATTTCCCCCCCGAGGCCCTTAAAACGCTCCTCGATCGGCCTTATAAACTCAAGCGAACCGCCTATCGGGTACGCGGCATTCCTTTTGTGCATGTTGCCAAGCGTGAACATAAGCCCTAAAGATGAAAATTCTTCCATACCGCCGAAGATTTGCGCTATGGCAAAACTTAAAAATGGGTCCTTAAAACGCTTCACAAGGCGTTTTATATCCATGGCCCCGTATTGAATGAATTTCAGCAATAAAGGCATAAACCCTATAAAACCTGCTGCGCTTTCAAAGAACCCGGGCGTTTTATCCCCTGGTTTTCTTTCAGGCGGGCCTGACGGCATTTCCGATATCTTTTTTATATCCTCTATGAATCCCTTTATGGCTTTTGCGTCTTTGGGCGCTATCCTCATCATTTCCTTTTCCAGAAGATCGGCATTCTCAAAAACAGTGAAACATTTTCCGTCCTTGTCCTCGATAACCATGAACACGTCATGGTCTATCATCATCTTTCCCTGGACCGCGCCGAGCTCTTCCCAACCCTGCCTCATGGGATCATTGCCGGGCCTGGAGCCTATGAGCCAGTGTATGCACCCGTCAAAAGTATAACCCTTGCGCGTCCACGCCGTGCAAAGACCTCCCGGCTTGTCGTGCATCTCGACTATCGTGGTTTTGTAACCGTTCATCCTCGCGTAACAACCCGCCGAAAGACCGGCAATCCCCGCTCCTATGATTACAACTGTTTTTTCCATAGATCACCCCTTTGAAGGGATTAATTAAAAATTAAGGTGTCGCTTCCGCCTCCGCTGAAGCTTCGGCGGACAAGTTGCGACCTATTATAATATTGCCGCGGTGCTTCCTTCGGAAGCCCCGCGGCAATAGACCTTAATTCTAAATTTTTAATTTTGAATTTTTAATTGTTATTTCCGTTTTTCCTTATTATTAAAAAAGCTCTGCAGACTCAGCACATCCAGCGTTGTCCGCATATCTTTGGGCATGGGCGCCTCTATTTCCACGAATTCCTTTGTCCTGTAGTGCATGAACCTGATCTTTCCGGCGTGAAGCGGCAATCTGTTTATTATCGGCTCAAGCTTGCTTTTTTCCTCGGCCAATTTGCGTATCTTCTCGAGCTTTTCCTTTGAAATTTTCGGTTTTTTATCCTTGTCTTTTTTAGTCCTGAAATTTTGCGGCTCTATTTTCTGTTCCAGCTTTGTGCCCAGGTTTAATATGGCTTCCTTCCTGTTATACAACGGGTCCACGACGAGCGGGTGGCCTATCGCGGCCAGGTGCACCCTTATCTGATGCGTCCGGCCTGTCTTGGGGGTCACTTCAAGGTAAGTGTATTCCCTGTATTTTTCAAGGACCTTGTAGCTGGTAAAAGCGTCCTTGCCGTTGCGCTTGTCTATGACCATGACGCCTTTTTTCTTTTTCAGGGGCCCGATCGGCAGGTTTATATTGCCCTGGGACTCATCAAACCTTCCCGTCACCAGAGCGAAGTATGTCTTGGACACCCCGCCCTCTTCCCACTTTATGCTCAGGTCCCTGTGCGCTTCCGGGTTCTTGGCGAATATTATGGCGCCGGAAGTGTCCTTGTCGAGCCTGTGCACTATGAATATCTTGCCGTATTTTTCCGTGAGCATATCATACAGGTTCGGCAGGTCCTTGTTATACCTGTCCGGTATGGCGAGCATGCCGGAGTCCTTGTTCACAACCACATAATCGTCGTCCTCAAAAATTATCTTTTCATCAATGCCCATTGGCCACCTTTTCATTTTAGTTTGTCTGAATGTTGAATATTATAGCACGCCGTCAGTTTTGGTAAAAGCGGTTATTCCACACGTTACAGCACCTGCCTAAAATCGCGTATACGATACTGCCGGAAAACCCCATAAATCCATGCAATTCTTTTTCGTATCCGGTACGGGGCAAATTTTTCTATGGCCTGTGCGCCACTAAAACCCTTATAATACAAGCGCACAATCCATAGAAAAATTTGTCCCGTGCCGGATGCGACCTTTCATAAAGACTTTTCCGACAGTCTCTATACCTAACCCTAATGCAATTTTAAGATACGGGAAGGATCATATAAAAAACAGACCCCTTGTCCTTGCCTTCGGACTCGGCCCAGACCGTACCGTTATGCGCCATGATTATTTCCCTGGTAATGGCAAGTCCGAGTCCCGCGCCCTGGTGTTTGCGGGTATTTATGTCCTCCACCTGGTAGAATCTGCTGAAAAGTTTCGGTATGTTCTCCGCATCGATGCCTATCCCCCTGTCACTCACGGAGATGGAGATATAGCGCCCTTTTTTCAGTTTTTCCCGGTCGGCATAGCCGGGGAAACTGATGTCTTCAAGGGCAAGGTGTTTTATGCCGACAGTAATCTCAGACCCCTCGTTGACAAACTTCAGGGAATTGCCGAGGATATTTATTACTGCCTGGGATATCCTGTACTCGTCGATATTTAAGAGAAAGCTGTCGAATTCGCTTTCCACATGAATGATTACCCGCCTGTCGCGGGCTATGGAAGTGACCTCGCGCACACATACGTTCACAAGCGCCACTATGTCAAAATTACGGCAGTCAACCGAAAAAACCCCGGACTCTATCCTCGAAAGGTCCAGAAGCTCGTTTATTAGTTTCAAAAGCCGGTCCGCGTTATTCTTCATTATTACAAGGTGTTCCCTTTGTTTTTCATTTAAGGGCCCTGTGGCGCCCCCCAGAAAAAAACTTATAAAACCCTTGATGGAAGTCAGGGGCGTCCTTAGTTCATGTGAAACCATGGACAAAAAGTTGCTCTTTAACCTGTCCAAATCCTTTAATTTCTCATAATTCCGCAGCAGCTTGTCCCTGTCGTCGTCTATCGTCAGATTAATTTCCGCCATTTTATTCAGGGAACCTTTGAGCTTATTCTCAAGTTCTTTCCTTTTGGAAATATCAACAAGGACAAATACAACCCACTTGATATCCCCGAATTCGTCGCGGATGAGCGAGGCGGTAATCATGGCGTCCGATTCCCGGCCGCCCTTGCCCATACAACACATTTCCACGCTTCCGTCAAACACTTTTTCCCCGGGCCCCAGCTCCTCAAAAAACTTTTCCAGGTATTTTTTTTCCTTGAAAAGCAGCCCGATATTCGTTCCTTCGAGTTCCCCGGGCGAAAAACCCAGCATGGCTGAAGATGATTTATTGCACTTCACTATCAGCCCGCCGACGCCGGTTATTATCACTACTTCGGGAATTATGTTTATTATGCTGTCCCCGGTTTTCCCGTCGTCAAACGAAAAAAGCCTGTGCCTTGTGATGGTATAGAACAGGAACCCCAGCATGATCAATACCGCGAATATGGTTATATTGGGCGTCACCAGGCCGATCGAAGGGGCTATACCGTACTCAAATATCCATGTCACGACGCC
>PMTB01000215.1 GCA_003167475.1 candidate division FCPU426 bacterium | reverse complement strand
AACAATATGGCGGGCCTGCACAAAGGCATATCGGTTTTTTGCGGCATAGGCGAGCGCAGCCGCGAGGGTGAGGAATTATACAGGGAAATAAAAAACGTTGGCGTGCTTGAAAAGACTTTGCTTATATTCGGGCAGATGAACGAGCAGCCCGGCGCGCGTTTCAGGGTGGGGCACGCCGCGCTTACCATGGCTGAATATTTCAGGGACGACGAGCACAAAGATGTGCTGCTTCTTATAGATAATATTTTCAGGTTTGTCCAGTCAGGGGCCGAAGTGTCGGGCCTGATCGGCAGGATACCGTCGCGCGTGGGTTACCAGCCGACGCTCGGGACGGAATTATCAGAACTTGAGGAGCGCATATGCTCCACCAAAACAGGGGCCATCACTTCCATACAGGCCGTTTATGTACCGGCCGATGATTTTACCGACCCGGCCGCGGTGCATACTTTCGGACACCTCTCGTCATCCATAGTGCTCTCCAGAAAAATGGCGGGCCAGGGCCTGTACCCGGCCATAGAACCTCTGCAGTCGCGTTCAAAAATGCTATCCCCGGGCATTACAGGAGAGAAACATTATAATACCGCGCGCAATGTAAGGCAGACACTGGCGGATTATGACGAGCTCAAGGACATCATAGCCATGCTCGGCATGGAGGAACTTTCAAAAGCCGACCAGAAAACGGTCTACCGCGCGAGGCGTCTCGAGAGGTTTTTGACCCAGCCATTTTTCACGACGGGCCAGTTCACGGGGCAGGGCGGCAAGGCGGTAAAACTGGAGGACACCATAGACGGTTGCGCCCGCATTTTAAACGACGAGTTCATGGATTATCCGGAAAAGTCGCTGTATATGATAGGAAGCATAAACGAGGCAAAAAAACCATGAGGCTTAAGGTCATAACGCCGGTGGAAATGTTCACCGTGGATGATGTGGCAAAAATATCGGCTGAAAGCAATAAAGGTTTTTTTTGCCTCCTGCCAAGGCACGTGGATTTTGTTTCATCGCTGGTCCCGGGGATACTGAGTTATACCGCGGGAAACGGCGGAGAAGTATATATTGCCGTGGATGAAGGTGTGCTTATAAAAAAACAGGGTGATGTAACAGTATCGGTCAAAGCGGCCATAAAGGGAAAAGAGCCGGGTTCTTTAAATAAAATTGTCGGGGAACAGATAGAGTCCATCGATGAGCGTGAAAAAAAATCCAGGCAGATACTGGCCAAAATGGAAGCTGATTTTGCCAGGCGTTTTTTGGAAATAAAGTGACGCGCCGGAGATAGGGGGGCTGAAAATATATGGACAACGGCTTTAAAAAAAATATAAGCGATAAAGAGGAACGCATGGTCAGGGCAAAGGCGAAAAAAGGCATGGGCACATTCGCGTGGATAGGCATGCTCGGCATCATAGGCTGGTCCATAACCATCCCGTTATTGATAGGCATAGCGCTTGGGCGGTGGCTCGAAGGCCTGTTTCCCGGAAAGTATTCCTTCACGCTGATGTTCATGTTTGCCGGGCTCGCGGCCGGATGCTACAGCGCGTGGAGATGGGTGGAAAAATCCTATAAGAACAGAAATACGGAAGAACCCGGGCTCAAAGACCCAGATGAAAAGGTGAAGAAATGAACATTCTGCTTATGACGGCCGCTTTCTTCGGCGGCGCCCTGGCGGCTTATATATATACCGGTATGCTGTGGGAAAGCGTAAGGACCGTGGCTGTCGGGAAAAAAAATATGGTGTTGATCATAGGCGGTTTTGCGCTCAGAATAGGCCTGTGTCTTGCGGTTTTTATCGCGGCGGGTTATGACGGTAATTTTTACAGGCTTTTTGCCTGCGCGGCCGGGTTTATCATAATGCGCGGGATCAGGGTTAATACGCTCAAAAATAAAAAAATGAAAGAGGGGAAACCCGGTGGAAATTGACTCCGACAAGGTCATATACTTTAAAGCCGGTTTTTTTGTTATCAACCAGACCATAGCCTGCACCTGGGTGGTTATGAGTGTGCTTTGCCTCATAGCCTGGCTTGCCACGCGCTCAATAACTTCGGGGCCAAAAATATCAAGGTGGCAGGGGCTGCTTGAGACGGGCATTGCCATGTGCAGGGGGCAGATATTTGATGTTATGAAGCAGGACCCGGGTCCATATCTTGCGTTTCTGGGCACATTGTTCCTGTTTATCTTTACTTCAAATGTGATGGAATCAGTGCCGGGTTTTCATGCTCCAACCGCCTCGCTGTCCACAACCGCAGCTCTGGCAGTATCTGTTTTTATAGCCGTTCCCGTATTCGGGATAATGAAAAAGGGTGTCTTGGAGTTCCTTAAGAACTATACGGATCCTTCCATTATCATGCTTCCTTTCAATATAATAAGCGAATTATCCAGGACCGTTTCGCTGGCTGTCAGGCTTTTCGGGAACATCATGAGCGGCTCGCTTATCGGCGGGGTGCTGCTGATGATAGTCCCGTTATTTGTCCCTGTGGTCATGCAGCTGTTCGGGCTTTTGATAGGAACTGTGCAGGCATATATATTTTTCACGCTTGCCACGGTTTTCATAGGGTCGGCTGTAGCGGCGACGGCGGAAACCGGCAGGACAAAAAAAGGAAAGGAGGAAAAATAATGGATAATATTACGGTAATAGCGATGGTTTCAATAATCACCGCGGGCGCAACAATCGCACTGGGAACAATGGGTCCGGCTATAGGCGAAGCTCTGGCCATCATGAAAGCGCTGGAAGCGGTGGCACAGCAGCCTGATGAGGCGGACACCATATCGAGAAATCTTTTTGTCGGGCTGGCCATGATAGAGTCTCTGGCGATTTACTGCCTGGTAATTTCAATAATACTTATTTTTACAAACCCGTTCTGGAACTTTATCATAGCGCACGGAGGGAAGTAGTAAATGCAGATAGACCTGTTCACATTCATAGCCCAGATAATTAACTTTTCCATACTGATATTTCTTTTGAATATATTTTTGTTCAAAAGGATAGCCAAAGCCATGGATGAGCGGCAGGCAAAGATCGCAAAAGACATCGCTGGAGCCGAAGCAAAAAACGCGGGCGCTGAGGCGCTCTTTTCCAAAAACAGGGAAATGAACGAAAAGATCAGCCAAGACACGGCTGCGCTGATGGACGAAGCAAAAGCAACTGCTTTAAAGGCAAAAGAGGAGTACACGGCGCTTTCTCGCAGCGAAGTTGAAGCCGCAAAGCAGGCGTGGTATAAGGAACTGGAAGGACAAAAAACATCGTACCTGGATTCTTTAAGGTCGAGGACCGGGGAGTTCATGATGCTGGCCGCGGAAAAGGCCCTGATGGACCTGGCAAATGAAGAACTATCACAAAGGATAGCAGGGGTGTTCATAAGCAGGCTGAAAAATCTTGAAAATTCAAAAGAAGCGGATATTAAGGCCAAAATTGCGCTCCTGAAAGAACCGCTGAAAGTCCGCAGTTCGTTTGAAATATTGCCGCAGGTAAAAGGCCAGGCAATGCAGATTTTGAAAGATAAGTTTGCCTACACCGGGCAGATGGATTTTGAAGTGAACCCGGAAGTATGCGGTGTGGAACTGGCAATAGGGGGATACAGGGTCGCGTGGTGCGTAAAGGATTATTTGGGTGATCTGGAAGATGAGTTAAAAAAAGTGTGGGAAATGTAATTTTTGGTGAAAATTGAATTACGGAGAACATATGGAAAATAAAAGCGCAAATAGCCCTGAGGGCATGATTGACAACATGATGGATAAGGCAAAACAGGTATTGAAGGAAAAGGGCGCGCAGCTTTTTCTTCTCGAGACCGGCACTGTATGGCATGTGGGCAAGGGTGTTGCCAGGGTCAGGGGGCTGCCCGGGGTAAAATCCGACGAGCTCGTGCTTTTTCCCGGCGGGAAATACGGCATCGCCTTTAACCTGGAGCCGGACGACATATCAGTGGTCATGCTTGACCCAAGCGACGGCATTTCCGCGGGCATGGAAGTGAAACGCACCGGCCGGGTTGTCGATGTGCCTGTGGGCGAAGAACTGCTGGGCAGGGTCGTAAACCCCCTCGGCGAGCCGCTCGACCAGGGTAAAAAAATAGAAACAAAGACGCGTTACCCCATAGAGCGTGAGTCGCCGGCAATAATGGACAGGGCCCCTGTTTCATCGCCGCTTCAAACAGGCATACTTGCCATAGACGCGCTCATACCCATAGGCAAGGGTCAGAGGGAACTTATATTGGGCGATAGGCAGGTGGGAAAATCCGCAATTATACTTGATACCATTATAAACCAGAAAGGCAAAAATGTAATTTGCGTGTACTGTTCCATCAGCCAGCAGAGTTCCGGTACCGCGAAATTTATTGAGGACCTCAGGAAATACGGCGCCATGGACTACACGGTTGTGGTTGCCTCAAGCGGCGATGAAACGCCGGGTTTGAATTTTATCGCGCCTTATGCGGCCTGCTCCATGGCGGAATATTTCATGGAAAAAGGCAAAGACGTCCTTATCATATATGACGATTTAAGCAGGCACGCCCGCGCCTACAGGGAACTGTCGCTGTTATTAAGGAGGCCGCCGGCCAGGGAAGCCTACCCAGGCGACATATTTTACATCCACTCAAGGCTTCTCGAGCGCGCCACGCATATGATAGCTGAAAAAGGGGGCGGTTCGATTACAGCGCTTCCTATCATAGAAACAGAGGCGCAGAATATTGCGGCTTACATACCCACAAACCTTGTATCCATAACCGACGGGCAGATATACCTGTCTCCCAAACTTTTTCAGGAAGGCATAATGCCGCCGGTTGATGTGGGCAAATCAGTTTCCAGGGTGGGCGGCCAGGCCCAACTGCCGGCTTACAGGGCCATAGCCGGGGACCTGAAGCTGTCGTACTCGCAGTTTGAGGAACTTGAGGTCTTCGAGCGTTTTTCCACAAGGCTTGACGAGCCGACACAAAAAACCTTAAACCGCGGGCATAAGATAAGGGAAATATTGAAACAGCCGCAGTACAAGCCGTCCTCTGTGATAGCGCAAATCGTCCTGCTCCTTTGCGTGACCGAAGGGCTGCTGGACAACTCTGCTCCCGGCAGTTTAAGCGCGGTGAAAGAAGCGGTGGAAAAATACGCGGAAACTTCACTGGCCGGAATAACCGCGGGCATAATGGCCGGTGGGGTGTTAAGCCCCGAAGACAGGAAGAAAATACTCGGAGAGGCCGTAAAACTTATCCCCCTGGAAAAAAAGGACGGGAAAAATGGAGTCGCTTGAACTTATAAAAAGGAGGATTTCCAGCGCGCAGTCGCTGAAATCCATAGTAAGGACGATGAAGATACTCGCGGCCGTGAGCATGAGGCAGTATGAAAAAATGCTCGACGCCCTGAAGGAGTACGTGAATGGTATAGAAATGGGCCTGCAGGTTGTGCTTAAGGATTTTGAGTCGTTACATGAGTTTAAGGAAACCTTTGACGGCAAAAAAACCGGGGCCGTCATATTCGGCTCGGACATGGGCATGTGCGGGCAGTTTAACGAACTTATATCGGCGTATGCGGTGAATTCGTTTTCCGGGATAAAGAGCGGGTCCATTGAGGTTATAAGCATCGGCGACAGGGTGGCGGCCAAGCTTGAAGGCAGGGGGTTTAACGCGTCCGGAATGCTGCCATACCCGGCAGGATTGTCCGGGAACGTCAAACCTGTCATGCAGGAGCTGCTGCTAAGGATAGAATCCTGGCGGGAACAAAAGGGCGTGGAGCAGGTGCTTTTATTTTATAACGCGCCTTCGGACACGGGGGGGAGATACGCGCCGCAGATGAAAATGCTGCTGCCCGTGGGCAAAGAGTACTTGGAAAAGTTAAAGGCAAAAAAATGGGAGTCGAACACCTTACCGATGTATAAAATGGAAAGGAATGCGCTTTTTTCAGCGCTTATAAAGGATCTGCTTTACGCCGAGATATTCAGGGCTTTTGTGGATTCTTTGACAAGCGAAAACGCGGCAAGGCTGGTTTCGATGCAGGCGGCGGAAAAACACGTGGACGACCATATAGAAGAACTTAACGGGGTATACAATCAGGAACGGCAGGACCAGATAACTTCCGAACTGCTGGATATCATAGCCGGTTTCGAGGCGGTCACCAATTGAAAAAAAGTATTAGAGGTCTGGTTTGCGATTTTCAAGTTAGCACTTGATACATGCGCCCGGTGTTGTTAAAATAACCTAAGGAATCAATCTTGTGTCAAGGGAGTTATAATGAATAAAAAAATAGTGTTTTTGGCAGCCGTTGTCTCATGCGCGCTGCTGGGCTCATGCGCGTCCATGTATATCAGTCCGTCCGTTACGAAACAGATATACAGGAAAACTGTTCCCGGGAACGCCGTGCTCGTATTTAAGCTCATGCAAAGGCTGCTGCCCATGACCGGTTATAACATAGCTTCCAGCGACGCCGCGTCCGGTACCATTACCACGGCCCCGGTTGAAATGTCCCTTGACGCGGACAGCTGCGACTGCGGCTCGGCAATGGGACTGCCTGTGGTAAAGACCGGGGAGATCAAGTTCAGGGTTTCGTTTGAAGTGGCATTAAGCGGGAATGAAATGATCGTTAACGCCGTCATAACGCCGGAATTGTCATCGACCCTGGCGGCATTGTACGCGGGCATGAATATACAGTGCGTTTCCAAGGGCAAGCTGGAAGAGCAGATGGCGGATAAGATCTTAAGGCAGTTCAGGTTCTAAAAGATAACAAATTAAAGTAATTAATATTTTTACAAGGGGGGATAAGATGTACGACTGGAAAGAAGAGCTTAAAAGTTATTTTGAAAGCAAGGATACGGAAAAATTTTCCGACGGCGTGGCCGCGGCAAAGCTCAACAGGGAAATAGAGAACTTCCTGATTAAGACGGTAATACCCGCGTTTGACGGTCTCAAAGAGGACCTGCAGATAAAGAACAGGACGCTGCACATTGACAAGGACAAGCAGGTCATAAGGACGGCTGTCAGGTTCGGGGATACCGCGGAGTTTATTTACGAGCTCAGGATAAGGAAAATCGGGGATAAAGCGTGCGCTTTAAAGTTTGTCAACGGCAAGGAATCCATAATAGCCCCGCAGGCAATGAAGAACGACAACAGCATCAATTCCCTGGTACAGGACGACATCAGGGCGTCGTTTGTGTATGAATATATAGCGGCAATGGGGTAGGGCGGCAATTACGAATTAATGCCGGATTGGCAAAACCAAAGATTTTGTAGAGAGGGGGCTTGCTCCCTCTAAACGTGTGAAGGGCGAAAAACGGAGGCCCGCGGGGAGAGGGAGCATCCGCTTCCGCTGAAGCTTCAGCGGACAAGCGCCCCCCCGCTCTACAGGGTTGGATATTTTTTTATGGACACGATTAATTCAAAATTCCAAGGAGGTTTTATGAAAAATCTTAAAACGCTTATCGCTTTGGCTCTTGTTGGTCTTATCGCAGGGGTTGTGATCGGGGAGTTTTTCCCCAGGCTCTTTTCGTCCGGGCTGATGAGTTCCATCGGCAACGCCGTCAGCGACCCTTTCACGCGGTATCGTAATGATCTGGCCGCAAAGTACGGCCTTTTTGGGGCCGGGATCGGCGCGGCTGCCGGGCTTATCACGATGCTTATGGGGAAAAGATGACCGTTACCGAATGAAGACAGGAAAGATACATATCAATTGAAAGGGAAAAAAATGGAAAAAAAAGTATTCAAGGGTTTTTCACAGAAAACAACTGATTTTTTCCGCGGCATACGGGAAAATAACCATAAATCATGGTTTGAGGAGCATAGGCAGGTTTATCTTGAATATGTGCTCAAACCGGCGCATGACCTGGTATATGATCTCTCTTCACTTATGCTTAAGATTGACCCGAAGATATCCGTCGTGCCTTCGAAGATAGTCTCGAGGATATACAGGGACATAAGGTTCAGCAAGGACAAGTCTCCCTACAAAACAAGGTTGTTTTTTTCATTTAAAAGGCCGGGAACAGAGTGGATGGACGCGCCCGGGTTTTATTTTGAGGTGGATTATAACCGATACAGTTTCGGCATGGGCATATATGACGCGTCTCCCGCCACCATAAAGGCGTTCAGGGAATCCATGGACAGCAAGCCTTCGGAGTTTTTGAAGGCAACGGCTTTTTACCGCAAAGAAGGCGGTATTTTCAAACTCGGGGGGGAACGGTATAAAAGACCGCCGGCAGGGGAAAAGGATAAAAAACTCAAGGAGTGGTATGCCATGAAAAACTTTTATTTGTACCACGAGAGCCCGTTAAACAGGACATTATACAGCCCGAAGCTGGCAAAAATCATGGAAGAGGAGTACAAAAAACTGGCTCCTTTTTATAAATATTTGTGGAAATTGAAGGGATAGCATCCTGCTACAGGAGAATTAACATGAACATTAATCTTACCGCAAGGCAGTCGATTATAATCGGAGTCCCTTTGGATGTAGTATGGGACGCTTTGGTAAATCCCACGGTGATAAAAAAATATATGTTCGGCGCCGACGTTGTTTCGGACTGGAAAGAGGGAAGCCCTATAATCTTTAAGGGCGTATGGCAGGGAAAGCCATACGAGGATAAGGGATTGATCCTCAAACTCATTCCGGAAAAACTGGTCCAATACTCCCATTACAGCCCGCTCTCAGGCCTGCCGGATATCCCGGAAAATTACCACACCGTCACCATGGAAGTATCCAGGCTGGATACGGGAACGGGACTGGCCCTGTCCCAGGATAACAACGCCACGCAGGAAGAAAAGGAACATTCCGAGGAAAACTGGGGATTCATGCTGCAGGGGATAAAGAAACTGCTGGAAACCCGGTAAGCGCCTGCAACGGGTGACGCATGCCCGACCCCGCGTAAGCGCTTCTTCGGGCAAGCGTGTCACTCCTACGCGATTCAAACAATGCCCCCCTTACAACCCGTAAATAAACCTGTTATAATAATTCTATGATTTTTTTTGAAACCGGATTTTCCGGTTGTTGTCTAAATACTCAAGGCATGGCCTATATGCGGCAAGGTGAGAATGGACGAGATAACAGCTGAAGAGATACGACAGATACAGGGCGGCAACAGGGCCCTATTTGCCAGGGTAATGGCGGTTTACAAGCAGAAGGTCGCCAACTTGTGCTTCAAATATATGCGCAACACCGAAGAGGCGGCGGACATGGCCCAGGAAGTGTTCGCGGCCGTGTTTGTTTCGATAAATAGGTTCGAGTTCAAGTCGAACTTTTCGACCTGGCTGTACAGGATAACGGTCAACAACTGCATAAATAAGCTTAAATCCCTGAAAAGGCGCGGGGCTTTGGAGCGCGCGACAGATTCGCCCGAAGCGATACGGGACCTTGAAATGAGCCTGCTGCCGGACAAAGGCAAACTGGCGGACGAACAACTGGAACTTATGGAACTTAAGGATAAAATTTTGACAGAACTTGAAGGCTGCACGGACACGGAAAGAAATCTTGTGATACTTAAGGATATGGAAGGATTTTCAGTGGAGGAGATAAGCGATATCCTGAATCTCCCGGTCGGGACGGTCAAATCCCTGGCCGCGAGGACGCGGGAAAAGATCAGAAAAAATATTTTCAGAAAGATGGGTGATAAACTTGGAATGTAAAATCGCGGAAAAAGCGCTCGGGTCCATGGAAGCGACGGAGATCGCCAAAAACATGCCCCTTATGGAGCACATAAAAAGCTGCCCGGCCTGCCTGGCAAAATATAATCTAATATTAAGAATGGATAAAGCCATGGCAAAGGGGGCTGATGTGCCGTTATCCAATGATTTTGAATACGCTGTCTGGGAAAAAATAAAGGCCCTTGAAACACCCGTAAAAAAACCGCTGTGGAACCCGGGTATATTCACCCTGGCAACAGCGGGAGCGCTTGCGTGTATGGTGTTTTTTGTCATGATATCAAAGAATTTAAACAAACAGCCGCAGCCCGCCGCAGTGCTGGCCGAAGCGCCGGAAATAAAGATATTGGCCGTGCGTAAAACCTCCGTATTGAAAAAAGAAACCAGGACAGCCGCATTGCCGGCGGCCGCGCAAAAAGCGATGCCGGCCGCGCCTATTACGGCGCAGGCGCCTTCCGCGGCGCGAGAGGAACTGGCCGCGGTTATACCGGTTAAGGACGGTGAAAACCACGGTGTTCCGCTAAACCCTTTCAAGCAGGAAAAAACAGCCGCAGCGACTTATAACCCGGCGCAGGTAACAGCCCTGGCCCCGGAGAAAAATAATTACACTGCGGCGTCCGTCAGCGGGGAACTTACAAAGACGTATTCGGAAAAAGAAAACATTAAAGGCGACGCCGAGGTCCTCGGCAATATGATACATCCCCTGAATAATGAAAGCGTGCTTGTGAAATACAGGGTCAACGGGGCCGGATATGTCATCATAATCGTATATGACCGCAAGGGAACCGCCGTGAGAAGGCTTTTTTCGGGGAATGCGCAGCCCGGCCAGTACCAGCTCTCATGGAACGGAATGGACTATACGGGCCATGCCGTCGCCACAGTGATATATATATTGTATATAAAGGCCCCTTCGTACGAAAATAAATCAAAGATAGGCGTCATAAAATAGCGGCACAGACTAAAATTGCGAATCTTTAGGAAGCGAGGAATGATGCGGAAATCTCCGGCTGAAAGGCATGGGTTAATGCCTTTCTTTTTTCGTTTTGTGAATATATTATTTTGTACCTTGTGTTTTGCCTTTAACCTGCCGGCTGAAAACGCGGTAGGGCCTGATTTCCTTTTTGTCCAGCCGCACGCCAGGACCGCGGCCATGAACAACTCTTTCACCGGCGTGGCTGACGACGCCAACGCCGTCATTTTCAACCCCGCAGGGCTTGCCACACTGGAGAAAAACAGCGTCTCGCTCACCCATTACTCTTCTTTTGCCGACACCAATTATGAGAATATCATGTTCGCCTGCCCGCAGAAGGACTGGGGTTTTGGCGGCAGGGTGCTCGCGGATTACACCTCCAATTTCAGCGAAATAAGCTTAACCGGCGAGGATAAGGGGCAGGTGGCCAATTATGACCTCTTATTCGCGGGTTCGTTCGGCATAGCGATCATGCCCGGATTTTCCGCAGGGACCACGGCAAAATATTTTACCAGCACCCTCCTTAATTATACAAAAAGCGGTTATGCCCTGGATATGGGGGTGTTGTTCGGGGTATCACAGGAAGTCAAGTTAGGTTTTACGCTGGAAAACCTCGGGAGCCAGGGCGCTTATGAACAGGTCGCGGACGCACTCCCGTTAAAGCTGACCGCGGGGGTGGGGTATAAGCATAAGATTACCGATGTGATTAGGCTGACCGCGGCGATGGATTTCAGCAGGGTCATGATAAATAAATACCAGCCCGATATAACAGCCGGGGCGGAACTTTCATTTTATGAGAGGCTTTTTGTAAGCGGGGGTTTCGGGATAAAACAGGACGGGGATAATTTCACCCTGGGCGGCGGGATCATGCCGTTTGATTTTGCCAGATTGTACTACGCTTACCAGCCGTTTGAGAACCTGGGCGCGACGCACAGGATGAGCCTCGACATAATTTTTTAGAAAAATGAAACCGGATATTTTGCATGGTGTCTAAATATATGAAGGTTGATTTAAAAATGTAAAAGGGAGTGTGGAATATATGAAAAAAGAAAATACCGGCAATGCGAAAAGGGTACTCATCGCGCTTGCGATGCTGCTGGCCATGAGCCGTGCGGCCATTGCGGGAGGGGTCCTGACATCAAGCCTTACTTTAAACCCGTCAACAGCGGGCGCAGGGCAGTATGTGACAATAACAATGCAGGTCGTCAACAGCGGGGACGCCGGCGTAAACAGCATAATCCCTGTGGCGGCCCACCTTACCACGACAGGCTCGGGTTTTGCCATGTATTCCAGCGGGCCGAATCCGGTCTCAATGGCTGTGGCGCCGGCCGGAACAGGGTATTTCACATGGATTTACAGCGCGCTGGGGAACGGTAACGTGCTTTTTTACGGGCAGGCCGTAGGCGATGAGGATGTTACCGGCAATACGATAGCCAGCAGCGTGTCTAATAGCCCGGCACTCCTAATATTAACGGTGATACCGACATCCACAGCTACAGGAGCAACCACCGCCACATACACGCCGACTGTTACTACTACCCCGATTGTGTCGGCTGTTCCTACAAATACGTTTACTACAATGCCTACAAACACGTTCACTACAATACCCACGGTTGTGCAAACGGACACTTTCACGACAATACCGACCACAGTCCCGACAGCCGTCCCGACGGATACATTCACGACAATACCAACATCGATTCCTACAATGATATTTACAAATACGGTCACAACCACTCCGTCGTCGGCCCCGACAGATACATTCACTCCGTTGCCTACAATAATCCCAACGGCAGTACCTACCGACACCGCCACAACAGTGCCTACGGCAGTGCCTACGGCAGTGCCTACAGCAGTGCCGACAGCAGTGCC
>PMTB01000144.1 GCA_003167475.1 candidate division FCPU426 bacterium | reverse complement strand
TGAGCGGTTATGAATTCATAGAAGACGCGGCCGCCGGAATCTCCGGCGACAAACAAGCCATGGAATATCTGCGCTACAAGGTCGAGGCTCAGGCCATAAAGCTTCAGGCTATGGACATGTACCAGAAGTACCTGATAATCAAATTAAAGGCCGTCCAGGAGGCCAAATTGACTGATTCGCAGCAGGTTATCGAGGCTCAACTGAATAAACTTAAGGAAAGCAGGGCAAGGGGAGAAAAGTCCCAGGAATTGCTCACTGCAAGGCTGAATCCCGCCAAATAAAACAAAATAACAAATAGACACAACGAGACAGAACAAAGCCATACAAACAACTAATCCAGCCAAAACGCTGCATATTAGGTCAATTAACCAACTTCGCATAATGTATCTTATGTCTACTAGCGGAACGCTAAACAAGGCCCGCTTTGTGACCCCGCCCCTTGCCCTCATTGCGTATAGTTTATCCGGCAAACCTCGTTGGTCAAAATTTGAACTTAATCCGACACATTAACTCGAAGTTATAGCCTATGTATTGTTGGTGCTTTTCAGAATGCTTAATCCCGGTGTTTGCGTAATTTTGTGATTGCGAGTCCCGTAATTGTAAAAATGTTTAATTCGTAATTCGCGATTTGAAATTAGTAATTGCGATCCCAAGGTCCGCGTTGTGCAATCCACATGTTGTCAAGATGCGGCTGTCCCCTGTTATACACATGTGGATAAGTTGTTGAACTAAGGCTTCTTGATGTGGATTGTTGATAACTTTTTAAGAATAAACTGACATGAGTTATAAAGCTGCTGAGCGGTCAATTAAACGTCCGCAGGCGCGCAATATCCAAGCTTTGGTTATTGTTCAGTGTGTTTGATCCAACACGCTTCTTAAAGCGGGCCAAACGGCTATGTTACCAACAAAATGTTTCATAAAGCAGAATTTCTTTAGTTGTCGGCGCCCGGTTTTTGAAGGTAAAAAAGCTCAAAACAAAAAACGATTATTTTTTTCCGTCAATGCCATTATAGCCTGAAATAAAAAAGTGCGCGCAGAAACGATCCTGGTGAGAAATCGGCCATATTTTTTCGAATGTTAGTCTCCTAAAACATTATTTTACCTGTTTTTTTGCTAAAAAATAAAATTGTTTTTTTATGTAGTTAAGGTTGTGAAAATGAAAATATTCAGTCATGCCGGAGATAAATCCGGATTTTGTCGGACTAAGGAGGCCTGGCTTTCCCTGTTGTCAGTCTTTCTGCCGGGAATTAAAGCTAGAATAGAACCGCGGATATCGCGGCGCGGTTTTCACAGATGAGCAGCCGCGCATATCATGCGCCAATTTTTGAACACTGCGATGTGGCGGATGATATCCGCGCCTACAATAGCAGTTTGCCGCGGTTGACTAACCCTGCTTCCCGGGTCTGACCCGTCTTTTTCCGTCGATCAGGTGCAGGACGACGGGACCGGGTGGCTAAAGATCATTCTTGGACCAGCGCACAGGCCGGCAAGCGCCGGGATAAGGCGGAAGTCAGGCGCTTTCCCTGATTATGAGCTGCGGCTGGAGGATTATTTGCTGGAGTTTCATGTTCTTATTTTCAAGCGTCTGTAGGGCAAGGTCAAACGCCACTTTTCCGATTTCATCCAACGGTTGCCTGACGGTTGTCAGCGCCGGGGTCATTATCGAAGCGACCGATATATCGTCATATCCGATAAGGGCAATGTCCTGGGGTATTTTTATGCCGGATTTTTTTGCCTGCATTATTATTCCCAGCGACACCATGTCGCCCGCCGCGCAGAATATGGCGTCTATGTCCAGGGCCGTTTCTTTTATGATGCGCATAATTCTGCTCCCCTCTTCCTGGTTGAAATACACCACTGAAAAGAGTTTTTTACGGTCCAACTCCATGCCGTGCGCGGTTAAAGCGTCCATGTACCCGCGCTCGCGGTCTTTCACCGCAGGGTTCTCCTCTTCGTCGTAAGCGCTCGGCCCTGCCGGCCCGTTTACGAGGGCTATTTTCTTTTTCCCGCTTTTTATCAGGTATTCAACCGCGTCATATGACCCTTTATAATTGTCTATACTTACTGTATGGGCGCCAGCCGCTTTGTTCTCTATCAGGACGACAGGTATGTTCCTGTCCCTGAATTCTTTCATCATCCGGGCGCCTGGTTTTATGGTGAGCAGTATGACTGCGTCCGCTTTTTTTCCGTACAGTATGTTCCTCAGCGTCTCGTCCTTGATCTCCTGCAGCCCCCTTGTGGCGTAATGCGCGAGGCTGTGCTTGAATTTATCTATTTCAAAAAGTCTGCGTTCCACGCCGGAAAGCACGCTGATAACGAAAGGAGATGAAAGATACGAGCTGACAAAAGCTATGGCATCCGATTTGCCGCTTGCGAGCGTCCTGGCGGAAAGGTCCGGGTAGAAATTTAGTTTTTTAATAATTTGTTTTACCCTGCTTTTTGTTTTTTCCGACATGCGGCCGGTGTCGTTTATCACGTTTGAGACGGTGACATAAGAAACCTTGGCGGCCCTGGCCACATCCCGGATGGTTATCTTTTTCATGCTGTTTCCCTTTTAATGAGTTCCGGTTCGAGTACTATGTGTTTTTCTTCCGTTGTTTTGCCTTCGATGAGCCGTATTGCCGTATCATAGATCATATTGCCGATGTCCTCAAAAGGCTGCCTTACCGTGGTAAGGGCCGGGTTCAAAAGTTTGGCGGCCTGTATGTCGTCATAGCCTATGACCGCGAGCTGTTCCGGTATCTTGATTGACTCCCTTTTTGCCTGGTCCATGACTCCCATGGCAAGCACGTCGCCTGCCGCGCAAAAAACGGATTCCATTTTGACTTTCTTTTTCAGGAAGTTGTTAAGGCAGTCCCTTCCTTCTTCATAACTGTAATGCCTGACAAACTGAACCTTGTTTTTGTCGAATTCTATCATGTTCTCGCTTAACGCGATTTTGTAACCCTTCAGCCTGTCCTGTGATATATAATGATAATCCTGCCCAAGGGGCGGGTCGCTCTCTCCGACAATGATGCCTACGTTCTTTCCGTACTTCTTAATAAGATGCATGGTCGCCTTGTACGCGCCGTTTATATTGTCAATGGTGATGCAGTTGCAGCCTTTCATGTCATTTTCGACCAGGATAAGCGGAAGGCCGCGTTTATTATATTCGCCGACCACTTCGGGGCCGGGCCGCAGCGTCATCAAAACAACCGCGTCAGCTTTCCTTCCATATAGCATTTTGCGGAGCAGTTCGTCCTTGATCGAAACTATGTTGCCCGTCGAGTAGGGGTTTATGCCATGGATGTATTTGCCGGTTTTAAAGGCCTTGAACTCTACGGGAGCGAGGATCGATGAAATAAAAGCTGCTGTAAATCGCGGGGCTATAAAAGCAATTGAGCCTGTTTTACCGCTTGCCAGGTTCTTTGCGGATTCATTCGGATAATAATTCATGTCAAAGGCTATCTTATTGACCTTTTTACGGGTGTCTTCAGAAATACGCGGATCGTTGTTCAGGGCCATGGAAACAGTGCCTTTGGCGAGTTTCGCCTTTATGGCGATATCCTTTATGGTTATATTTTTTTTCATCGGTCCTCCTTTCGTGATTTGATGGAGGTATTATAATGCAAAACAGTGTTTTAAGCAAGGAGTTTGTTAATCATTTTGTTAATCAAAGTGGCTAAGAGGGCGTGAGAATATTATGCTGCCTTGGAAGTTTTTAAGCCAAAAGACAAAAGCCAAAAGTAAAGTGTAAGGCAAAGGCAAGGAAGTGCAAGGTGGGGCAAGGCGGTGGTGTGCAGGCCGAAGTTATTACTTCACCCCTTAAACACTTAAGAACTTAACTTTTGTCTTTTGGCTTTTGGCTTAAA
>PMTB01000279.1 GCA_003167475.1 candidate division FCPU426 bacterium | reverse complement strand
CGTGAATTCCCTGAACCCTTACAGGATCGAGGGACAGAAAACCGGGGCCTTTGAGATAGTGGAGTTTTTAGGCGACGCGCCGGACTATCACTTCATACCCGTGGGCAACGCCGGTAATATTACTGCATACTGGAAAGGTTATACCGAGTTTAAGGCGGCAAAAAAAGCGAAGAAACTCCCGATAATGATGGGTTTTCAGGCGGCAGGTTCGGCCCCTATAGTCCTGGGGCATCCCGTGGAGAACCCCGAAACTATCGCGACAGCCATAAGGATAGGCAACCCCGCCAGCTGGAAACAGGCGGAGGCCGCGCGCGATAAATCCGGCGGCGTCATAGATATGGTGACGGACGAAGAGATCGTGGAAGCGTATAAGCTTCTTGCCGTGAAGGAAGGCATTTACTGCGAACCCGCATCGGCGGCGTCAATTGCCGGCCTTATCAAGTACGGCAAGAAGAAGTATTTCGCAAGATCAAAAAAAGCGCTTAAAGTCGTGTGTGTGCTCACCGGCCACGGATTAAAGGACCCGGACAGGGCGATCAAAAGCGTGGAATTCAAGCCGGTTGTGGTCAAGCCGGACCTCAAAGCCATAATGAAAATAATTGAAAAATAGGGAGGCTATATTAAATGAAAAAAATCTCGGCACTCGTAATAGTATTCGCCCTTGTTTTCATGAATTCCTACGCGGTTAAGACCGCTTTTGACGTTTACAATGAAGGTTACGACCTTTATGTGGTGAACGACTATAAAGGGGCGGTGGAAAAGTTCAGGCAATGCATAAAGATGATGCCTGAATTCGTCAAGAGTTACAACAAAGCGGGCCTTGCGTACATTGCCATGAAGGAAACGGACCACGCGCTTGTCATGTACAAGCAGGCCGTGTTTATAGACCCTAATTACGCGGAGGCGTGGTATGATTACGCCGTTGCCATGGAGATAAAGGACCCGTCCAACCTGAAGAAACACATTGAACTTTATAAAAAAGCCATAGATCTGAAAAATGACGACCATATATTCGCGCGCGCGTCGCTTAACTTGGCAAAGATCTACAGGGGCCAGAAAAAGTACGACGACGCTGTGGAGGTTTTAAGGGCCGCGGTAAAGGTTGAGCCGACATTCGAGGAACTTTACAATGAAACCGGCCTGTGTTATTACGAAACCGGGCTCTACGACAAGGCTGAGGAGGATTTTAACAAGGCGCTGGAATTAAAGCGCGAGTATAAGGAAGCCTCCACAAACCTGGCGCTCACTTACGAGAAAAAAGGCAATTTGGCAAAAGCCGTGACCCAACTGGAGGACACCATCAAGATCGACTCCCATTTTGACGGCGCCCAGTACAGCTACGGCAACGCGCTTATAGACAGCGGATATTACGATAAGGCCATAGAACACCTCAAACTGGCGATATCGCTCAACCCGAAATTCCCCGAAGCCTGGTATTCGCTCGGCAAAGCGTACCTGCACAAGAATATGTTCGCGGAGTCGCAGGACGCTTTCAAGCAGGCGCTGAAAATAAACAAGAAATACACGCTTGCAAGGAAGGCCTATGACGCCATCAAGAAAACAAGGGAAGGTTTCNNCGACCAGGTGGCGTTCAGGAAAATACTTGCCGAAGGCGAAGAGGGCTCTTCCGAAGGCGAAGTGACGCTCACGAAAAAAGAGATGGAAGAGGATAAGTGGGTCGCAAAACAGACCCTGGAAGACCAGAAAAAAAGGCAGAATGAGAAGGAACTGAAGGCTAAGGAAGCGGAAAAGGAAAAGAAGATAAAGGAAAACGAGAAGGAAATGGTGGAGGACCTGCGCGTGCCTGACGATAAGCCGAAAAAGGTGGAAGGCGAAGACGCTTCAGACAGCGAAGGCAATACCGAAGACGCGGACGAATTTTAAATAAAATTCAAGGAATAACGGATGAAATATATAATATTATTAGCCGACGGCATGGGCGACCTGCCTGTAGAGGAACTTGGCGGGAAAACGCCGCTTGAGGCGGCGAATACGCCTAATATGGACGCTTTGTTCGCAAAAAGCATGTCCGGAATGGTAACCCCTTTGTGTGACGGGTTCCCTCTGGGCAGCGACATCGGCAATATGACGATCCTCGGGAACAATCCCCACGAGCATTATACCGGCCGCGCGCCGATGGAAGCCGCAAACCTGGGTATACCCTTAAGCGACAAAGAAGTGGCGTTCAGGTGCAATCTTGTTTATGTCAAGTCGGGCAAAATGGAGGATTACAGCTCGGGCCATATTTCCACGGCTGAATCCAAAGTGCTCGTAAAGATGCTCGATAAAAAACTCGGGAGCGAAGGCGTAAAATTTTACCCCGGGAAAAGTTACAGGCATATAATGGTGATGAAGGGCGGGGAAAGCGTCAAAGCCACGCCGCCGCATGACATATCAGGGCTCGATATTGCCCCCTATATGCCCAAAGGCGCAAAAGCGGATAAACTTGAACAGCTCATGAAGGATTCACTGCTGCTGCTTGACGGCCATGAGATAAACATGCGGCGCAGGGCGGAAGGCAAAAACCCGGCCAATATGATATGGCTGTGGGGACAGGGTAAAAAACTCGACCTTCCGCATCTTAAGGACAAGTACGGCTTAAAAGGCGCTGTGATATCCGCCGTGGACCTGGTAAACGGCATCGGCGTATCGATGGGCCTCGAGGTGGTAAATGTTCCGGGGGTCACGGGCTACATAGACACCAATTTCGCGGGGAAAGCGGAGTATGCCCTGAAAGCCATGAGAAAAAAAGACTTTGTTTACCTGCATGTCGAGGCTACCGACGAGATGGGGCATAACAGGGATATCAGGGGCAAGATAGAGGCCATAGAAAAATTTGACAGTGAGATAGTCTCACGGGTGGCGGAAGGCATGAAGGAATTTAAGGATTACAGGATTATGATAACGTCCGACCACGCGACACCTGTAAAGACCGGCACACATTCGGCTGACGCGGTGCCATTCATGTTATTTGACCCGGCAAAAACGCAGAATAAGGCATTGTCGAAGTATTCTGAAAAGGCCGCCATGGCAAGCGGTATAACTTATAAAACCGGATGGGAATTGTTCGATTTTTTTATAAAAAAATAATATACGGCCCTTTGGAGGTTGAAAGCTATGGCTTTGATAGTTCAAAAATTCGGCGGGGCGTCCCTGGCCACTCCGGAAAAGATGCTCTTTGTTGCGGACAGGATCATCAGGGAAAAGAAAAAAGGCAATCAGATGGTTGTTGTGGTATCTGCCCCCGGGGACACCACCGATAACCTCATCGAGTTCGCGGAAAAGCTCGCGAAAATCCCCGATGAGAGGGAGCTTGATATGCTTATGGCCACCGGTGAGCAGCAGTCCATCGCCCTTATGTCCATGGCGCTTATAGAAAAAGGTTTTAAGGCAAAGTCATTTACCGGCGCGCAGCTTGGCATTATGACCGATACAAAGCACACCAGGGCAAGGATACTGGATATCAAAGGCGCGGGCAAAATAAAAAAAGCCCTTAAAGAAGGCTTCATATGCATGGTGGCCGGGTTTCAGGGCATAACGGATAAAGAGGAAGTGACCACGCTGGGGCGCGGAGGCTCGGACCTGACGGCAGTAGCGCTTGCCACGGCCATTAAGGCCGATGTCTGCGAGTTCTTAAAGGATGTCGACGGCGTTTTCACCGCAAACCCAGGAGTGGTTTTTGACGCGAAAAAAATTGATTTCCTGTCATACGACGAGATGCTGGAACTCTCAAGCGGCGGCGCGCAGGTGCTTTATAACCGCTGCGTGGAGTTCGCGAAAAACTATAATGTAGTCCTGCACGTGCGCGGGACATTCACCGACAAGCAGGGGACCATAATTAAAAAGGAGGATAAGGAAATGGAAAAGATAATCGTAAGCGGCATAACCTACAATAAAAAGGAAGCCAAGATAACCATAAAAGGCGTGCCTGACCAGCCAGGGATAGCTTCGCTGGTTTTCAACAAGATAGCGGACGGGGATGTGAACGTGGACATGATCATTCAGAACGTCTCCGACAACGGCTCCACGGATATTTCCTTCACCATATTCAGGAAAGACGCGGTAAAAGCCGTCAAGGTCCTCGATGATATAGTGAAAAAAGTGAAGGCCAAAGGATACTCCATAGACGAGAAAATAGGCAAGGTTTCCGCCGTGGGCGTGGGAATGAGGACCCATACCGGCATCGCCTCCGTGATGTTCAAGGCCCTGGCCGACAAGAAGATAAACATTGAAATGATTTCCACTTCGGAAATAAAGATATCGGTCGTGGTGAAAGAAGACCAGGTTGAGGACGCCGTGAAGGTGCTTCATTCGGCTTTCAAGCTGGGTAAAAAGGACGTTAAGGCAGAATAAGCTTAAAACCCGGCAAAAACCGGAGCGGAGGGAATATGGAAAACGAATTGAACACACAGGCCGCGCCCCAACCGGCGCAACAGCCTGAAAACAGGGAAAAACCGGCTGAAAAGAAAAAAGGCGGCGAGGAATTCTCGATAGTGTGGCACATTAAGGTGCTGGCGGTTATTTATGTCATACTTGGGATCCTATACGTCGTTTTAAAATTCACCTTAAAGTAGGCTTAAATGAAAAGAAAAATAGACATATATGACACGACGCTCCGCGACGGGGCGCAAAGCCCGAAAATATCATTTTCGCTTGAGGACAAACTCCTGCTCGCGAAAAAACTCGACGATATGGGAGTCGCGTATATCGAAGGCGGCTGGCCCGTCAAGGGAATGAACTCCCTCGATTTTGAGTTTTTCAAACGCGTAAAAAAACTTAAAATTAAGAACGCTAAAATCGCCGCTTTCGGCTCGACCCGCAGGGCCAGATCAACCGTAAAGGACGACCTGATACTTAATTCACTTCTAGAATCCGACACCGAAGTTATAACCATTTTCGGGAAAACCTGGACGCTTCACGCGGAAAAAGTGCTTAAAGTGACCCCGGAAGAGAACATAATACTTATTAAGGAATCGGTGGCATACTTAAAGAACCATAAGAAAGAAGTGATATTTGACGCCGAGCATTTTTTTGACGGGTACAAGGACAGCCCTGAATACGCGTTAAAATGCATAAAAGCCGCGGAAGACGCGGGCGCGGACTGCATATGCCTGTGCGACACCAACGGCGGTACGCTGGGCCGTGAAATGGACGCGATCACAAAGGATGTCTTTTCAAGGATAAAAACAAGGCTTGGCATACACACCCATAATGACTCGGACCTGGCCGTGGCCAACGCCATAATAGCGGTGGAGAACGGTTTTTCGCAGGTACAGGGGACCATGAACGGTTTCGGGGAGAGAACAGGAAACATGAACACCGTGTCCCTGATACCGGCGCTTACGGTCAAAATGGGCTATGATTCCATACCGTTAAAGCAGATAAATAAACTGACAGAGAGCGCCCATTATTTTTATGAAGTGGCCAACATGGCGCCTATGGACAATCAGGCATATGTCGGGAAAAGCGCCTTTACCCATAAAGCCGGGGTCCACGCCGACGCCATGATGAAAGACGAGCGCGCGTACGAGCACATGAAACCGGAGATAGTCGGAAATATCAGGCAGATCCCGGTAACCAATCAGGCCGGAATATCCAGCCTGCTTTTCAAGTCTAAACAATGGGGTATAAAGCTGGAAAAAAACGACCCCAGGACAAAAGAATTCCTGTCAAAAATCAAAAAGATGGAGCAGGACGGATATGAAT
>PMTB01000014.1 GCA_003167475.1 candidate division FCPU426 bacterium | reverse complement strand
CTTTTTGGTCCGAAATCTCCATATTTGCCTCATCCATGTTTGCGGTGGGAGTTAACGAAAAGATCGGCATAGAACTTCGCGGCGGATATTCCATGATAAATCCGTCAGTGCTGAATACAAATCTCCAAAACGCTTTTTTACTCGGGTTTCCCGATGTATTCGGGAGCAACCCCAATCTTGACGTAACCGGCTCGAAATTGGACAGCCTGGCAATGGGGAACGGGAGCATTCAGTTTTTTGTGACGCCGAATTTTGCATTATCGCTGAGGACGGATTTCCTATACGCGGAAAATGACGACATCATCCAGATTAACGGCACGGATATAATTGATTCCCATATTGCTTTTAACCTGGGCTACATAGGCCTTGGCGGAAGGTATTATATCGGTATAGACGGCGCGAAAGGTTTCTTCCCTTATATAGGCGCCGACCTTGGAATGTTCCTCCACTATGACAGTTTCTGGGAAATATGGACAGAGCCAAACCCTCCGGCAGGAACAAACACTTACTTTCCAGTTACGGCATCCAATCAGTACTCTTTGATTGATTTTAAAGACTCATTCTTCGGCGGCAACATCGAGGCGGGAGCAATGTATATGTTTACCGACAATGTCGGCGTCAGCGTCGGGCTCGGGTACAGGATCGCAAGCTTCCCTGTGAAGATCACAGGCACATCGACCGGGGTATTCAGCAATCAGTTGTTCAGTTCCCTGACAACTGTTGATCTGTCGGGATTGTACTTCTCCGGCGGCATGAACTTCGGATTCGGAGGAAGCGCTTCAGGCGGCGGCGCGGCGGCATCAAAAGGAACAGGCGCGGGCGCGAAGTATGAAGCGGCCGGGGACCAGTTCTTCAAGACAAAGGATTACACGAAGGCCCTCGCGTATTACGGAGGAGCCGTAAAACTCGACAAGATGAATTCCGTATTATATAAGAAGATAGGGCTTTGCTATTATTATATGAAGGACATGGCTAAGGCAAAGATGTACCTTGGCTATTACCTGAAGATGAACCCGGATGACGCCCAGATAAAGAAATGGCTGGGAATGTAATACCACAGTAAATTAATGAAGGCCCGGTGGGTTTGCCCACCGGGCCTTTTTTATTAAGGTCAAAGGCTCGAGAGAGTAGATAGTAGAGAGTAGAAGGGTATGGGTTGCTCTTATTATAGAATGGCGAAAAATACTGGGCGTAGCGGCGCATATTATGCGCCATTTGCCGACGACACTTGCGGACCGGGCCTGCTGATGGCGCATAAAATGTGACGCTACACTGTGGCTGCAACTATAACTACCGGATTCCGTTATACTGACAGCGTCTTCATCAAACTTGGAGGTTTTTATATGGAAAAAATCCTGTTTATCCTTGTTGTCATTCTTTTCGCCTCGCCTTTATTCGCGGTTTCGGCCGATGATGAGATAAAGGTCGACCAGATAGGGTACCGCATACTGGATGATAAGTACGCTGTTGTCGCGCTTGACAAGGCGGAATATTTCCGCGTCCTGCGGACTTCCGATAAGAAAGAGATGTTCACGGGAAAACTTTCCGGGCCAATCCGCGATGAGGACTCCGGGGATACGTGCTACATAGCGGATTTTACGGATTTTAATAAGGAAGGCGAGTACTATATAGAGGTCAACAGGGAACTGAAATCATATTCTTTCACTATCGGGAACGATATATATAACAAGGCGTTTTATAAATCCGCCCGCGCTTTTTATAACCAGCGCTGCGGTACGAAAGTATCCGGCCCTGACGGTTTTTCCCACGATGCCTGCCATTTAAGCCCGGCAATGTTCCACCCTTCTGTCGGCAACGGGCTTTCCGGCACGATAGATGTTTCCGGCGGCTGGCATGACGCGGGCGACTACGGCAGGTATACGGTAAACAGCGGATTATCCACGGCAACACTCCTGTTCTTTTTTGAACGGAACAAAGTTAAGGCGGCGGCCTTAAAAATGGACTTCCCGTATACCGGCTATAAACTGCCGGACCTTCTTGAAGAGTGCAAATACAACCTGGTCTGGATGCTCAAAATGATATCACCGAACGGCGGGGTTTATCATAAAGTTACGCCGCTGCAGTTTCCTGGATTTATAATGCCGGAAAAGGACACAAGCAAGGAATATGTTTATGAAGTGACATCCTGCGCCACGGCTGACTTCGCCGCGGTCATGGCCATAGCCGCCCGTGTGTACGCGCCCTATGACAGCGAATTTTCAGCCAGGTGCCTTCGTGCCTCTAAAAAAGCGTGGGCGTTTTTGACATCGAACCCGGGTATAGTGCCGGAAGGCGGATTTAAAAATCCGGCGGACACCAATACCGGCCAGTACGCGGACTTAAGCGATACTGACGAGCGTTTTTGGGCCGCGGTGGAACTGTTCAACACTACGGGCGAAAGCGAGTTTGAGAAATTCATCGAGATCAACTCCGTGAACGACGATCCCATGATAGAAAAGGCGGCCTGGTGGAGGGAAGTAAAGCCCGCGGCCATGATATCCTACTGCTACGGAACCCAGCCTTCAAAGAACATGGAGCTTGACGCGAAGATAAGATTGGACCTTAAAAGGCACGCGGATGTGCTCATCGGCAGGATAAAGGACAGCGGGTATAAGATTACCATGCTAAAAGACGATTACATCTGGGGTTCCAATAATATAATCCTGAACTATTCCATAAATCTTATCGCGGCTTCCGAGTTATGCAAAGATAAATCATATCTGCAGGGCGCGGAAGAGGCCCTGCACTATATATTCGGCCGCAACCCGTTCAACATGAGTTTTGTGACCGGCCTGGGTTCCTATTACTGCATGAACATACATCACAGGCCGTCCGCGGCCGACGGAAAAGAAGAGCCGTGGCCGGGACTGCTCGCGGGCGGCCCTAACAACGGAAGGAATGACGATGTCCTCCGGGGCCTGTCATTTGACACCCCGCCCATGAAATGCTACCAGGATTCACTACAGTCATACGCCTCGAACGAAGTGGCGATAAACTGGAACGCCCCGCTGGTGTACGTGCTCGGGTATTTTTCAAAGTAGAGCAAGAGCTTTCAGATAGGAGAAAGGTTATAGTAGAAGGGTTTATGTTGCTATTATTATAGAAGAACATGAAAGCAGTTACGTTTCGGGATTTTTGTCCTTCTATAATAAGAGCAACCCACACCCTTCACCTCTCTACTATCTACTCTCTCGAGCCTTTGACCTTAAGTTACAATCCGTGTGCATCGCCCCAATAACTCTTTTTACAAAAAAATAAACTTTTTTGCTTCGTTTTAACCCCATTTTTCACATTAAAACCACGTTGCACTCAACGGAACGTTTTTATTGCATTATTGTCCAATAATATAGTACAATATTAACTATAAATCATAGAAACGCTAGGAGACCAAAATGCGGATGAAAAGGCTGCTATTTTTATGCGGATTTATTTTAACGGTTAACCTTTTAATAGCTTCGGCAGTATCCGTCAACGGCAAACTTAAGGTTTCGGGGAATCAGCTTGTCAATGAGTGCGGCAACCCGGTTCAGCTCAGGGGAGTTTCCACGCACGGCCTGCAATATTATCCCTTATGCCTGCCTGACGCTGCCTTTAATTTCGCCGCAAACGGCATGGGAGCCGATGTTGTCAGGATAGCCATGTATGTGGATGAAGGCGGCTACCTCAGCAACCCGGCGTCATTTACCAGCCAGGTTGATACCCTCGTGGATAAGATAGGCGCGCTGGGAATGTACGCTATAATCGACTGGCATGTCCTGACGCCAGGCGACCCCAATGCCCACCTGGCCGACGCGGGTACTTTCTGGACACACGAGGCCACTCAGCACAAGGGGAAGAAATACGTGCTTTATGAAATATGCAATGAACCCAACGGTGTCAACTGGGCCACTGTCAAGCAGTATGCGGACAATATAATACCCAAGATACGTGCCATAGACCCCGACACCATAATAATCTGCGGGACCCCGAACTGGTCGCAGCTCGGCAGCGACGTGGTAAATAACAAGCTGAGTTATTCCAATGTCATGTACACGTTCCACTTTTACGCCGCGTCGCATTCGACATCCCTGCTTACGCCATATGTCAGTTCGTTGCCGATCTTCTGTACAGAATGGGCTGCTTCAACATCTTCCGGAGGCGGGACGCTGGATACGGCAAACGCCACAAATTTTCTAAATATAATGGCCGGTTCCTCCGGGCAGAAGATAAGCTGGTGTTCCTGGTCGTTCTCCGACGCGCCGGAATCATCCGCCCAGTTTAATTCGAACACCTGCTCAGGCGGCACTTTTGACACGAGCCATCTTTCCACAGAAGGCAACTTTATAAGGAATAATATATTGACTCCGGGCAAAACTTTTATCGCGTGCACAGCTGCGACCAACACTCCTGTGGTGAACACGCCCACTTACACATACTCGCGCACTATGACGCAGACCTTTACCCTGACAAAGACGGCGACTCCGACCTTTACCCGTACATGGACCACGGTAATCGGGAGCCCGTCATTCACGCAGACGGCTTCGCCTTACGCGGGCACGCCGACATTCACTTTCACATCAAGTCCTGTTCCGACCCCGGGGCTCGTGAACGCGGATTGCGTTGAAGGGCAAAGCTTTAATCTTACTGACGGGAACTTAAACGACGGCATATGGCAGACAGGCGCGTGGACAGCGGTAACTAAAACAGTTGAAGGCACGCAGGGAGCCGTATCGGCGAACTTCAAAGTGCGCTGGGATTCAACGGGGATCAAAGTCGGGGTCGATGTCACCGACCCGGCGCTTTGCAACAGCGGCGCGAACTGGTACGAGGACGACGCGGTGGAAATTTATATAGACGCAACGGACAACCGCGCCACAACATATGACGCCAATGATTACCAGTTTTCCATACGCTACGGCGACCCGGTGGCAAGGGAAGAGAACGGAAAACTTGGAAGTGTAACCGCGGCGACTTTCCGCACGGCGAACGGATATTCGGCCGAATTCAATATCCCCTGGGCAAGCATAGGCATATCGGGCGGGAGCGGTGTAAATATCGGATTTGATGTGGGCATAGACCACAATGAAACATGCGGCGCGACAAGGACGGGCGTGCTCATGTGGAACGGTACGGGGAACAACTACCAGGATACAAGCGCCTTCGGCACGTCCGCGATGTCAGCCTGCGCGTCAACCCCTTCATTCACGGCGACGCGCACAAAAACCGTGACGCCGTTAAATACGGCGACCAGCACGCCCGTAAACACAGCGACAAACACCCCGGTCAACACAGTGACAAACACGCCTGTTAATACCATGACAAAAACACCCGGCAATACCGCGACTTACACAGGCACAAATACGCCCGTCAACACATCCACTTATACCGCAACTTTTACGCAGTCGTTCACGCGCACCGTGACAGCCACGCAGACTTCGAGCAAGACATCGACGCCGACGGCCACAAACACCCCGTATTATTCGCCTTCGGCGACGGCGTCAATAACCGAAACAAGCACAGGTACGCCTCCCACGCCGTCATTTACGCCGAGCGTCACCATGACTTTTACGGTTACGCTGACTTGGACCGTAACTCTTACCTGGACCGTGACGCCCGAGGATACTTTAACATTTACCCCCACCATAACACAGACTGAAATCCCTACCGGCATTCCCACAAACACGCCGGTAAATACATTCACCGCAATAAGCACCGCTGTAAGCACACAGACTCCGATGAATACCCCTGCAAATACTCAGCAGCCCACCGCAACATTCACACAAACGGCCGTGTTCCCGACCCCGGTTGAAACGCCGTCAGTGGAAAAAATTTATCCAAACCCGTTTAACCCGGAATTCTATGATCTGCACATGACATACAGGCTTGATCACGCCTCCGATGACGTGCATTTTCTTGCTTACACATCGTCGTTCAGGAAAATACTTGATATCAAGATCAACCAGGGAACAGTTCCGGCCGGATATAATGCCGGTAAAGTGGACGGGGCTTTGCTGAAAGGTTTATCAAGCGGTGCTTACTTCTATATAATAAAAGCCAATACCGATGATGGAGTTGAAAAGTCAAAGACGAAAGTCCTTTTTATAGTAAGGTGATATTTTCAAAAAATCTGTAATTTGCCTTATTTTATTATAAAAAACAGGATGCTAATTACCGGAACTTTGTATTGATTTAATTGTCTATATATAATACAACACGTTTAGCGCTAAACTATGTCTAAAAAACTGACGGAGACGCGGCGGATGAAAAAGATATCACTGATAGTTTTACTTATATCGTTTTTTTTATCCGGTTTTTTATCCGCGGCAAATACCGACGTGCGCCTGAACTCGCTCGGATTTTTTCCCAATAACGACAAGATTGCGACTATACATTGGACGTCTGCCCCTGCAGCATGGGACCTTCTTACATCTCCTGGAAATGTTACCGTGGTTTCGGGGACGTTTTCCGCCGCCATGTCTGACGCTCAAACAGGGGAAAATAATAACCTGTACCAGGCAAATTTCTCGTCATATACGGCGGCCGGAAACTATTATCTGAATGTGCCGGGGGTCGGGGTTTCATCGGTTTTTCCGATTTCTGTGACGGCATACAACGCGCCGTTCGTCCCGGTTTTTAAAGCCATGTACGAGTGGCGCTGCGGCACAGCCGTGACTGTCACCTATGGCGGGAATACTTTTTCGCACGCAGCGTGCCACACTAACGACGCTTATGATGACTTTATAGGCGGGACCGGGGCAAAGATCGCTTCGGGAAAAGGATGGCACGACGCGGGTGATTACGGGAAGTATACGGTAAACGCCGGCATAACCATGGGAATGCTTTTTGACGCGTGGGAAATGTTCGGCACAAAAATAAACAGCCTGGCTTACGGACTGCCTTCCACAGCGGCCGGTTATCCGGAATTTCTTGAGGAATTGAAATGGGAAACAGACTGGCTGCTCACCATGAAAGCCGCGGACGGAAGCGTATATGACAAGGTTTCTTCGGTGGATTTTGACGCTTTTGAAATGCCGGAACTTGATACGTCGATCAGGTATTTCTGGGGTTACGGGAATGTAGGCACGGCGGAAACAGGGCTTTTTTGCGCGATGATGGCCATGGCTTCCAGGAATTTTCAGCCTTATGACGCGGCATACGCGACTACCTGCCTTAACGCGGCGACATCCGCGTATAATTACCTGACCTCACATCTTACGAATACTACGGCGAACGTGGCGGGATGCAACACCGGGAATTATACCGGCAGCGACGCCAACGCAGCCAGGCTATGGGCCGCCGTCGAGATGTGGGAGACGACCGGCACAGCCGTATACCTGACCGACGCGGAAACGCGGATTAATGGAATGGCCACAAAAATTGACACGGACTGGGACTGGGCGGGCCAGAAAAATCTCGGTATGTTCACGTATTTATTGTCGTCAAGGACGGGGAAAACAGCCGCCACTTATAATGCCGTTTATAACTCGCTGATTACCGCGGCGAACAGTATAGTCACATCAAGAAATTCACATGCCTATGGCAGGCCGCTTGGCACCAATTATTACTGGGGATGCAACGGCGCCGTGGCAAGGCAGGCGATGATACTGCAGATAGCAAATCAGCTGTCACCCAATGTTTCATACCTAAACACGGCCCTTGACGCAATTGGATATTTATTCGGAAGGAACATGCATGACAGGTCATATGTAACCCAGGTGGGGATAAATCCGCCGATGAACCCGCATCACAGGCCGTCGGGCGGCGACGGGATAACTAATCCATGGCCCGGATATATGGTGGGAGGATCTCCCGGAGGCAGGCAGGATCCGGTTTTGACCCTTACTCCGGCCGGATTGCCGGCCGCGCAGTACTGGGCGGACCAGCAGGGTTCGTATTCTTCCAATGAGGTGGCCATTAACTGGCAGGGCGCGCTGATATACGCTATGGCCGGATTCATAGGGAGCGCGACAACCCCCACTTTTACGCCGACTCCCACAATGACACGGACCGCAACCATGTCAGTGACCGGCACGCCGCCCACATCGACTGTTACCCCTACAATATCCCAGACATATACAAACACACCTGTCCCGACGCCGGGCCTTGTCAACTCGGATTGTGTCCAGGGGCAGACTTATAATCTTACAGACGGAAATCTTAATGACCCGATCTGGCAGACAGGCACCTGGACGAATGTGACCAGGTCTGTTGAAGGCACGACCGGAGCGGTCAGCGCCAGGTTTAAGAGCAGGTGGGACTCAGGCGGACTTATTGTCGGAGTTGATGTGACAGACCCGGCGCTTTGCAACGGCAATCCGGCTGCCAGCTGGTACAATGATGACGCTGTAGAGATATATATAGACGCGAATAACAACCATGGCACAACATACGACGCTTATGATTTTCAGTTTTCCATACGCTACGGCGACCCCGTTGTGAGGGAAGAGAACGGGCATGTAGGCGCTGTTACAGCGGTTACTTACCAGACTGCCGGCGGATACTCGGCAGAGTTTTATTTACCATGGGCCAGTCTTGGTATTGCCGGAGGCTCGGGCACAAACATCGGTTTTGACGTCGGAATAGACCACAATGAAACCTGCGGCGCGACGCGCACAGGTGTGCTAATGTGGAACGGCACGACCAATGACTGGACAAATACATCCGCCTTCGGCGAGAATGTCATGCTTTCCTGCGGGTCTACGCCGACATTTACCCCGACTTCCACAAGGACCGCGACTTCCCCGGCGACAGTCACATTTACCCCCACATACACGCGTACATTTACTTTCACAAGCACGGCGGTGAACACGGCCACATATACTTCCACAAATACGGCTACGAAGGTTAATTCCGCGACCTATACAAATACAGTGACACAGACTCTTACGGTGTCTTTTACCAGGACCGTGACCCCGACCGTCACCAATACCGTTTATCAAAGCCCCACAAACACCCTGACGGCGACTCAGTCCAGCACCGGCACGCCGCCTACCTGGACTTTCACCCCGACATTCACGCTGACCCATACTGTAACGGAGACATTTACGGCTACGGCGCAGGATACCGCGACGCCGACCTTTACAGACACGCCCCAGGACACGGCGACGCTTACCGCCACGCAGACTTTTACAATTGTTATTTTCAGCCCGACATTCACCTTCACCGCGACAAAGACGCTGACTTACACCCAAACACCGACATATACGCGTACAGTGACTTTATTGCCTTCATCGACGCTTACGCCAACACTTACTTTTACCCCGACTTCCACCAGCCCCTCGCTGCCAACAGCCACGGACACGCCTGTAATTCTTTTGCCGACAGACACGCCGACGCCGGCAGAAGCAAAGATCTGGCCGTGCCCTATAAACCCGGACACTCAGGACCTGTATGTGACATATGACCTTACGGGCGAGCCGACCGCGGTGAAATTCAGGGTTTATACAAAGGCTTTCAGGCTTGTAAAGAGCGTGGATATACTCGGTACTGTTCCGGCGGTAATGAACTGCGGCAAGGTAAACAGGGAATATCTGACCGGTCTTTCCAACGGTTTGTACCTGTATGTCATAGATTCCACGGTAAACGGGGTCACGAAACGCTCGCCGATAAAAGAATTTATAATTATAAAATAACCGCAACGGAAGACGATCAATTACGTTATAATAAATAGGTTGTTTTTTAGTCAAAAAAAAAGCGGGTTAAACCGCTTTTTTTTAAGGTGATAAAGTTTAGCGCTAAACGGCTTTCGTGTTTGTTTTGAGATTTTGCGGAAGGGTCACAGAACAAAGAACACAGAACAGAGAACAAAGGAGCCCCACCATGGCGGTCACACTCGAAGATGTAGCTTTAAAGGCCGGCGTTTCACACACCACTGTTTCGCTGGTTTTGCACAATGACAAGAAGATAAGCGGGAAGACGCGGGAAAAGGTGCTTGCCGCGATAGAGCAGATGAACTATCACCCAAATTATAACGCGAGGTCGCTCGCAAATGGCAAGACAAATACCATTGCGGTCATTGCGTCGGTCTTTTCGTCCTATTTTGCCATGGATATCATAAAGGGAATAGAAGACGGTGCTTTTAAAACGGAATATGACCTGAACCAGTACTCCACCAGGGGCAACAAGGAGAAAGAACTTCAGCTTGTAAAGAGCATTTTATACGGGCGCAGGGCGGACGGCATGATAATACTGAGCCTCCAGCCGGAGCTGGAAACTTTGAAGGAATTTAAGGACGCGGGCATGCCTGTCGTGATGATAGAAAGGCGTATTGAGGGATATTCCAGCGTCAGGACCGATAACGTGAAAGGCGCTTATATGGCGGCCGAGTACCTTATAAAAAATGGCAGGAAGTCCCTGGGGATCATATGCGGGAGGCTGGACTGTTATGATTGTATCAACGCCAAGGAGCGCAACGCGGGGTTCATAAAAGCGCTTGAGGACCACGGCGCGGTTTTTGATAAAAACTGTTCGGAATATACAGGATATAAATTTGACGACGGTGTGGCGGCATGCAGGCAGATGTTCGACCGCGGCGCCAGGCCGGACGCGGTTTTCTGCGCGGCCGGGGACACAGTCGCGCTGGGCTTCATGAAGGAAGCAAGGCGGCTCGGGATAAAGGTCCCCGGGGATATAGCGGTGGTCGGGTATGACGATATACTCGCCTCTTCCATGGTATCGCCGTCGCTTACGACGATAAGGCAGCCGATAATAAAAATGGGAAGGGAAGCGCTGAGTATAATATTAGGGACCTTGAATCACGAGATAAAGGAAACGGTCACAACGACGTTTGAACCGGAACTTATAGTAAGGGAAAGCGCTTAAAAGCCGGTCCATGGCGCGGGTAAAAAAATGAATCGTATACAAGGAGCTGAAATGAAAAGACTGAACAATCTATTGACAGCGGCGGCGCTGGTTGTTTTATTTTCCGCGGTATTGCGGGCCACTCCGGTTTCCGAGAACGGAGCTTTGCATGTCAGCGGGCTGCAGCTGATGAACTCCTGCGGGTTCCCTGTGCAGCTTCGCGGGGTTTCGACCCATGGCCTCCAGTGGAACACGGCCTGCTACCAGAACACCGCGTTGCTTGATTTTGTGGCCAATCAGATGAACGCCGATGTGGTCCGCATCGCCATGTATGTGGAACAGGGCGGATATATCAATGATCCGCCGACATGGACGGCATATGTGGACACTCTCGTGGACCAGATAGGCGCCAGGGGGATGTACGCCATCATAGACTGGCACGTCCTGTATGTGAGCGGCCAGGCTTCAGGCGACCCGAACACGGATATTCTTGCCGCCGAGACATTCTGGCAGCACGAGGCGACCCAGCATAAAGGCAAGCCGTATGTCATATATGAAATATGCAATGAACCTTCGCCCGGATCGGTGACATGGGCCATGATCAGCGCATACGCAAATGATATTATTCCGAAAATACGCGCCATAGACCCTGATTCCGTCATCATTTGCGGCACGCCGAACTGGTCGCAGCTGGGGAACGCGGTTGTGGCGAGCCCTCTTCCTTATTCCAATTTAATGTATACTTTCCATTTTTACGCGGGTTCGCACAATATATCCATGCTGACTCCGTACATCAATTCGCTGCCTATTTT
>PMTB01000114.1 GCA_003167475.1 candidate division FCPU426 bacterium | reverse complement strand
AAGAATACATGATTATGATCAGGAGAGTGACTACAAAAACAACAAATAACGTGTATATGACCGCGATGGATTCCTTGACCCCCCTTAAGTTCATCATCATGAGCAGCAATACCCCTCCGATGGCGAACCAGAACTTATAGACCTGGAAATTCACCGGTAAAAAAGAAAAAAGGGCGTCGGCTCCCGAGGCTATTGAAAGGCTTATAGTCAGCACATAATCGATAATAAGGGCGGATCCCGAAATAACGCCAAGTTCCGGGGAGAGCAGTTTGCTCGCCACCAGGTAACCACCGCCTCCTGCCGGAAAAAGTTCTATCAGCTGTGAATAGCTTGCGCTTATCACAAATATCGTTATCATGGTGGCCAGCGCCACAAATATACCCAACGCATAATGGGCGCCCAGGGTCAAAAACGACTCTTCCGGCCCATAGCATGACGAGGTCATACCGTCGGCTCCCAGGCCTATCCAGGCCAGCAGCGCGATTAATGATATCTGGTGGAATATTTTCGGATCGCGCACGCTCCTGGCTCCGCCAATCAGAAATTCCTTTGTTTTCCCGAATAAACCCTTGTTGTTGTCCATGGTTCTCCTATTAAATCAAATAAAACTATTCCTATAAAAACTATGATTATTGGGTGATTTTATTACTTTTCGCCGGCAGGTCTGAAAGCCCGCGGCCATTCCTGCCCGCAGTGCCTTATCTTTGTGTGCTTTTATAATTTTCATCCTATATAGAGCCGTCTAATGACAGCCGTATACTTCAAAGTACCCTTAATACAATTTGAAGATTATATAGGAAAGCAGGCAAAAAGCAAGGAAATTGTATTCACCTGAAAATTGCAATAGAGATTAGTGCGTGTGATTTCAGAAAGGCGTAAAAACTTGTTATATGTAAATATGGCGAAGAACATAGCAACAATCTTAATCAATATTTTTTGTTTAATTAGCTGTTATACATGCTAATCAGTATTACTTATATCTTGATGTTTTTTCGCAAAATAAATTTTATAAGTAAAAACAACACAAACATGGCCCCGAAGACAGCTACGATTGACGCGCCTGTCGGCAGATCTTGATAAACCGAAAGAGCCATCCCTCCAATACTGCAGGTAATCCCGAGGCCCCAGGAAATCAAAAGTCTGTTTTTAAGTGTTTTTGCAATCATGGTTGAGCATATTGCTGGAATAATAAGGTAAGAAAAAACAAGTAATACCCCGGCTATGCCCACTGATGAAGTAACTACAGCCCCGAAAGAAGCGTAAAATAGGAAATCCCACAAAGGGACATTCATTTTTTCCCTGCAGGCTTCGCCACAGTCGTCGGTTACAAGCCAAAACTTTTTTCTAAATACAAAATGAAAGGTTCCAATTAAGCTGTAAAGCGCCGCTGTCTTGATTACCTCTGCGGGTTTAACAAAAAGGATATTACCGACAAGCATATCTTTTATGTGTTCTGCTTCGGATGGAGCTTTGGAAAGGATAAGCACGGCTGCGGCCGCGGCGAAAACATAAGTGATGCCGATGACCGCTTCCTGGGGCACTATTTTTTCAAGCGTCCTTGCCCATGCAAAGAACAAAGCACCGGCAAGGGCAAATCCGAGAGAAATCAGATAGGAGGCGCCGGAATGCATGGTTATGCCAAAAGCAAAACCTACCAGCGTTCCCAGAGCTGCGGTTTGGGCAAGGGCGAGATCAACAAAAATGACACCGCGTTTGATGACATGCATACCAAGATAAGCGTGAATTCCCGTGAGCACGACACAGGCTAAAAAAGGCCATAACAAAAGATCGAACATATATATCTCCTTATTTTAAGGGGGAGCGGTTAAAAACCGCCCCCCCTTTTTATTATTTTACGGCGCTTACAACCGCATTAACATCGAAATCAAACAATTTTATATAATCCCCGGTTCCATCTATACCGTTAACGCACGTTGATATAACCACGGGCTTGATTCCGGTGTCCGCGGATAACTTTTCCGGCTCGGACATATCGAAGAACTGATCCACAAGTACAGCCTTTACTCTATCATCTTGTATTTTCTTTTCCAACGCCATGACTTCGGCAGGAGACGGCGGTATGCCCGGTTTTGATTCGATATAGCCAGCCTGTTTTATACCGAAAGCATCGAAAAAATATAAAAGACAACTATGGGATGCGGCAAGTTTTACCCCTTTTAATGGAGCCATTGTTTTTTTCCAACGGATTATGGCTTCATCGAGTTTTTTGACAAAAGCGTCATGATTCGCCTGAAAATATTTTTCATCATCCGGGGAAAACTCAATGAGTTTTTTTAATGCTTCATCTGCCATAATCTTACCGTTTTCCGGGTTTAACTGGTAATGAGGGTTGCCATATATATGCACATCCCCGAGTCGTGCGTCTATCTTGCCTTCGGGCACTTCGAGTTTCGGGATATCTTCTGACATATCAAGGTATCCCTGTCCTCCTTTTGAAACTTTTGAATTTCTGGACGCCTCAATAACACTATTGGCCCACATATCAAGATCCATGCCAACTACAGCCATAATATCAGCATTTCTTACTTTTATTACCATAGACGGCTTTGGTTCGACGGAGTGCGGATCCTGCGTGCCTTTCATAAGGCATTCAACATTTGCCCTGTCGCCGGCGACGGCCTTCATAATATCCGCAATATCCGTGGTACTGGCCACAATATTAAGAGATTTTCCTAAAACAACGAACGGTAACAATAGGACTGCTGTCAAAACCAGTAATTTTTTCATTTTTTCTCCTTTTTTACTGCAATGGGTGCGTGTGCGGACCTAAACCGTACACGAACTGAAGCAGAACTTCGTTTGATTTTTTTTCAGGTGAGTATGTGTATTGAAACCTTGCAAATGTCGCTTCGGACATCCTGTAAGTGAATATCCCGGAAATCTTTGATTCTTTATCCATCTGTGCAATGGCATTTTCCGACCAATCATAGCGGGTCCCGAGATCTACAAATTTATTGAAAGTGTAGCCCGCATAGGTATATGCGCCCCATCTTTCAAACGCACCGCCGGCTTGTTCTCTTTTCATGTACATGGCTTCCGACTGCAATAAAAAACGGCTGTAATTAACAGGCCAGACTTTAAGTGTCAAGTCGGCACCAGCGAGCCTGACGTCATCTCTGGAAACAGGATAATCCGATCCCTTTGATATTGCCCCCGATGTTGCAAGTTCCAGTTCGGAAGAATCAGTCGGGTCAAATGACGCTGATAATCTTTCGCTGTAAAGTTCCCGGGATAATGAAAGCGTTCCCGGGCCGCCGTCAACTCCCGGCTCCACATTGTACAAGCCTGTCTCTGATTTGACAAATATGGGCAGAGGCAAGACAATACCGATAGACGCTCCATTTTCGGAAAGTGATCCTGCGAGGAAATTATTGATTACCAGCGGAACATCCGCGTATGGCCATACATGCGAATGAAGCTTGTTGATTTTACCAAATTCAACCTTCATTTTACCGGCCCTTAAGCTGAAAGTGTCAAACAAGGACAGAAAATCCGCGTATGCCTCTTCTATTTCAAGACCGTTCTGGTGCATTGAAAGCACAGCGTCGGCTTTTATCTGGGGATAAATATATCCCGCAATTACCATCTCGAGCTCATCCATGCCAAATGTAACATGATTTGTGTCCTGATTATAATCTCCAATGATATTGCCTATCAGACTGATATCAGGAAGTGCGATAGGACCAACTTTGGCTCCGCTGTTTTGAGTGTCATCCGCCCGAACAAATGAAGCAAATAAGCACAATAACAATAAAAAAAGTAATTTATTTTTCATTAGACTTTCCTCCGGTGTGTTTTGTGTTGTAAAAAAAATTAGGAAAGAATAGCCGGAGGTGCGCGGGAGGAATATACTTTTAAATTTTCAGAAGATATCCCTTTGCTTAATGTTAAAATAACGGCTTTTAAAACGCTGAGTATGCACGCAAACACAATTACCGGTAAAACTATTGTGTTTACAACATTAATAAAATTACATACTTCGCAATCATGGTGAGGTTCGGCATTTGGTAAATGATGGTGGAAGCCTGTAATCCCGATTGCCATCAAGATAATGGCTGTCGCGATTAAGGATACGGCAAGTTTTGAGTGTTTATTCACTTGATTGTCCTATGTATTTTCATGTTGTAATTATACCAACATAAAATATTTTAATCAAGTCGCATTGCCGGTTCCCTGTTTCTTTATTGCTTTTTTACGGGCTCAAGGGAACGGGGATTTAAAAGCAGGGCGCCGTTCACGCCGGAGATTGGCTCTTCCTGGATTGCCTGCTGAAGGGCTGATAATATATCCTGGCACATAAAAAATACCCTGCGTTTTTGGCCAAGTGACATTGCAAGGGAGCGGACATTCGTATTTTCCCGGGAAAGCACGAGTATCTGTATCCTAATGCCGCCGAATAACTCGTAATCCGATTTAGCCGTTTCAATATCCGGATTCCCCTTTAGTTTAGGGATTGAACTAAGGCCTGCAAAATATTTTTTTACCTGCAGGTCTTCCGTTGCCATCCGCGCTTCCATATCATCCATTTTTTTGTCGCTTTCTTCCGCGATGTGGGGCGCAAGAAGGGCCTGTATGCGCAGCGCCGCGGTCTGCGCGCCAAAAGCAAACGACGCGATTTTTTCCGAATCCGGGGAACCGGCGCTTTTCTCCACAAGCCTGGAAAGGCTGGTGTCCATTTCCTTTAACTTCTCGGCAGCGGGACCAAAGGCAAGGCTGTAAGCTTTCAAATTTGTATTCTTTACAGCCAAATCCAGCAAAATCCCGTCGATACGCCGCAATTCGATGAATGCCGCGGAGAATCGGGCAAAAATATCTTTTTCTTTCCAGGTTCCGCCCGCTGTCAGGAGTTCCCCCAACTTCACCCGCTCCTGCTCCACTTCCCCGGAGGCCTTGCGCGATTGGTCCGCAAAAGTCCGTGAATCCTCGTCTGTAACAGCCAAAACAGCGCTTTTTTCCGCTTCAGAGGACGAGGTCAGGGTCAACCTCATGCCGGACACGAGGTCCGACCGCAATGCCTTGGACGATATTTTTTCAGCAGGGCTCTGCCCTGTCTGAAAATGCAGCACAATTACGGTAATCACGGCAAATACAACGCCGCCCGCAGCCATCCATAAAAACTCCCTGACTCCTGCTTTGATCATCATGATATTGCCTCCTGCTGCACTCTCAGCAATTTATTAATTTAATCGGGATTCTTTTTACCCATCAACTTCACGCACTTTTCCGCGGCAATGGCGGCAAAGTTGGCTATTGCGGTTATAAAGTACCTGTCCTGCGGAAGCATAATCGAAAGGTCCGTTTTCATGGCAATAACCCCGGTTGTGCCGCTTTTTGCCGTCATTGGAAAAAAAACATATTCAGAGGCGACCAGTGTCCTGGACCCGAGCCCGGCGGGTTCTCCCTTTTCATATACCCAGTTGGCGATGGCATGATCGTTCTGTGACATAAGAGCGCTTTCCACGGAATGGGCCCAGACTTTAAGTTTGTTGTCGCGGTCCTTGAATATTACCATATTCGGTTCTTTCAGCACCCTGCTTAAATAAGCCGAGACTATCCCGGCAACCTGTTCGAGTATGTCGACATTTATCAGCTGTATCGTTTCTATTATCTCGCTGTTCTTATTTTCAACCGTTGATTCCATGACAGACTCGATGGAAGGCACTCCGAGCAGTTCCCTCCCCATCTGTTCGAGCGTCCTTATGTTTTCCAGCCTTATTCTTAACGCTTCTTTTTGCCTCCTGAACAGCCGTGTCAATTCAGCCATTGCAAAGGAAACAGCAAGGAATATGACCAATTCAACCGCATATTCCGGGTTTGCTATGGTCAATGAATAATAAGGTTTAACAAATAAAAAGTCATAAAACAACACGCTCAGCACGGACACGAATATAGCCGGCCCCATGCCGAACAAATAGGCGCTTGACACAACGGACACGGAGAATATGGTGGAAAAACCGCCGATATTAAACACCTTGTTCAGGACAAATCCGACTGCAAGCACGGGGATGAGGGTCAGCATGCTGTAAAAATAATCCAAAACCTTAAAGCCCTGCCTTGCCTGCGTTTTGCTCGTCCCGGGCTTTTTTTCATTATCCTCAAACTTCGGTTCTATCAGGTATATGTCTATCTCTTTTTTTGAGTTGATTATCCTGGACGCCGGCGACAGATTGAACATATCCGCCATGAATTTTTTAGGCGGCTTGCCCATCATTATTTTTGTGATCTTCTCGCTTTCGGAGAATTTAAGCACTTCTTCGGCGACGTCGCTGCCGGAGATTGTCCGCACCTTGGCCCCGAGCTCCTCGGCGAATTCGAGCGTCTCGGCCAGCTTCGCCCTTGTGATATCGTCCAGCNNCAACTGCGAAACCGATTCTACATAAAGGGCATACCACTCCGCTTTTGTGGATTCCGCCAGCTGATAGGCTTTGCGGATGAGCTGCCTTGAAAAAGGCGACGGCGACACGCAGACAAGAAGGCGGTCCGTTACCGGCCATGGCCCCATAATTGCCTTGGCTTTCATGTAATTCACAAGTTCGGTGTCAAGTTTCGTCGCGACCCTTCGCAGGGTTATCTCGCGCAGGGCAAGCAGGTTCGACCTTTTGAAGTACTGCTCAACAGCTTTTTTTGCCTGCTCGGGTATATATACTTTTCCTTCCTTCATTCTCAGGTGCAGTTCTTCTATGGGAATATCGACCACTTCAACTTCGCCGGCTTCGTCAAGCATGCTGTCAGGCACGGTTTCCTGCACCTTGACCCCGGTCACACCCGCAACCACGTCATTAACGCTTTCAAAATGCTGTATGTTCACGGTGGTATATACGTCTATACCGTTGGTGATAAGGTCCTCAACGTCCTGAAAACGTTTTAAATGTGTAAAGCCCGGCGCGTTTGAATGCGCCAGTTCGTCTATCAAAATTACTTTCGGCCCCCTCTTCAAAGCCGATTCCAGGTCAAATTCCCTTAGTACAACTCCCTTGTAATTAATTTCCTTAAGCGGCAGGACCTCAAGGCCATCCAGGAGCGCTGCCGTATCAGCCCTTTTATGGGTCTCTACCACGCCCACAACCACATCGATCCCGCGGGCCTTCAATGAGCGCGCCTGTTCGAGCATGGAATAGGTCTTGCCCACGCCCGGGGCATACCCAAGGAATATTTTCAATTTAGCCTTTGTATCGCTTTCCATTTTAAGTTCGTTTAAAAGCGCCTGCGGATCGGGCTTTAATATTTCGTCATCAGCTGACATTATTCCTCCTCAGAGAGCCTGTAACCTATGCCCGGCTCAGTGGTGATATAAACCGGCCTGTTCGGATCCGGTTCGATCTTATTGCGTATATTACTGACAGTCACCCTCAAAAGATGCATCGAGTCATCGGTTTCTTCATCCCTGTTCCAGATATCTTTCAGTATCCTTTTATGGGTGGCAACCCTGCCGCCCGATATAACAAGCATTTTTAAAAATTCATACTCTATCGGCGTGAGCTTTACAGGTTCCTTTCCTATCGTGACCTGGTGCCTTGCGGTATCCATTGTCAGCTTTCCGGTTTTATAAACCGTATCAGACGTACCCGGCTGTATTCTCCTCAGCACCGACCTTATCCTTGCCAGGAGTTCGCCCGCGTCAAAAGGTTTTGTCAGGTAATCGTCAGCGCCCAGATCAAGCGCCCCTATCTTGTCCGACTCATCATCCCTCACGGAAAGTATTATTACAGGCATATTGGATGCTTTCCTGATATTTTTTAACACATCCAATCCGTCCATGTCCGGAAGGCCAAGGTCAAGAATTACCAGGTCCGGGTTTAAACTTGCGGCAAGTTCATTGGCTGTCGCGCCGTCTTTTGCCTCGCTTACCGAATACCCTTTTGACTTAAGGGTTGCCTTTAAAAAAGACCTTATGGTGCGTTCATCGTCAACCACAAGCACGTTTAACCCGGTTTTATTTTCCATGTTTTTCTTCCTTTATATAAGCAGGAATTTCCATGCATATCGACGCGCCTCCGGACGGATTGTTTGCCGCCCATATCTTCCCGTGGTGCGCCTCAACTATCCCGCGGCAAATAGACAAACCAAGGCCGGTTCCCGACACCTGCCTGGGTTTTTCGGCCCGGTAAAACTTGTCAAATACGCGTTCAAGGTCCTGGGCCGGTATACCGAAGCCGTTATCAACGACTTTTATGAGGACATTTTCGCCCGATATCTCCGCTGATATTTTTATTATTGACTCAGGCGCTGAATATTTTACCGCGTTGTCTATAAGGTTCACAAAGACCCGCATCATCAGAGCAAAATCCATCGGCACCTCAAAGATGCCGTCTTCAATTTCTACAACCGTTTTTCTGTTTTCCAGCCTGTCCTTTAAGACGCGCAGGGACGAGCCTATGACATCCCGAAGATCGCATGGTTTTATATTTATCTTCAGCGTCCCTGATTCAACCCGGGTTATATCGAGCAGGTTGCCGACAAGCCTGTTCAAGTGCAGCGATTCCTCATGCGCGGTCTCCAACATTTCCGACCTGACTGATGCGTCCATGGAATCAAAATCCTGCTTTAATGTGCTCAAAGCTCCGGTGATCGAGACCAGGGGCGTGCGCAGATCGTGCGAGATTGAATTGAGAAGCACTGCCTGAAGCCTGTTGTTTTCCTTTGCCCTGTCTTCGAGCCTGGCATTCTCCGCGAGGATTGCGCGCTGAAGCGCGACGCTTGACTGTCCGGAGAGAACCTCTATCATTTCCATATCATAAACCCCGTTATCCCACTTGTAAAGCCCTATCACGCCTATGGTTCCCTGAACGGTCTTCAGCGGCACGTACAACCCCTTCGAAGCGGCCAAAGTACGGGTCAAAGCCCCGGCCGCTGAACCGTTGACCAAAACCCAGGTTGCCACCGCGCGTTCGTGTTCGTCAACCGGAAAATCAGCGTCAGCGTCGGTCAAAAAAAGCTCATTTAAACGGCCGGTGAATATGGCCGTGGAGCACTCAAGGAGCTCGCCGGTATTTTTTTTTATAGCAGCGGCAACCTCTACAATGGAGTCGCTCGCAGCAAACTCCCTGCTTAACCTATATAGCACAAGCGACCTCTGCTCGCGTTCCTGTGCATGTCTTGCCTGTTCCCTGGCCCCGGACGCCACAAGGCTCACAACTATGCCCACGGCAAGATATCCGGCAAAAATATATAAGTAGCTTAGATCGCTTACGGCAAATGTGAACAGGGGATGTACAAAGAAAAAATCAAACGCCAGCACCCCGAGGATTGATGTGAATATAGACGGCCGCATCCCCCACCATACCGCGCTCAAAACAACGGCCATTATATAGATGACGGCAAAATTCGCCGGGTCAATATGGCCGTTGAGTAAAAGACATAAGGCGGTCACGGTTCCTACCATGACCGCGCTTATGATATAGGGCAAAACCTTTATACCCCGCTGTCTTAACATTGTTTCGGGCCTTTTGTTTTCATCGTATTTTCATTATATCATACTTTGGGACTGTTTTATTTTGCCGCAGGTTGCGGCAGAATATCAAAGTCAATATCCAGCTGTAGTGTCCACATCATTTTATCGCTTCCGGCAAACTGTTTTGAAAGCGGGAATACCGGACCTGTAAGCAGAGTGACATTATCCGCGAAGTAGTAGTAAACTCCCGCGCCCCATGCCGACAAAGCATTGTTTCCGCTCATGTAATCCGCGGCAAGTATCACTTTGCCTATCTGCGGGGATGTATAGCTGGTCATGAAACCGTTGTTGTCTGCCTTTCCATTATCGTCTATAAGCAGTTTTTTATTGCCTGTATACGCGCCAATGGCGATCGTTCCGATATTATCAATTGTTTTGCCGATAACGGCGTACATAACGTCGTAATCAGTTACATTTGTGTCAAACCCGACGTTGAAAATACCGGCTGAAAATCCGATCGGCAATAAAGTGTTCTCGTTCCAGCCGATCTTTGCATTTAAATAGTTGGCGTCCTTGAATGTGGCAGGTGACGCGACCGGGAGAAGGGCGTCGTAGCCTATTTCCGCCTGTAACTTTTCAAAAGGCAGTACGCCCACGGTAAATCCGTAATCGTTGGACAGCATGCTGTTGTCGCGCACATATGAGTCATACCCGATGTGGCCTTTCAAGAACGGCTGAAAATAGGTCGTGCAGGGCGTCCAGTATACAGTAGACGGTGTTGCCATCAACAAACTTCCGGTCAAAACCAGAGCCATTACAAAAACCAGGATCATTTTTTTTGCCGAATCTTTAATCATTTTTTTACCTCCATTTTATTTTTTGTTTCTTTGCCTTATTTTGCCTTAACCGTATCAAGATACAGGTTGAGTTTTAGGACGTTTACCATATCCGGCCCGATAAAACCCAATAATGCCCCCTCTTTAAGCTTATAAACGGCTTCAAGCACTGCCTTTTCATCCAATCCCCTCGCGGCTGCCACGCGTTTTGCCTGCCACTGCGCGGCTTTTATGCTTATCTCGGGGTCCAGTCCGCTTGACGATGTCGTAAGCATATCCATGGGAATGAGACCGGTGTTAAGGGGATTCATTTTTTTCTCCTTATCGGCCCTGTCAAGAACCGCCTTTGCCAGGTCCGGGTTGGAAGCCGCAATATTTGACCCTCCCGAATTGGTAGCGTCAAAAGACACTGCCGACGGCCTGGGGTGGAAATATTCCGGTTTCTGGAAATCCTGGGCGATAAGGACGCTTCCCGTCACCTCTGTGCCCTTTTTAACAAGGCTGCCTTCGGCCTGGAACGGGAACAGGACTTTAGCGGCGGCCCATACCGCGACCGGGTAAAGAATGCCTGTAATGACGGTGAGGATGACGAACATTATCAAGGACGTTTTAATGATCTGTTTCATGACGTTTCTCCTTTTGTTGAATTCTTTATGTTTTTCCGTATGCGTAGGGGCGTCCAAAGCCCACGTGCGGGTGCCCCACCGGGGCACTCCTACGCGTCATAACAACATAAACCTATTTCAATGTGCCAGACCCAGCGCCACAACTATCATGTCTATCAGCTTTATGCCTATGAACGGCAGTACCACTCCGCCCAGGCCGTATATCAGGATATTTGTCCTGATTAGTTTCGCCGCCGACTGCGCCTTATACGGCACTCCCCTTAACGCCAGCGGTATAAGCGCCGGGATGACTATAGCGTTGAAAATAATTGCCGACAGTATCGCGCTTGACGGCGAAGCCAGCCTCATTATATTCAGCGCAGCCATGCCGGGAAACATTCCGGAAAGCATGGCCGGGATTATCGCGAAGTATTTCGCGACATCATTGGCTATCGAAAACGTCGTAAGCGAGCCGCGCGTGATAAGTATCTGTTTTCCGACCTCGACCACTTCTATCACCTTTGTCGGGTTTGAATCCAGGTCAAGCATGTTGCCGGCTTCCCTTGCGGCCGCAGTACCTGTGTTCATGGCTATTCCGACATCGGCTTGGGCAAGCGCGGGCGCGTCATTCGTACCGTCGCCTATCATGGCGACCATATGACCCTCGTCCTGGTATTTTTTTATCAGGGCGAGCTTGGTCTCGGGTTTGGCGTTTGAAAGAAAGTCATTTACGCCTGCTTCCGCGGCTATGGACGCGGCTGTAACGGGGTTGTCGCCTGTGATCATGACACTTTTTATTCCCATCAGATTCAACTGTAACAATCTCTCTTTAATACCGCCTTTGAGTATATCTTTTAACTCTATTACACCCAGCAACTTTGCGTTCCTGGACACAACAAGCGGCGTGGAGCCTTTCAGAGCCACTGTTTCAACCAACGAATGCAGGTCCTCGGGAATGACGCATTTTTTATCAAGCGTTTTGACGAATTCCACCATGGATTCAGCGGCGCCTTTCATTATCTTCTCGCCGTTCATGTCAATGCCGCTCATACGCGAGTTTGCCGAGAACGGGATGAAGTTGACCTTATCAGCCGCTCCGAATTCATGCTGGCGTATATTGAACCTGCGTTTGGCAAGCACAACTACTGACCTGCCTTCCGGAGTGTCATCTGAAAGCGATGAGAACTGGGCGGCAAGCGCCAGTTCTTCTTCTGTAACACCCTTTACCGGCAGGAATTTATCCGCCTGCCTGTTGCCGAGAGTGATGGTGCCTGTCTTGTCAAGAAGCACCGTATCCACGTCCCCGGCAGCTTCGACCGACCTGCCGGAAAAAGCCAGGACATTTATCCTGAGAAGCCTGTTCATACCCGCGATACCTATGGCCGACAAAAGCGCGCCAATGGTCGTGGGGGCAAGAGCCACAAAAAGCGAAACAAGCCATGTTATGTTAAAGGTCTGCTTCATAAACGACGCGTAAGGCTGCATCGTGGCCGTGACGAGCAGGAATATCAGTGTCAGTGCGGTCAACAAAATGTTAAGCGCCACTTCGTTGGGTGTTTTTTTCCGGACAGCGCCTTCGACAAGCTCTATCATCTTATCCAGGAAACTCTCGCCCGGATTTGAAGTGATTGCGTATACTATCATATCGGACAGCACCCTGGTGCCGCCTATGACGCTGGAACGGTCCGCTCCCGCCTCCCTGATTACAGGGGCGCTTTCGCCGGTCACAGCAGACTCGTCAACACTGGCTATGCCCTTCACAATTTCCCCGTCCCCGGCGATCAAATCGCCAGGGCCTGCAACACACAGGTCGCCTTTTCTCAACGAAGAGGCAGGCACCATGGTAAACTGCGTCGAATCCTTTGACTCGGTCTTTTTCGCGAATATATCCTTTTTCATCTTTTTAAGGGTATCGGCCGTGGCTTTACCTCTGCTCTCGGCCAGGGCTTCCGCGAAATTCGAGAATATCACGGTCAGCCACAACCAAACCGATATATGCAATGTGAAAAAATCAACTGTTTTTCCGGCGGTAGAGGCCGCCGTGTATACAAAATAAGCCGTGGTGAGGAATGCTCCGATGTAAACGCAGAACATGACCGGGTTCTTCACCATGTCTGACGGCTTAAGTTTCTTCAGGGAATTGACTATCGCCTCATTGATTATGAGGGAGTTCATCTGTTTCTTATCCTGCTTTTTTTCCTGTTTATTATCCATTTTTTTGTCCCTCCTTTAGTGTATGCTGCTGAAAAGTGCCATGTGGTCCGCTATGGGGCCCATGGAGAGCGCCGGCAGGAACGTAAGCCCGCCGACAAGCAATATAACCATCACAAGCATGAACGCAAAGAGCGCGTCATTTGTCGGAAGCGTCCCGACCGAGACAGGAGTCACATTTTTTGCCGCAAACCTGCCCGCGAGCATTAATACCAGTATCATAGGAACAAACCTGCTGACCAGCATGTTGAAGCCGAGTATCAGGTTCCAAAACCCGGTATTCGCGTTAAATCCGGCGAAAGCCGAGCCGTTATTGCCCGCTGTTGAGGTTGCGGCGTACAGCATCTGGGCAAATCCGTGCGGCACCGGCCCCATGGTCGAGGCTGCCGCGCCCGGAACGTATACCGCGATAGCCGAAATAATGAGCATCATTATTCCCGAAAAAAGCGAAGCCGCGGCCGTTAGCTTGATCTCCGTGGGTCCTATCTTTTTCCCGAGGTATTCCGGGGTTCTCCCTATCATAAGCCCGGCCAAAAACACCGTGATCAGCGCGAACAACAGCAGGGTGTACATACCCGACCCCACTCCGCCGAAAATAAGCTCCCCGAGCTGTATGTCAAAAAGCTCTATGAACCCCGTCATGGGCATGTTACTGTCGTGCATATTATTGACGGCCCCGCATGATGTTACCGTTGTGACAACCGAAAATATCGGGGAAGCTCCGCCAAAAAACCGGGTTTCTTTGCCCTCGGTCGGGATATCCCCGGCCGATATGCGCGTCACTGCGGCATCCTTTGTGAACATCGGGTTGGGAGCGGTTTCATAATAGACCGCCCCTGCTATGAAGATCGCTAGGGTGACAAAAACAGCGTAAAAAAGCGCCCGCCCCTGTTTGATATCGTGCACATATTTCCCGAAGGTGAATATCAAACCCGAGGGGATAAGCAGTATAAGAAGCATTTCAAGCAGGTTTGAAAATGGCGTCGGGTTTTCATACGGATGGGCCGAGTTCGCGTTAAAAAAACCGCCTCCGTTTGTCCCGAGTTCCTTGATGGCTTCCTGGGAAGCAACCGGACCCTGTCCTATTACCTGATTTGCGCCTTCAACTGTAACGGCGTGGGAGT
>PMTB01000080.1:1565-5797 GCA_003167475.1 candidate division FCPU426 bacterium | reverse complement strand
CCCTGTGGCCGTATTCCATATCATCTTCATGTTCATGCATTTTCATTGCCTCCTTTGGTCAGAATATTTTTTATTTTATCAAGCGCGCGCTTTTTCCTTGAGAGCAGCGTGCCAATCGGCACGTCCCACTCATCCGAGAGTTCCCGGAATGTCATTCCTTCAAAATCAGTGGCTATTACGATGGCCTTTTCCTCATCATTGAGTTCTTCCATGGCTTTATAGATCTGGCCGTAGTACTCCTTCTTTTCCATTTCGGAATCGGCCCTGTCTCCCTCATTAATAAGCCCTTTTAAGGCCAGTTCGTCAACCGCGCCGGGTTCATCGAGCGACCCGGTGTTCTTCCTTGTGCGCAGGGCGTCTATCACCCTATTGCGCAGGGCGGTATATACATATGAAGACAGGTTCTCCAGCGGCGCATTTAAATCGGCCATGTCCATAACCTTGAGCATGACATCCTGCAAAATGTCCTCGGCGTCCCTGGACGACTCATCAGCTATCCGCCGCTTTATGAAATTGACCATCTTTTTGTTCTCGGCACTGAAAAACTCAGCCACCCGCCTGAAAAAACCCTGCTGCTGCACGCGTTCTCCCGTTAGTTCCATATTATCCGCCTTTGGCTCTTATTTACGCCTCTAATACTGTAGACGAAAGAATGGGGTTTTTATTGCATTTATTTTAAGATTTTTAAGTATGTTGTACTGTTCCGGCGTTGATACAATCGTCATTGCGAGGAGCGCGACTTTCCGCGACGAAGCGTCATGTCCCATCAAGTCCCGAGCTTCAGCGAGCGGGCAATCTGATCTAAATCAAAGCCTGCGGAGCAACGCTGGACTTATAAAACAGAGCTTATCATGGAACAGAGATTTCCATGTTCCATGGACTATAGGCTTCGTCGCCATAAAACAAAAACGGCTCCTCGCAATGACGATCTGCTTTCCACAGTATCAATTAGCCTTCCCTAATAGCTTTTCCTGCGGTCTGTCAAACACCAGACAAATCCTGTCCGAATATACCGGCTTTATATTTTTGTCGTACAGGTAGTGCGCAAGGGGCGAATCATGGCGCAGGACATAATACCGCACTCCGGTTTCTTTCATAAACTCCCCAAAGTCCCCCTCCGCGTTATATATGTTCGAGTATTTCCTGATTACATCCTCGGGCGCGTTAAGCCTGCCGTTTAAGAACACCCTGTAAGCCGGATAAAGTGCGTTCTCTGCGTAACCGCCCCATTCAAATGAAGTAAGCACGCATCCGGAGTTTCCCGAGAGCCTGATGAATTCCATGGCCTGATCCGGATATAATACTATTTCCCTCTCCGCGAGGGAAAATATCAAAATTACAAAAAACAACACGGCCGTCAGTACCCGCGGCGCTTTTGTATTTTTTGCCGCGAGCCCGGAAGCGATGACCGGCACGATAGCCACGATGAACAAGGGGATTATTTTTTTGGTTATAAACACAGCCGCAAAAAACGGCACAAATATAAAAAGTTCCTTTAAGCCCTGCATCCTTGTTTGCTTATCCAATAACCGCCTTGCGGAGATATACAGCCCGGCCGCCCCGGCCGAAATGAGCGCGGCCGCGTAAATGTTTTGGCCCAAACCGCCCCGGCTTATTATCCCCTGCCATTCGTTAATATACTGTTTAAGCCACGCGTCTTCCCCGAAGAACATGACCGCCTTTAGCCCGAGCGGGCTTATTAATACCGAAATGAAAAGCAGCGGCAAAAGAATGGACCCGTGGAGCAGCATGAATTTTCTATCATTTTTCGGGGCCGTAAAAAGGTGGCATGTCCATGATGCCGCAAAAACATATACCCCGGCTATTGCGGCCGAATGAATATTTGTCCAGAGAACCGTCAGGGGAATAAGAAGATAGAGCCCGGCTATATTGTTTTTTCCAGGTTTGAATGTTCCGGCAAACATAAATATCCCCATTGCCGCGACAGTTATGATCTGCGGCCTTTCTTCGGTATACGGCACCAGCAGCGCGCAGGCAATCAGGGCCGCTGTCATCGCGGCCGTGGTGGACCCGCGCGCGCTCCTGTCAGCCGTAAAAAATATGACGATCAGGACCAGGAAAAATATGAAGGAAAAAACAGGCTTGATAGACCTTTCCCCGAAGTTGGAATAAAGCCCGAAGATACCCGCGTCAAAAAGCCATTCATGCGCGTACCATTTATTGCCGCCGATGCAGTAAAAATCGTCCTGCGCGGGAAGGCCTTTGGCTTTTATGATCTCCCTGCCCGAGGATATGTGCCACCAGGCGTCGCTGGAAAGCGCGGGGTAAAAAAAAGCAGCTGTGGCCGCGAAAGCGGCAAAGACCGCAAATATGAGGATGAGGTGTTCTTTTTTCAAATACTTTTCCTCCGGCCTGGATTTATTTCAGCCTATTCTTTAAGGTCGTTCTTATATTCCGAAGTAAAGTGGAACCCTATCTCGGGATTTTGTTCTATATAGTGGTGCAGCATCCATTCCGATTCCGCAAAAAACACTATATTATCGTCCTTGTCGCGGCCTATGCGGTCGGCCTTGAACTTGCAGAACTCGTCAAGCTTTGCCTGATTTGTCGTAGAGAGCCAGCAGGCCTTAAAAAAGTTGACCGGCTCAAAACGGCACTCAGCGCCGTACTCATGCTGGAGGCGGTAAAGTATGACCTCAAACTGCAGGAGCCCGACCGTGCCCACGACCTTGCGGCCGCTCTGCGCCATCAAAAACAGTTGGGCCACGCCTTCGTCCGTGAGCATTTTTATGCCTTTTTCAAGTTGTTTGGCTTTCATTGAAGTATGTATTAGTTCCTTGAAAACTTCAGGCGAGAAATTCGGTATGCCCTTAAAAGTCATTTTTTCGCCTTCGGTCAGAGTGTCGCCTATCTTGAAATTCTCGCGGTCATAAAGCCCTATAACATCGCCCGGATAAGCCTCGTCTATGACCTCTTTCTTTTGCCCCATAAAAGCCGCCGGGTTGGGGAAGCGCACATCCGAGTCCAGCCGGACATGTTTATAGAATTTATTTCTTTCAAATTTTCCCGAACACACCCTGAAAAACGCTATTCGGTCGCGGTGCCTGGGGTCCAGATTGGCGTGTATCTTGAATACAAATCCGGAGAAGGCGTCTTCTTCCGGGCTTACAATCCGCTTATCCGTCTCCATGGGCCCCGGCGGCGGAGCGATCTCCACGAACGCGTCGAGGAGTTCCTTAACCCCGAAATTGTTGACGGCGCTGCCGAAGAACACTGGAGCGGTCAAACCCGACAGATACTTATCCTTTTCAAACGAGCCGTACACGCCGTCGAGCAGATTTATGTCTTCCCTGAGCTGTGAGGCAAATTCGTTCCCCACATATTCGTCAAGCGCCGGGTCCTTAAGGTCGCTGATCGAAACCGGCTGAATGTCGGCGAGTTTCTGCTGTGTCTTGAATAAATGCAGGGTCTTGTCGTAAAGGTTGTAAACGCCCTTAAAACTCGCTCCGCGGCTTATGGGCCAGCTTAACGGCCTGACTTTGATATCGAGTTTTTTCTCGAGTTCATCAAGTAGGTCAAAAGGATTGCCGCCCTCGCGGTCCATCTTGTTGACAAATATAATCACAGGCGTGTTGCGCATCCTGCAAACCTTCATTAGCTTCTCAGTTTGTTCCTCAACGCCTTTTACGGAGTCAACGACCAGTATGACGGAATCCACGACCGTAAGGGTGCGGTACGTATCCTCGGCAAAATCCTTGTGTCCCGGGGTATCAAGCAGGTTCACGTTCATGCCGCGGTACTCAAAACTCATGACCGCGGACGCCACGGAAATACCGCGCTGGCGCTCTATTTCCATGAAATCGGATATTGTGGTTTTCTTTATTTTATTCGATTTGACCGCGCCGGCAATCTGTATGGCGCCGGCGAATAAAAGGAACTTCTCCGTAAGCGTGGTCTTGCCCGCGTCAGGATGGCTTATGATGGCGAAAGTGCGCCGCTTTTTTATCTCGTCCAAGTAGGGCATTGTTTCTCCGTATAATGAAAAATCACACGCGGTAAAGGCGTGTGTGGTAAACCTTAATTCATTGATGATTATAACTGTTTAGGGCGGTTGTGTAAAGGGGGGAATGTTACAGGTGGGAATGTTGAAGCCTACATTAAGTTTTTAAGCCAAAAGCCAAAAGACAAAAGTAAAGGTGAAAAGTAGAACAAAGGGTATAAGTTGACCTTGCTTGCTCTCCTTGCTCTCCTTGCTCTCCACTTAACTTTTG
>PMTB01000080.1:0-1542 GCA_003167475.1 candidate division FCPU426 bacterium | reverse complement strand
TTTTGGCTTAAAAACTTAACGCAAGTTCTAACAGCACGCCTTCTTATCCCCGCGGAACGCCGACGCCAGCACTGCAGCTGCGCAGCCCGGGCCCGCTTCCACCTTTATCGCGTCAAACGCGCAGTTCTTCATGCAGGCTCCGCATTCAATGCACTTATCTTTGGCCGTGACTTCCGCCTTTTTGCCCTTCATCTGGAATATCCTGTGGGGACAGACTATGACACACATCCCGCAGCCCGTGCACTTTTTAACGTCGTATTCAAGGGTGTTTAAACCGAGGTATTTTAATTCCATTTTATGGCCCCCTTCTGCACAAAATCAATTATTTGCAGCGTAAATCCTATAACCGCAGCCGCTATCATGAAAGGCACCGAAATGTTGATTTCCTTCCTGACCGCGGTAAGCGATGTAAAGGTGCTTGTTCCCGTGTAGTTCATAAAAACAAAGGAAGCAAGCGCCGATGAAAGAAGGACTATGGAAGACGCTGTGAGCGGGCTCAAATGCGTAAGCGTCACAAAAATCCCCGATGTCACAAAACCCGCTATTGCGCCTTTGACCGAGAACATCCTTCCCGGTATTACCGGAAGCAATGCCGCGGGTATGACCGTGGCTGAGAGGGCGGCTATGAGCAGGGCCAAAATAAAGATTGCCGCGATGCCAAATCCGGCGGCGGCAGAAAATCCCGTTTTTGTAAAACTTGCGGCAACTACAGCGGCCAGGGAAACACCCAGCATTATCTGCATGGCAGTGACAAACTCAATCCCAGTCACTTCAAGCCTTTTCAACAAACCGAAAGTTACGGTCCTTTGGGCCTCGGTAGCCTTCATGCCCGAATCCAGGAACGCCTTAATATCAGAAGCCTCCACCGGCCCGAATATAACTTTAAATCCCGAACCCTTTCTGACCAGGTGCGCCTCAACTCCGGGCGCGCCCAGCTGGGGTACAATTAGTTCACGTTTTTCAACGAGTTTGTCGAGCTTTACAGCCTTGATCCTCCTTACAAGCTCTTCAGTACCAAATGTCCCCTTACCTGCCGCGCACCAGACATTGACGCCTTTTGAATCAATGACAAGTATCCAGGCGTTGATGCCGGATAATTCCTTCCTGAGCGCGTCAAAGGACATTTTATAATTGGCCGACACAAGGACGGGCGATTTTTTATCAGGCGCGCCGACAGCGTATAAACCGGTCTTTACCGCGTGGTTATTCCGGTTTATACCGAAACGGACGAGGAAATTGCCGAACAGGTCGGTGATGCAAAGTTTGGAGGGAACAACGTCAACCTTGCCAACAGTCGTTTTCAATGACCCGGAAGTGCAGAACGTCCTGAATTCAGTTATTTCTTTTGACGGCCCTCCACAGGAACATTCGGCCTTTTCTTCCGCGGGTTTCTCCGCGGAACATCCGCAGGAAGGCGCAGTTTCCTTTTCATCCCCGCAGCAGCAGGACTGTTTTTGTTTATTCATTGTTTTGCTCCTTTTGTAATGACCATGTAGGCGCGGGCCTACGCTTCATAGGCCCGCGCCTACATACGGATATGAT
>PMTB01000118.1 GCA_003167475.1 candidate division FCPU426 bacterium | reverse complement strand
ATTCTTATTTTGCATTGACAAAATCTGCCTTTACCTGTTGACTTTACCCATCCTTTTTGATACCATTCACCCTACGTTGCGGGTTTGTCCCGCAATAATCTTTTTAATTTTGTGGAGGTTTTAGTAATGGCAAATGGAAAAGTGAAATGGTTCAACGACAAGAAAGGGTACGGCTTCATCGAACAGGAAGGCGGCAAGGACGTGTTTGTGCACTTCCAGGCTATCCAGGGAGACGGCTTCAAGACGCTCAAAGAGGGACAGGAAGTTTCTTTTGACGTAACTGAAGGCGCAAAGGGACCGCAGGCTGCCAACGTAGTCGGCAAATAAAACTAACTACAAGAGATACCCTATAACCGGAGGACCTGGAAACAGGCCCTCCGGTTTTTTATTTATGCTGAACGGGGTATTTGTTAATATTGCAGTGTTGTCATTGCGAGGAGGCGTATTATTGTATCATGCCGACGAAGCAATCTCAGTTACACCGATAAGCCTTGATTAGATCGTTCCACAAAAGAACAGAGTTTGCTTCGTCGCTGAACAACTTGCTCCTCGCAATGACAACATAAACAAATAAACTTGGATTTAAACCTGTTTTATAATCCAAAAAATCCGTTTCTGATTTATTTACTTTAATAATCCCCATATTACCACTTTAAAAATTGACAAAATACTTATTCGGTGATAAAATTAAAATGGTATTACTGTATCTACAGTGGAATTATATCCGGGCATGCCCGGAAATAAATTACAGAGGTTAATGATGAAAAAAATGGTTATTTTTGCGGTTATTGTCATAATTGCCGCCGGATATCTTATCGGGGATTCGATCAAAGTAAGCAATTTTATTGAGACCTGGTCTATTGACAATTTGAAGGAACCAAATCTCGAGACAGCGTCCTACCTGAACATAAGATACATGGATATGATAGGCAATTTTGACCGCACACTTGAGCTTATAGAAAAATTCAAGAAACGCTATGACGGCAAATCAGCAAAAATTCCCGAGCTGGTCTTTATGTCGGCTATAATTTACGGCAAGAAGATCCAGCCAGCGCAGGCCCGCGACACTCTCAAAATGTACATAGAAACATATCCGGAACAGAAAAATATAGAAGAGGCAAAAAGGCTGCTGTCGGATTACAAAACATCATTTTAAGGGGATGACATGAAAAAAACAAAAATGCTCCTGCTTTTAACCTTCTGCGCGGCGCTGATTATATCATCCGGCGCGTATATTTACGGCGAGAGCCCGGAAGCAGCGGCCCAGGCCGCCTCGGAACAGGCGCAATTATCGCCTTACCCGACGGTCCCAATATCAGATGAACAATTGACACCCATGATAACACCCCAGCAGCCGGTGGCGCAGACTGAAAATACGGCGGTCCCCACTCTTGTACCGCCTCCAAAGGCGACTGTGGAGCAGGCAACTGCCGCGCCCACGGCAAAACCGGACGAAGATTTGCCGACCCCTGCGGCCACACAACAGCCTTCGGCACAGGCCACTGAGGCCGCAACACAACAGCCTTCGGCACAGGCCACTGAGGCCGCAACACAGCAGCCTTCAGAAGAGGCAACCCAGGCCCCGGCCCAGCAGGAACCCGTAAAAGCGGCCACGCCCGCGGTTGAGGAAAAGGTCAATAAGATTGAAGTGGACAATTCCACGGCAGGCGAAGAGGAAGGCATTGTCATACTGAACCCCGGAGAAACCTCAACCGAAGAACTCGGGAAATATATACAAAAGAAGGAAAAAACCGCGCCGGTCGGGGAAGAAGAAAATAATAACGGCGAAGTGAACGTCACTTTTGAAGGGCCCGACACGGAGGAAGGCGAGACCGGCGGGGTTGTACTCATGGAAGCCGAGGGGGCGAATAAAATAGAAAAAGCCGGCTATGTCATGGTTGAGCGCGCCGGATTTATCAGCGATAATTTCACGGAAGACGGATATATTTATGACGTGGATGACAGGGAAATACTGGTCCAGGGCATGCCGGCCTACATAAAGGTCACGGTCGGCAAGGGTATCAGGCCGGGAATGCAGTTCCTTGTGTATACCGACAAAGAAAACGTCGAGGACATAGTGACCGGCGAGGACAAGGGCAAACTCATAGATGTGCGCGCGGTAGGCACAATAGTTGAAAAATCGGATGAAGGAATATGGCTGGTCAGGCTCCTGAAAAGTTACGGCCCGGTCGGGCAGAATTTCAGGATAAAGCTCAGGAAAGATTTCAAGGACTATTACAATAAGATAACGACCAGGATAAAAAAGAAAACAGGGGTCATAGAGGCTTTTATAATAAAGGTCAAGGACGGCATTGTCAACGTGAAGAAAAAGGATATAGTTTACCTCAACAAAGGGGTTAAGTCGGGGCTGATGCCCGGGGAAATAATGACGGTTTACAGGTCCATACCGAATAAGGATACCGGCGGCATGGATACTTACCATAAAACGGGAAAACTTATGGTGATAAATTCCATGAAAGATTCCAGCGTGGCCATAGTCACGGACCAGACGGGCGTGATCAACGCCGGTGATATGGTAAAGTCTGCCAAATAAACGGTGAAAAAATGAGACTAAGAAAACGGGATATGGTACTGATAACTGCGGGAGCTTTTCTGCTGGCCCTTGCCGTTGATTTCATGGGAATCAGGGCAGGTTATGTTTTTCTGGCCGCAGGAGGGGCGGTCATACTTGTTTCGGTAAGTTCCGGCTGGGCCAACGGCATACTCAGCGGATTGTTCTTTAATTTTGCGTTTTATTCCCTGCACAAGTCGGCCGGCCTGGCGGACATAGCCGTCAATACCGCGGTCTACGCGGCTTTTGCGCTGCTCGGGGACAGGATAAAACTCATGCCCCGCGGCGGGGTTATCGCCGGGGCCCGCACGGATGAGGAAAAAGTATTTGCGGACAGGATAATGAATTCATTCATGATCGCGCATGACATGCTCCTGGAGATAAAAAAAGGATTGAGCCGGGACGAACTGTTAAGCCTTTTGGCGCGCAACATTTCCAACCTGACAGGATGCAGCCATGTCCTGATCTACGGTTCCGGCGGGTACGGGGAAACAAACCTGACCCTTAAGCATTCATACGGCGCATACCGGGACTCTGCAGCGCGCGAAAGCGTGGCGGAAAATGAACTGACGGCCGCATTTTTGCAGAGCGCGCCTTATTCGCGGGTAAAAACAATACCTGATGTGACGGACGGGTTTTTAACCGTAATTCCGGNNCCGGCCAGGGGGGACAGGGGATTAAGCGGAGCGGCAGTGCTTTACAAAGGGTCCGGGTTTACACACAATGACATATACATAGCCGAATTTTTCACCGCCCAGATATTCATAATACTTGAAAAATACGACATGCTTGAGCAGATGTCGGACAATTATCAAAGCATAATAGAAACCCTTGCGCTGGCCCTGGAGGTCAAGGACCATGATACCCACGGGCATTCCCTGTCGACCATGAATTACGCCCTTCAGATAGCCCAAAAACTGAACCTGTCCGCGGAAGAATGCAAAAGGATTAAAATAGCGGCCATGCTGCATGACATAGGCAAGATCAAAACAAACAGCGAAATACTGAAAAAACCGTCGTCGCTGACGGCGGAAGAATATGAGACAATAAAGAAGCACCCGCAGGACGGGGTGGATATACTCAACGGGCTGGAACTTTTTGAGGACATACTGCCCATAATACTTTATCATCATGAGCATTATGACGGCAAAGGGTACCCTGAAAAATTAAAGGGTGAAAGGATCCCGCTGGGCTCGAGGATATGCGCCATTGCCGACGCGTATTCCGTGATGCTGGCCGACAGGCCCTACCGCAGGGCGCGTACAAAGGACGAGGCCGCCGCGGAGCTGAAACGCTGCGCGGGAAGCCAGTTTGATTCGCACTTAGTGGGAGTGTTCCTGGATTCAATGGAAAGCGGTATCTCTGACAGCGGGGCCGGCAAAATAAAAATGGACCTGGTCAATTAATGAACGAGGAAGAAGCGTTCTTAAAAATAAAAGAAGGCGTGCGTCTGGAAAAACTGCTTGATGTGAGCCAGTACAAGGAAAATTACATAAAAAGGCGTATTGCCGTGCGCATGAGGTCCCTGCAGCTGCCGAAATACGTGGAATATTTCGCCTACCTGCAGGAGCACAAGGCCGAGTATGACATACTCCTCGATAAGCTTACGATAAATGTCACGCAGTTTTTCAGGGATCCTGAGATATTTGTGGAGCTTGAGAATACCATACTGCCGGACATTATGATGGGCCTTAAAAGCCCTTTAAGGGTGTGGAGCGCCGGGTGTTCCACGGGCGAAGAGCCGTACTCGATAGCCATCTCCATTGAGGAAACGGCGGAAAAGCTCGGCATTTTGAATTATGATTTTGAGGTATACGCCACGGACCTTGACATTATAGCCATACACAAAGCCTCCGAGGGCATTTACGAAGGCCGGACACTGGACAATATAGCGCCACAGAGGCGGACAAAGTACTTTTCCACGGATGGCAGGAATTACAAGGTCAGGGACCAGATAAAAAGAAGCGTAAAAATAATAAAATGGAACCTTATGGATCCCTATAAAAAGAATTTTTTTGACATAGTTTTCTGCAGGAACGTCATTATTTATTTTACCCGCGAACTGCAAAAGACGGTGCTTGGGCATTATTACGACTCCCTTAAGGAGAATGGCATACTTTTTCTCGGAAAGACCGAGACCATGCTGCAGGATTACCGCGACCGGTTCAACTGCATAAATATAAAAGAGAGGATATTCAGGAAAATATAATGGATACCGTACAGGACCACATAAACCTGGGGCTTGCCTTCAATATGAGCAAGCGGTACGACCAGGCAATAAAGGAATTTGAAAAGGCGCTTTCCATAAACCCGGATGACGCGGAAGTCCGTACGCACCTTGGGAACGCCTATGTCTCCAAGGGCGGTTATGACGAGGGCATAAAGGAATACGAAAAAGCCCTGAAAATAAACCCCGTGAACGTCAGCGTAATAATAAAACTGGGCAAGCTCTACACCAATATGGGAAACTCCGAGAAGGCCCTTTTGCAGTACAAAAAAGCCCTTGAGATAAACAAGAACGACGTATCCGCAAGGCATGCGCTCGGCGACCTTTATTCCAAAATGCTCTTGCCGGAGGACGCGGAGCGCGAATACAGGGCCCTGCTCGAAAAAGATCCGTCCAACATAGAACTGCTTTTTAAGCTCGGGTATATATTCGAATCGGAGAAAAAATACGCCGAAGCGGCGGAGGAATATGAAAAAGTCATCAGGATAAACCCTAAGAGCCCCGGTATCAATTCCATGCTCGGCAATATTTACAGGGAATTAAAGTTTTTTGACAAAGCGATAGAATACTACAATAAAGCGGTGATGATAAACCCGCGCGACGCGGCTGTGGCTTTTAACCTCGGCGTGCTTTACTTTGAAAAAGGCGAGTACCAGCTGGCAATCGCCCAACTTGAACTGGCTAAGAAGAACAAGTTCAGGAACGCCGAAGTTTACATCATACTCGGCGAGGTTTACTCGAAAATAGGGAAGAAAAAGGAAGCGCTCGAAGAATACAAAAAAGTCGCGGAACTTGGGTTCGCCGACGCCGAGACGCATAAGGCCCTGGGCTTCATATACGCCGAGGAGGACCAGCTCGATGAGGCCCTCGGGGAATACCTTAAGGCCCTCGAACTGAAAAAGGACGACCCCATGGTTTTTGAAAACATCGGGCACATATACTACAGGAAGATTATGTACAAGGAAGCAAAGGAAAACTTTTTGAAGAGCATTGAAAGAGGAAGGGATTCTGCGGATGTTTTCTACAAGATGGGCAACATATCCATGAAGGAAAACAATCCGGAGAAGGCAAAAGAATACTGGACAAAATCCCTGAAATTAAACCCCGAGAACGAGATAATCAGGAAAAACCTGAAACTTCTCGGCGGGGCATGAGGCGGTCATAAAGTATGGATGTTTTTAAGGGTCAGGATAAGGGCCTGGGCGAACTTTTGATACAGGCCGGGTTTCTCACAAAAGAACAGCTGGACGAGGCTTTGAAGGAACAACTCGGCGGCGAAACACAGGAACCCATAGGCAAAATACTTGTCCGCATGCGTTTTGTCAAGGAAGAGAACATCATAAATGTCCTCAAGGGCCTGCTTGTGGTGGTTGTGGAAATAAACAGGGAGCTTTTCGGGATGGAGATAGTTTTTTCCAGGGAGATACTCAAATACAGGAATATAACCCGTTTACCCAGCCTGCCTTCGCACATTCTCGGTATGATAAGCATCCGCAACGAGGTCATACCAGTGGTATCCTTAAACCGCAGGATATTCGGAACGGATGACATTGTCACGGATGAGACCAGGATCATGGTCATTGAATTCAAGGACAATATCCTGGGGTTCCTGGTGGACAAGGTTGTATCCGTGAGGAATTTCCAGTCGTCGAGTTTTGCCAATATAACCAAATATTCCTTCACTATAGATAAAAAATACATTGCCGGCCTGATCAAGGACGGGGGCGAAGTGATAACCCTTATAAAACCCGACATATTTTTTGAGGAAAAATAGATATGCCGGGCGCGCCTGACAGGGAGATCCTGAAAGAGAACAAGTCGGAAAATGACGCGACAGCGCTTAATAATGTCGGTGTTTACTATTATTCCAAAGGTATGTTCCAGGAAGCCATAGAACAGTTTAAAAAAGCCCTTTCCATAAGCCCCAATTATACCCAGGCTCAGGCCAACCTGAAAGCGGTCAACAAGCAGACCGGCATATATGACAGGGCTATCTCAGCATATAAAAAAGCGGTGCAGCTGTACCCGTCGGACCCTGAGACGCATTTTAACCTTGGGAAATCATTGAGTTTTACCGGGGATTACGAGGTTGCGGTCAAGGAACTTAAAAAGTGCCTTGAACTCAATCCAGAACACCTGCTCGCGCAGAACTTGCTGGGCGTCCTATATAAGAACATGGGGGAATACGCCACGGCGGATACGGTCTTCAGGGAGGCCCTGAAAAAATACCCGAACTACGCGGAACTGCGCAATAATATGGGCGAGACGCTTTATAAAATGGGCCTCTACGACGAGGCCGAGGAACAACTGAAAAAAGCCATTCAACTTTCGAAGGAATACGCGCTGGCTTACTATAATTTGAGCTTTGTGTACGGTGAGACGGGCAAGGACGAGGAAGCGGGAATGTGCTATAACCGCGCGGTGGAGCTCAACCCGGCTTTCATACAGTCGAACAAAAGCCTTGTCATAGATTACTACGAGACCAACTCCGCCGTAAAACGCGGCGAGGAAGTGGAAAAACTCCCTGATGAAAAAAGGAAGGAAGAGGCGTATTTCAACCTGGCCAAGGTTTACAAACTCAAGGGATACACGGACGACGCTATCAACCAGATAAAAATGGCCATCCACTATAATTCAAAGCAGCCGTCTTATTACAATTTTTTCGGCGAGCTGCTGATAAAAAAAGGGATATTAAAGGAAGCAGTCGAAATATTCAGGCAGACGCTGAAGCTTAAGCCGGATATGGTCGAGGCCAAGGTCAATATCGCGGTGGCCTACAGGGAAATGAAGGAGTTTGAAAAGGCTAAGCAGGTCCTGGACGCGATAGCGGAGGAAAACCCGGAATACACAAGGATAGAGCTTGAGCGCGGCATATTATTATATAAGGAAGACAGGACACAGGAAGCCATTGACGTACTGGAACACCACCTTGTTAAGGAAGCCTACGACGACGAGGCCCACTACTACCTGGGAGTCTCATATTATAAGCTCAAAAGGTATGACGAGGCGGTAAATGAATTAAGAAGGGCCCTTGAGATACTCCCCAATTACATAAAGAAGCCGGAGATAAACCTGTACCTGGGGCTCGTGCTCACCGATAAAGGCAGGAATGAAGAGGCTATAATAGAATACCAGAAAGCCCTGTCGGTACAGCCCAATAATGCGGTTGCCCACAATTCCATGGGGGTAGCCTACAAGAACCTCGGAAATATAGATAAAGCCATAGAGGAATACCAGAAGGCCGTGGAAATAGACAAGGAATATTACAAGGCCTATAATAACCTGGGCGTGGCTTACTATAAAAAGAACTTTTTCAAGGAAGCCCAGCGCTTTTTTGACCAGGCCCTCAGGATAAACCCTGAATACGCGGTTGCACGGAAAAACCTGGATTCGGCCATGAAAAAGGACGTGGTTTTCAGGGAAACCATTGAAAAACTCAAGGAGAAGCAGTCGGCAGCCGTTTCTGACGTCTCAGTGGCATATGATCTTGGCAACGCATATAGAAATACTGGACAATTGCAGGAGGCTATTGTAGAATATAACAAAGTGCTGAAAATAGAGCCTGATAACCAGGATGCCCTGGGAAATATAGGCTCCGTGCTCTATGAGACCGGCGATTTTGACGCGGCAGTAAAGATATTTATTTCCATGGTCTCAAGGAACCCCCAGAACGGACGCGGGCATTTTAACCTCGCTAACGCCTATTTCAAGAAGGAATGGTGGGATGAAGCGGATATCGAATACCACAAGGCTATAGAATTGAACCCGGATATAAAGGAAGTATTTTTCAAGCTCGGCGAGGTTTACAGGTGGAAGGGCTGGTGGGGCGAAGCCATAGAGATGTGGAAAAAATACATGGAAATCGTGCCTGAAGGCGACCTGACAAGGTCGGCACAGGAAAACATAAGAATGGTGGAAGTGTGGAAGAAAGAGCTCATGCTTTCACCGTCATCTTCAAGAAAGAAACTTATAAAATGAAAAAAATCACGGTTATTGTCCAGCCGGTCAAATTTGAGGCCATAAAACGCAGGCTTATGGATATGGGCATCAACGGGATAACAATCACAAACGTGGAAGGTTATGGTTTCCAGAAAAGGAAGAACGACGTGCTTGAGGGGCAGGATGTGACGGTGGAATTCCTGCCGAAAGTGAAAATAGAAATAGTTTTAAAGGACTCGGATGTGGAGAAAACACTGGGGGAAATAATAGAAATAGCCAGGACAGGAAGGATAGGGGACGGCAAGATTTTCATTTCCGATATAACCGACGTGATCAGGATAAGGACAGGGGAACGCGGTGAGTATGCGGTCTGATGGAACAAGATAAAAGCAGATAAGGGCAGTTTTAAGTTTTAAGATAAGGCTGATCTTAAAACTTAAAACTTGAAACTGATCTCATCTTGCATTAAAAAAAGGAGAAATAAAATGGCAAAAAGAATCCTAATAGCTGATGACGCGTCTTTCATGCGGATGATGCTCAAAAATATCCTTGTGGGCGGTGGATACGAAGTGGCGGGCGAGGCTGCAAACGGCCGGGAAGCCATCCAAAAATACAAAGAGTTGAAACCGGATATGCTCATTTCCGATATGGTCATGCCTGAGATGGGCGGCATAGACGTGCTGAAAAACGTCATAGCGGAATTCCCCAACGCGAACATACTGATATGCTCTGCGATAGGACAGCAGGCCCTCGTCATAGAGGCCATACAGGCGGGAGCCAAGGATTATATAGTAAAACCGTTCGAGCAGTCCAACGTGCTTGAAACAGTAAGCAAGATAATAGGTAACTGACCATGGCGGACAATAAACTCAATGATTTTCAGCGCGACGCCCTGAAAGAACTGGGTAATATCGGCGCGGGAAGCGCCGCCACGGCCCTGTCCCAGCTGCTTGGCAAGGACATCAGCATAGATGTCCCTTCCATAGTGATGGTGCCGGTGGAAAAGATGGCGGAAATGGTTTCCCGCGAGGCGAAAATAGTCGCCGCGGTTTATATGCGCATATTCGGCGAGATCCAGGCCCGGGCGCTGCTGATATTCCCGCAGGACAAGGTGTTCCTGCTTTTGGACCTGCTCATGAGGCGCAAGCTCGGGGCCACAAAAGAATTCGGCGAGACCGAGCAGTCGGCCTTAAAAGAGATAGGCAATATCATAGTGTCGGCATACTTAAACGCCATTGCCAAATTCATAGGCTTGAATTCCGTGCCAAGCGTGCCGGCGCTTGCCGTGGATATGGTGGACGCCATATTTGAGACAGTTTCCGCGGAACTGGCGGAAATGGGGCCCGAGGCGATGCTGATAGAAAATGAAATGACAGAGGAAATAACCAACTTGAAAAGCAAGCTTTTTCTTATACCGGACAGGAACTCCATGGCAAAAATCCTGGAAGCGCTTACAAACACCATAAAAGGCGCCTGAATTAATGGCGCCTGATTCGATAAAAGTCAACATGGGCGATCTTAAGACCGGAAGGAACGCGGAAGTGCTCGCCGCCTACGGGGTCGGCTCGTGTATTATCGTGGTGTGTTATGACAGGCACAAACCGGTGGCGGCCATGCTGCACGGCATACTGCCGGAGAAGCCCGGGACCAGAAAAGACGCCAACGAAAACAAGTACCTGGACGCTGGGATAGAGAATCTGGTAAAGTCCATGATAAAGGAAGGCGTCAACATAAAGGATATGGACGCCAAGATATTCGGCGGAGCCAAAATGTTCGATGTGAAGAACGATGCGGAAGCCATAGGCGAAAGAAATATAAAAAAGGCCAAAGAATGCCTCGCTTCAAAGGGCATCGCCATAATGGGCGAGGATACGGGCAGCAATTACGGCAGGACCATAGAGTTCTCGGTTTCCACTAAGCAGGCCGTGGTAAAAAGTTTTTCGGCCGGGACAAAAACTATTTGACGGGCGGTTGAAGTTATGGAAAAAAAGCAACTTGACTGGATGACGAAGATCGTGCTTATCAATGTGGGCGCTTCCCTTGGGGCGGGGCTTTTGTTTTTCCTTATATGCATTATGGGCTCCGTGGCGGTCAAAAGCGCGTTTTTTTTCACGCTTATCATGGGATTGTGTGTTGTGCTCATTGTAGTCAATTTGATTGCCGGCCTTAAAATAACGGCCGATAAATTCGACAAGCTTGCGGTCAAGTTCGACCTGCTTGCCCTCGGACAAATAAACGACGACTCGAAATTAAAGGGCGGTTTTGTAAAAAGCATAACCCTAAGCGTCAATAATATGATAGACGGGCTTCGCAATATGCTCTCAAAGTTCAGGGATTCTTCCGAGAACATCATGAACCTTGCCGAGAACCTTTCCGCATCCACCCAGCAGATCAACGCCTCAGCCGAGGAAATATCGTCCACCGTACAGCAGATAGCCCGCGGCGTGGAACAGCAGGCGGAGCGCACGGTGGAGACTTCCCGTATCATGGAGAACATGTCGAATTCAATCCAGGAAGTCGCACAGAAATCAGAGGAGGTCCTCGGGGTCGCAAAAAGCGCCAAGGAAGCCACGGAAAACGGCATGGCTGCGGTGAAAGACACCATTATAAAGATGGAAGATATTGTGAACGTCACAAACAAGGCCAAGGATTCCATAGAAGAACTAAAAGTTTATTCCGAGAAGATAGAGGAAGTCGTAAATATAATAACGGAGATAGCGGACGAAACCAACCTGCTTGCGCTCAATGCCGCGATAGAGGCTGCCCGCGCGGGAGAGGCGGGCCGCGGCTTCGCCGTCGTCGCCGACGAAGTCAGGAAACTTGCCGAAGGTTCAGCGGGCGCGGCCAAGGAAATTACCCGCCTGGTGGAGGACATACATGACAAAACCGAGGGCGTGGTCAAAGCCATCATGGTAGGGGTAAGGGAAACGGAAGAGGGCAAAAAAGTCGTGACCGAGAGCGGTGAAGTGCTGAAAAAAATAGACGAGGTGGTGTCGAAAGTCGTAAAATTATCGGGCGAGATAACGTCGCTTACCAAGGCACAGGCCCAGGACACAGACAGGGTCGTAAAAGCGGTCGAGGAGATCGCGGCTGTGGCCGAGGAAACGGCGGCCGGGACCCAGCAGGCGTCCGCTTCAACCCAGGAGCAGACCGCTTCCATGGAAGAGATAGCGGCGCAGGCGCAGGAACTCGCGCAGACCGCGGAAACCCTGAGGGGCCTCATGACAAAACTGCACCTGGAAAAGAAGGTATAAACATGGAGACCAAAATAGTCGGTTTTAAGATAAGGGATGACGACTATGCTTTTGAGATAATGAAAGTCGTCGAGATAATACGTTTAAAGGACATAACCGAGGTCCCGACGGCCCCGGATTTTATAGAAGGCGTCATTAATTTAAGGGGAAAAATAATCCCCATCATAGACCTGCGCAGGCGTTTTGGGATGGATGATAAGGAAGCGAATATAATGTTCCGCATAATCATAGTCGAGTACGCCAAGCACCAGCTTGTGGGGGTGGTGGTCGACGAGGTCACAAAAGTGGTGAATGTAAAGGACTCGGAAATGCTGCCGGCGCCTTCGACTTTGACAGGCGTGGGCGGGCGCTACATACAGTCCATAGTCAAGACCGCGGACAGGATCATAGTACTGCTTGACATAGAGAAGATATTTACCGACGAGGAGCAGGACGAGCTGAAAACCATCGCCCAGACTGAAGGAGGAAAATTTGAAGAAAGTCCTGATCGTTGATGACACAAAATTTATGAGGAACATCCTTGCCGGCATATTGAAGAAAAAAGACCTTGAGATAGCCGGCGAGGCCGTTAATGGCCGTGAAGCCATAGAAAAATACAAGGAGCTCAGGCCCGATATTGTGACCATGGACATAATAATGCCGGAAATTGACGGCATACAGGCCGTAAAGGAAATAATGAAATTTGACCCCAATGCGAAGATACTAATGTGCTCGGCCATGGGACAGCAGGCGCTTGTGATCGAGGCCATACAGGCGGGGGCCAAAGATTTTGTCATCAAGCCTTTCCAGCCCACAAGGGTTCTGGAAGCTGTGGACAGAACGCTGCAGGAGTGAAAAATGGCTAAAACAAGGGTGCTTGTCGTCGATGATTCCGCGTTCATGCGGAAGATAATCCCGGATATGCTAAACGAGGACCCGGATATCGAGGTTATCGCGACAGCGAAAGACGGCAAAGACGCATTTAAAAAAACCATGGAACTTAACCCCGACGTCATAACCCTTGATGTTGAAATGCCCGGGCTTGACGGGCTACACACACTGGGTTATATAATGAGCGAAAAGCCGACCCCTGTCATCATGCTCTCCGCATACACCCCGAAAGGCGCGGACATAACCATAAAGGCGCTGCAGTACGGGGCGGTTGATTTTGTGTGCAAGCCGTCAGGGGAAATATCACTTGATATAAAGAAGATACAAAGCGAGCTTACGGAAAAAATAAAGGCCGCCAAAAACATAGACCTCAGCAAAGTGGCCTTCATCCTGCCCGAAGACGCCGGGATAAAACAGCAGGAAAAGGAAATACAGCAGAACAACGACATCATGGTCATCATAGCGACATCCACCGGCGGCCCCAGGGCCCTTACCGAAGTGATACCCAGGATACCCCGCAATTTGCCGGCGTCATACCTAATAATACAGCATATGTCCGAAGGTTTCACAAAGACGCTCGCAGACAGGCTCAACTCGGTGTCATTGATACATGTCAAGGAAGCCGTGCACGGCGAGGTGATCAAAGCCGGGACAGGATATGTGGCGCCGGGCAATTACCACATGGAGATCTGCAAGACAGGGACCGATTACAGGATAGAACTCAACCAAAAACCCACAAGGCTGGGTGTCAGGCCGAGCGCGGATATGACTTTTTTCTCGGCCGCAAAGATATTTGAGGGAAAACTTCTCGGCGTGGTCCTCACCGGCATGGGCAAGGACGGGACAGCCGGGGTGGAAAAGATAAGGGAAAAGAACGCGAAGATCATAGTCCAGAATAAGGAAACCTCGGTGATCTACGGCATGCCGAAATCAGTCGTGGACAGGGGATTGGCCGATTCAGTGCTGCCTATCAATCAGATAGCCGACACAATAGCGGAAGAAATTAACCGGCTGGCAAGGGAAGCAAAATGAACACAGAGAGTTATAAAGAGGCGTTTTTAGAGGAAGCTGTTGAGAATATAAACAACTTAAACAAAGCCCTCCTTAATTTTGAAAAAAACATCGAGGACCTGACCCCTTTGAACGAGCTGTTCCGGGCGGCGCATACCTTGAAAGGCATGTCGGCCACCATGGGTTATGACAAGCTGGCTGAATTCACCCATATGCTCGAGGACGTCATGGACAGGATAAGGGGCGGAACGCTCTCCCCCGACATAGACATTGTCAACCTTCTTTTTAAATCCATAGACGTTATGCAGGAGTTCATAGACAATATCAGGAACCAGAACGTCGATTTCGCAAAGGGTTATAAGGAAATAATAACCCAGATCAAGGCTAAAAGCTCGTCGCCGGCCGGGGAAATAAAATCCTACGCCGCGCCGCAAAAGCCCCGCCAGGAAAAATCAGGAGAGGAAACAGCGGCCCCGGGTAAAAAGGGCATAAGCATAATAATAGAGGACCTTATACTCAATGAAGCCGCTGCGCAGGGCCTGAAAGTTTACAGGATCAGGGTCAATATAGCCAGGACATGCGCTTTCAAAAGCGTCAGGGCCTTCATGGTATCGCGCAACCTCTCCGAAAAGGGCGAAATCGTGAAATCCAGCCCGAAGGCAAAAGACATAGAAGAAGGCATTTTTGAGAACTCTTTCGAGCTTGGGTTTGTTTCCACTTCCCCCATGCAGGAAATAGAGCAGGCGATAACGCGTATCGCGGAGATAGAAAGCGCGGAGATAGAGGAAATAAAGGCGCAGAAAAAAGAAGCAGGAGAAAGCTCTCCGCAAGGGGCGGCGCACACTCCTGCCGGCGCGGCCGAAAAGGCCATGGAAATACCGGAGGGTGAAAAAAAGGCCGCGTCGCTTTCCCAGAGCGTGCGGGTAAATATTGAAAAACTTGATTCCATGATGAACCTTGTCGGGGAGCTGGTGATAGCCAAGATAAGGCTGGACCAGATAGCCAGGAACAAGACCTATAAGGACCTTGTTTCCACGGTGGATGAGTTTGACCGTATCATAGACGAGCTTCAGATAGAAGTGACCGACATAAGAATGCTGCCGGTTTCGCATATATTCGACCGGTATCCGCGCATAGTGCGCGACCTTTCCAGCCAGGCAGGCAAGCAGGTGGAAGTTGAGATTACCGGCGGGGATATCGAGATAGACAGGACAGTGCTGGAGGAAATAAACGAGCCCATACTGCACCTGGTGCGCAACTGCATAGCGCACGGGCTGGAAACGCCTGAACAGCGGGAGAACGCGGGTAAGACAAAAAAAGGCGTTATCAGGCTATCTGCCAGGCGCGACCGCAACTCGGTTATTATAGAAGTCTCCGACGACGGCCGCGGCATAAACCTGGACAGGGTGAGGAAAAAAGCCATTGAAAAGAAACTGATGCCGGCGGACAAGCTGGACCTGCTCACCGACGACGAGCTTATGAACCTGATATCCCTTCCCGGGTTTTCCACCGCGGAGAAAGTGGACACGGTTTCCGGCAGGGGTGTCGGGGTCGATGTGGTAAAAACAAAAGTCGAGGCGTTTGGCGGGATATTCAGGATGGAAAATTATCCCGGTGAAGGCATGAAATCAATACTTAAGCTGCCGCTTACCCGGGCGATCATTCAGGCGCTCCTGGTCAAGTCGGCCGGCGCGACATATGCCATACCTGTGATACACACCATAGAAACAGTGGAATACCCGGCGAAAGATATCAAGGACATACAGACAAGGCGGGTAATAATACTGCGGGGCGAAGTTGTGCCTGTACTTTCCCTTTCGGAACTCATCGGCAAGGGCAGGCAGGCTGAGGGCGATATAGTGAACATGGTCATCATAGAGGCAAGGGATAAAAAAATAGCCCTTACGGTGGATTCGGTCCTCGGCCAGCAGGAAATCGCAATAAAGAGCCTGGGTGAATTCCTGAAATTCGCCAAAGGTTTTTCAGGGGTAACGATACTGGGCGACGGTTCGATCAGCCTGATAGTGGACATACAGGCCCTCATCGAGAGCAATCTCAAAATGGTATAAGGCCGGATTGTTCTGTGTTCTGTGTTCAAAGTCCTTGGCACTTGCACAGAATATAAAACATAGAACAGAGAACACAGAACAAAGGAGTCTTCGATGGCTGACAACAGTTTACAGACGCTTTCAGATACCCAAATAGACGCTTTAAAAGAGGTTGGGAACATCGGCGCGGGGCACGCGGCAACAGCCTTATCACAGCTTATCAAGAAAAAAATAATGATCTCAGTGCCTGAGGTAAAGGTCATCAGGACACAGGAGATAGATCATCTCTTGGGCGACCCCAACACCCTGGTCGCGGGAGTCATAATGAATGTGCTGGGCGACATCACATCCAAGATACTGCTGCTTCTGACAAGGGAGAGCGCGCTTAACCTGGTGGACCTTCTCCTGCAGAAACCCGCCGGTTCAACAAAGGTGCTCTCTGAGGTGGGAAACTCGGCGATCAAGGAAACAGGAAATATACTCGCCGGCGCGTACATGAACTCGCTCAATGAATTCCTGGGGCTGATGCTGCTGCCATCGGTGCCGAACCTGGTTTTTGACATAGCCAGCGCCATATTCTCGTCCCTTTCAGACGGATTTGACGGCATGTCAACGCATATACTTTCCATAGAGACGCAGTTCTCGGAATCGAATGAAAAGGCTATAAAAGGCTATCTGCTTTTAATACCGGATGTGCCTTCGGTGAAGGTGCTGTTGGCGTCGATAAGGGTAAACTGATATGTTAAGTTGTTAAGCCAAAAGCCAATAGACAAAAGGTAAGTTTTTAAGTGTAAAGTAAGGCAAGGAAGGCACTGCACATTTGGTTGTTTGGGTTTACTTTGATACTTGATTTTAGTTTGTATCACCCTTAACTTTTGTCTTTTGGCTTTTGGCTTAAAAACTTAAATAACTGGCATCACAAACGGAGGAACGGAACATGATCTTCGCCTTAGACATCGGAACCAGAAAAGTGGCCGGAATCCTCGGGGAAATGCGCGGGGACAAGGTTCATATAATCGACGCTGTCGTCATGGAGCATGACAAGCGCGCCATGCTTGACGGTCAGATACATAATATCGAGGACGTCACCACAATAGTCAATAAGATCAAAAGGAAACTCGAGGAACGTAATAATATAATTATTGAAAAAGTCACCACGGCCCTTGCCGGCAGGAGCCTGCACACCGAGAAGACCTCGGCCGCGATGGATAAAAAAGGCGAGATCACAAAAGATGACCTGGCTTTTCTTGAGCTTGAAAGCGTAAGGACCGGCCTGTCACAGCTCACGGCTGACAAGAAAAAAGATTATTACTGCGTGGGTTACTCGCCTGTTTCCTTCAGCGTGGATGGCGAGCATATAAAGAATCCTGTCCAGCAACTGGCGAAACATTCCTTGGCAGTCGAAACGCTTGTGACATTCCTGCCGAAACCCGTGCTTGATTCCATGGTGTCTGTATTGAAGAACTGCTCGCTTACCCTAGAATATATCACGTTAGAACCGATAGCCGCTTTATATGTCACCATACCCGACGACATGAGACTGCTTAACCTGGCGCTTGTGGACGTGGGCGCGGGGACATCGGATATAGCCATTACGGAAAAGAATAAAATAACGGCCTACGGCATGATACCAAAGGCCGGAGACGAGATTACAGAGGCCATATGCCACGAATACCTCGTTGATTTTAACACCGCGGAGCGCATAAAAAGGGAAACAAGCGTTGTGCACGGCTTTGAGGCCAGGGACATATTCAATCATCCCGTGAACATCACATACGACGAATTCAAGGCTGCGGCCGCGCCAAAGGCCGATGAAGTGGCAAAGGAAATAGCCGACGAGATACTGAACCTGAACGGAAAACAGCCTCAGGCTGTAGTGATGGTCGGCGGCGGAAGTTCCCTGCAGGTGTTGCGCGAAAAAGTAGCGGAAAACCTGGGACTGCCGATAAACAGGGTCGGGAGCAGGACGCCTGAATCCATAACAAACATAGAAAACCTGCCGGACTCGCTTAAAGGAACGGAAGGGATAACCCCGCTGGGTATTTTGGAAACCGCCCTTTTTAAAAAAGGCATTGGCTTTGTGGAAGTCACGGTAAACGGGGAAAAAGAATACATAATAAACCTGGAACAGAAAATAACAGTTCTGGAAGTCCTGATGTCGCAGGGCATGGAACTGAAAAAACTTTACGGCAAGCCCGGAGCCGCGCTCTCTTTCACTTTCAACGGCGAGCTTAAGATACTGCGCGGAGGCCACGCGGAACACTCAAAAGTTTTTGTGAATGAAACAGAGGCTGACCTGGATGCGCAGGTCAGGCAAGGCGACGCTTTGAAGATAAGCCCTGTAAAGGACGGCTTCAACGCGCAGGCGCTTATAAAGGACATAGTGCACGAGAACTACGTCACCACAGTGGAGATAAACGGAAGAAAGCATGATATAGCGCCCGTTATCCTTTGCAATAAAAAGGAAGTAAGCATGGAAGAGGCGCTGTACGACAGGGCGGATATAGAGGTTAAAAGGATAGACAATATAAAAGAGGCCCTGAAACGCGCGGGATTTGAGCTGGGTGAAACGGATGAGCGCGATATAATAGTGACCGTCAACGGCGAGCCCGTCATACTCAAACAGAGGAATTTCCAGTTGAAGGTGAACGGCTCTGAAGTATCCACGGGCTATACCCTGAAAAATATGGACAAGGTGGAATACCTGGATGCTGTGGCATACTACAGGATAAAGGACCTCATGAAGAATGCGTTGTCAAAAAAAGTGAAGGTCAGCATAAACGGAAAGCCTTTCGAACTCGAACAGGAAAAAAGCGACATATATATGAACGGCAGGAAGGTCTCCGAAGATGAATTCATAATCAACGGCGCGGTCCTGGAACAGAAACTCACGGAAGAAAAGATGATACTATCCTCCATATTCAAGTTCTACCCCATAAATATGGAGCGCGCCAAGGGCCGCATGCTGGAGCTGAAGGTAAACGGGGAAAAAGCGGGTTACACCACGCCGATACACGACGGGGCCGAGATAGAAGTGAACTTCACGGAAGTTATTTGACCTGATTTTGTAGGGACAGCGCTCCCGCGCTGTCCGCACGCGGGAAGTTTAATGGATGTTCAATCCCTGAAAAACATAGTTTGACTACGACGGGTTTTAAATGTATATTTAAGTGGATATGAAGGGAGTAAATATGAAAAACAAAAAAAATAAGGCAAATTCGGTGAAAATTTTTACCAAGACCGAAAAACATCCTGCTTTTGGCATGTGGAAAAACAGGAAGGATATGAAGGATCCGGTAAAATATGTGCGTAATATTAGGTCTGCTGGTTAATATTGGTATTTATAAATAATGTTTAAGACGGACCACGTGCGGATAGCGCGGGAGCGCTGTCCCTACAAAGACAAGGAAAAGGCTGTTTTTTTATTAACGATTTTAGGAATACTGAAAATTCACACAGGGGAAAAATGAAAAAATATACAATAACCTCGGTCTTTGTATTTTTAGCATTTATTTTACACGCTGTCGCGGTCAAGCCTTCCGACAACAAAAGCTACATCGAGATCTACGGCGCCTATGACCAGATATCCATGTCAGATTACAATACCACGCAGCAGCAAATGCACGATATTTACAATTACCTCGGGTATAATGCCCAGTTCAACAGGCTGGACACGGCTGTGCTCACCGAGTTCAGCTATGTTTATAACCTGGAAAGCCTGAACGCCGGCGCGTGGGGCGTGTATTTCCGCGGGGGCAGGCTTAACGCCGTTAATGAGGACAAGCTTTTCTACGACAGCGGCAGCGTTCTGGAAAGGATAAACTCGGATTATTCCGTTTATTACGGCGGGTTCGGGCTGCGCAAGTATATAGCCGCTTTTTATGTGGGGGCCGACGCCTGTGTCTATTACAACCCTTCCAATAAGGAAACAGATTCGCTTTACTTCAGTGACGGGTCCATGTACGGTACGTTTGATAAAACATGGAGCACCGCGATTTACGGCTTTAATTTTGAGGCCGGCATGGATTTGTGGCTGAACGACAAGTTCGGTATTTCATTCCGGGGCGGATACAGGTACGCGAAGGGATCAATTGACATAAATTGGGGTCCTGATTACGGCAATCAAGTGACAACGGAAAATGTGGATTATTCGGGTATGTTCATAGGGGCGGGGCTGATGCTGGCAATCGGGAACGATGATGGCAAGGAAAAACCGCAGATAAAGGCGGATTGGTAAGGGGACGTGGGGATTTTGGAGAGTGTAATTCCGCGGCTAAGTTTTTAAGCCAAAAGCCAAAAGACAAAAGTAAAGGAAAAGATCAAGTTTTTAAGGTTTTAAGGAAGGCTTTGGGGCCGGTTTTGTTTTGTTTGCCTTCCTTGCTTCACCTTTTAAACTTGACCTTCTTGCTCACTTTCCTTTTGTCTTTTGGCTTTTGGCTTAAAAACTTGCCTTTATTGGAACCTGTATGTCAGCGTTACGGTCTGGGAATTGCCGGCTGAGCCTCTTTGTGAATAGGCGTAATCTATCTGTATAATCTGCAGCACAATGCCGGCGCCCATGGAAAAACCGCTGTAAGTGCCCTCTGCCACGGTTAAAACAGGGTCATGCTCGTAACCGAGCCTCAGGAAAAGCAGCCCTGAAAACGAGTACTCCGCGCCGAAATTATACTTCACCGTGCCTTCAAGCTGCTGGTTTAAGGACACCACGCCAAGCAATTCATTCTGGGCGTCAAAGGAGTGTTTCATGGATACCCCCGCAATCAGGGATGAAGGCAGGTCCTGGGAAGGCGTTACGCTGATATTTTTCAGGACAACTCCCGCGCTGTACCACCCGGCCATATCCAGTTTCAACCCCATGTCCCACGAGAACGCGTTCCTGACGTCTTCCTCAATATTCCTGACAAGGTATTTTGCGGCAAAACCGAGCATGAGGTTGACAGCGGGCGACTTATTTTCAATACCGCTGTAATAGGAAAAAACAGGGGCCCCGTAGGCCCCTGTAAATTGAAGGGTGTATGGCCTTGACAGCTTGCCGGTTGAATAGCCGTTATCGTCAAGCATTTCAAAAGAACCCATATTTACATACATAATATCCGCTCCGAAGGTCCCGTATTGCGCGGGTATTACGGCATTAAGTTCCTGCAAAGACATATCCAGTATCCAGCTGTTGTAGGATATCCCGGCCTGAAATTTCCTGGTTTTGCCGATCCCGGCGGGATTTAAACCCACTGCCGAGGCTCCCTCAACTACGGGGGCGAACGCGTTGCCCATCGCAACGGTCCTGGCGTCAGTCCCTATGGTTATCTCCTGGAACACCGCCGGATAAGCCGCTGCCGGCATAAATAGCAGCACTATCAGCGCCGCCGGTATTGCTTTTTTCATTTTTTTATTATTTTTCCTTCACAATAAATTTATTGGATTTGAAGTTGATCAATTCTCCCGAATCGGTCTTTCCCTGTATGGTGTAATAATACACGCCGGGATCGTAACTGCGGACATCCAGGTCGACTTTGCAGGTGTTATCAGAGTTCATTTCGCTTGATTTGCATTCAATCGTATTTTTCATTTTTCCCGCAATGTCATAAACATATATTTTAACGCCGCATTTTTTACCGGCATTACACACGATCTTCAGGTGGTCCTTGGCGCTTGTCGGATAGCAGGTTGAGTCTCCCTTGCTTACGGTCGGTACCTCCGCCGGCGTCGGGGATGAAACCACGATAGGCGGAACCGTGCCGGTCGGCACCGGCGTATATGCCGGTGTCGGCGTATATGTCGGGTTAGTGACGACCGGTGTAGAAAGCGAGTTGCCGCATGTGTACCATACGTCGTTAAACTGCGTCCCCAGCGTCTGTATCCCGGCTATATACCACATCTTGCTGTCGTAAACAAATGTCGCTCCGTCAGACCTCGGCGCAAAAGCGGCCGAACCCGTTGCCTGATAAAAATCCTTCCCATTTACCGTGTACCAAACATCATTGAGCCTTACTCCGTTTATTCCTCCGATTATCCAGAGCTTATTGTCAAAGACCTCGGCCCTTGCCTGGAACCTAGTCTGGAAACTGTTGCCGGCCTGCGTCCAGTTCGCGCCGTCGCTTGAGTACCACGAATCGCCGTAACCTGTAACCGTGCCGCCCGGGCCTCCGCCTACGAGCCACATTTTCGGGCCTGTTCCGTTATCATAAACAGCGCATGCCGGATAGCTCCTGGGGCACCATGCGGCATTCGAAGTCGCCAGATGCCAGTCCGCGCCGTTGGTGGACCACCATACGTCGTTTTTATCGGTTCCGTTGTAACCGCCCGCTATCCACATTTTATTATTGTATACATACGCCCCGGGCGCCTGCCTCGTACTGAACGCCGCGTTTCCGGTGGCCATGTTCCAGTCGATTCCGTTCGAAGAGTACCACACGTCATTCAGCCATACGCCGTTCCGCTCGCCGGCTATCAGCCACATTTTCAATCCTGTTCCGTTATCATATACCAGCGCGCCGGAACCGCATCACTGCCCGAATCCGGCTGTCGGATTTTCAAGCNNTCGGAGTAGTGCGGATAAACCGGACCGCCGCCTCCCAGGAGCCACATCTTATTGTTGAATATCAGGTTGGCCTGCGAATGCCTGATGGAGAAAGGCGCGTTGAGTGTGGCAGAGTGCCAATCCACGCCAATGGTCCCGCAGACATAAGAAACAGTCTGAACGGGTGACGGCGTAAATGTCGCCGTTGCGACAGGAGTCGGAGTGGTTGTAAATGTAGGCGCAGGTATCGAATTGCCGCATGTGTACCATACGTC
>PMTB01000224.1 GCA_003167475.1 candidate division FCPU426 bacterium | reverse complement strand
TGCCTGTCTCGTCCTGGTACTTGACCAGGCGGTCCCTCATGAATTCCAGTACCTCCAGGGTGAAGCCCATGCCGTCCGTGGTCGTGATGTCCTTATCCATGTAATTCAGGCAGGACTCGTTCATACCGATCAGGCCTATGGTTGAGAAGTGGTTCTTCCAGAACACGCCTTCGCGTTCCCTGATGCCGCCGAGGTAATATTTGGAATAAGGGTACAATCCCTGGTCCGTTAATTTTTCCAGCATTTTCCTTTTTATTTCCAGCGAGTCTTTTGCCGTGTCCATAAGGTATGCCAGCTCCGCGAAGAAGCCTTCCCTGTTGCCTTTGTACTTGTATCCGAGGCGCGGCATATTTATCGTAACTACGCCTATAGATCCGGTCAGCGGGTTGCTTCCAAAAAGGCCGCCGCCGCGCTTGCGCAGTTCCCTGTTGTCCAGGCGCAGCCTGCAGCACATGGAGCGCGCGTCCTCGGGCTTCATGTCTGAGTTCACGAAATTCGCAAAGTATGGTATGCCATATTTTGCGGTCATTTCCCATACCGCGTCTATTTCCTTCGAGTCCCAGTCAAAATCTTTTCCTATGTTATATGTGGGTATGGGGAAGGTAAATATCCTGCCCTTTGAATCGCCCTCAAGCATGACCTCGGCAAAGGCCCTGTTGATCATATACATTTCCTTCTGGTAATCGCCGTATGTGGAATCCTGTATCTCGCCGCCTATGACCACGGCCTCGTCTTTCATATTTCCCGGGACCACAAGGTCCATGGTGATATTGGTGAACGGCGTCTGAAAACCCACGCGCGTGGGAATGTTCATATTGAATATGAAACGCCTCATGGAACGCTTTACGTCCTCATATGAGAGTTCATTGTGCCTGATGAAAGGCGCGAGCAAAGTGTCGAAGTTGGCGAAAGCCTGCGCTCCCGCAGCCTCTCCCTGGAGCGTGTAGAAGAAGTTGACTATCTGTCCGAGCGCGCTCTCCAGATGAGTGGGAGGGGCAGACTCTATCTTGCCTTCCACTCCGCCGAAACCGCGGAAAAGCAGGTCGCGCAAATCCCAGCCACAGCAGTAAACCGAAAGCAGCCCGAGGTCGTGAAGGTGTAGCGAACCGTCCGTGTGCGCCTGGCGTATTTCCGGCGTATAGATCTTGTTCAGCCAGTAGGTCGAGGTCACTATGGAAGAGACATGGTTGTTAAGGCCCTGGAGCGAAAAGCTCATGTTGGAATTTTCCTTGATGCGCCAGTCTATCTTCCTTATGTAGTCGTCTATCAGGGTGGTCGAGTCTTTCAGGAGGTTCTTTACGTCCCTCATCTTATTGTGCTGATCACGGTATAGTATGTATGATTTCGCGATTGCGGTAAGCCCGTTGTTGACCAGCGTGGTTTCGACGAGGTCCTGTATGTTCTCAACCGAAGGTATCTTGCCGTCCTTGTAGATCACGTTCACTATGGAGGCTACCTGCTCGGATATCTTCTCCGCTTTTTCCCTCTCGTAGTTATTATTTGCTTTGAAGGCCTTGAAAATGGCCTCAAGGATTTTAGTCTGGTCAAACGCGTCAACACGTCCGTCCCGTTTGCGGATATACCCAACTTTTGTCATTAATCCCTCCTGCTGTTCTTTTTTTTTAGAGGCGCATTTTAGTCGAGTTTCTGAAAATTGTCAAGTTCAAAAGCCGATATGTTGTTATTTTTTTTTTCCTGGCCACAATATATGGTATGTTAGGAAAAATGTCAACAATAAAAAATGCATATATATTGTGTGTGTATATGGTTAAAATGCCGTGTTTACGCTATATATTGTATATTAGCGTTGAAAACCCCTTTATTTATAGCTGGTTTAGACTATCCCTGTTTTGTTAAAGTGTTAGTTTAACCATCCCTTTTTACGGGTGTACAAACAGGCTGTTTTCACCCTTATTTTAAAGGGTTTTAGGGTAAAGCAGGGTAAAAGTAGTGTTTTGGTGGAAAGTTATCCACAGTACAGTGTTAGGTGATACGAACAAAAATAATTTTCTTTTTTTGTTTACAACGGTATTGTCAGGTAGGTGAGCGAACCGCTGTAAGGAGATCTTTGAGGAGTTTAAAAGACAAGAGACTGGAGCCTAAAGTAATTCTTAAAGCCTACCTTAAGTTGTTAAGCCAAAAGCNNAGCCAAGAGACAAAAGTTAAGTTCTTAAGGGATTAAGTGTTTAAGGTAAAACAAACAACCAGCTGGCGGTTCCACTTAGTCACTTTTACTACTTGCTTTTCCCTTTACTTTTGTCTTTTGGCTTTTGGCTTAAAAACTTAACGTTGCCTCCATTCTCCAGTCTCTTGTCTCTTAAACTCCTCCTTCCTTTACCTTTTGACACTCCTCAACTGATAGTGTAATATACAACTATTAAATCGATGAGGAGGCTCACCATGCCCGACATGACAAAAACCAAAGAAGATTACGCGGCCTTAATGGCCAGGATCAACAACCGCGCCGGGGTAAAAGAACTCGCCGCATACCTTGAAAAACACGGCTTCTTCACCGCGCCGGCTTCCACCAAATACCACCTCTGCATTGAAGGCGGACTCTTGATACATTCCGTTAACGTGGCCAAACTTGCCCTGGAACTCAAAGAAAAGCTGATGCCGGACAAAAGCGAGGAATCCATCATACTGTGCGCGCTCTTCCACGACGCCCACAAAGTAACAGACGGCTTCAACCACAACACCTATGACAAGAACACCACGGCCACATCCGACAAACAGCCGTACTTCTGGAACACCAAACAGTTAGGCTACGGCGGGGGCCACAAGTCAGCCCTGATAGTGTCAAAGTTTGTTGACTTAACACAGGACGAACTGCAAGCCATAGCCTACCACGACGGCCCGTTCGTACCCGCATGGGAAGACATAAAGTCGGACCCGTACCCGCTCACATTGATGCTGCACTACGCGGATATGTGGTCAACGTTTGTGGTGGAAAAGCCGAGGAACAGGAATTATACGGCGAAGTTTGTGGAGGATACGAAGACGGAACTGTTTTAAGCATTTGATCGTTGTTTTCTTAATCGTCATTGCGAGGAGCGAGACTTTCAGTGACGAAGCAATCTGGTCTCAATCAAAGCCCGGGGATCTGCTTGCTCTTGAATTCGTAGAGCGGCTGCTTGCCGCCGCTCACCGCCGGCTTTTACTACAATCCCGCGCTTATTTCCAATGCGTGTTTTACATCTTGCTTTGCGTCTTTCCACATAAAATTGTGTTTCATCCTTTTAATCAATACATTTTTTTTGAACTTCGACTTGATCCTGAATAATTCCACAATACCCCTCCCGCATTTCAATCAACACCCGCAACCTGAAGGTTGCGGCTACACAAACAAAATAGAGCTTATCGTAGAACAGAGATTGCTTCGTCGCCATAGAACTAAACCGGCTCCTCGCAATGACAGCACTACTGACAACGGTCACCCAACTCCGAACCCCGAACACCCCGTCCCCTATTCCTCCAGCTCAAAAAATATATCATTCCTCGCCTTTTTAAGCTCCGCCTCAAACCTCGTCATAGCCTCGGGCGCGACCCTCACGGTCTTATCCGGGCCGTCCAGCGGCCTTATGTAGTACTTGCCGTGGGCTTCTTCGTAGTTTATGTCAAAAACCGTGATGGTCGGGGCCGACTTGTCGAACTGGTATAATATCAGGTCCCACGGGAGCTTGTCTGTTTCGAAGATCTTTTGCTCCCTTCCCTTGTCCTTTTTGTCGTAGCTGTTATACATCAGCGTTAACTTCTTGTCGTTCTTTTTCACTCCGTCGCTTACCATGACAAATACCTTTGGCATCTCGCCCGCATTGAGGCTTTTTACATTCAGGTAAACCTTAGGGGTGTAAACATATGCCAGGTCTATCTCCAGCAGGCCGCGGAACTTCTTGCCGTCCTGCACCACGTCTATGGACAGCGTCTGCCTGTAGATATCGGCCTTATCCTCGATTGCTGATTCTTTCTTATGTATCCTGTAGGGTATTATTATCTCGTTCTGCCCGTCGTTGTTCAGATCCGCGTATATCACATACCCGCCAGCGTCACCCGTGCCCGGGTCGAAGAACACGACAGGGGCCTCGTCCTTATCGGCGTATTTCATGGCGGTGTCGTATTGGCCGCCTTTGATGTAGGTGCAGAAAAGCAGGGATGGAAGTAAAAACGCGGTGATGGCGAGAAAGGTTTTTTTCATGTTTAAAATCCTCCAGTTTGTCCTATAACCTGTTTACGGGGCTTATTATAAAGGAAAAGACCGTTGTAATCAAGAGGGTATAAAAAAATGGCATGCCTTACTCCCGTAGGTGGGATTTTGTAGAGAGGCTGCTTGCTGCCTCTCTGACGCGGGCTTTTAAATTGCAGGACGATGGCCGTTTATTAAAGCCGTGGTGAGCGGCAGCAAGCAGCCGCTCTACGAAAACCAAATTCCCTCGGTTAATACTCGAATTCCACCCTCGCCGACAACATCCTGCCGACAGCCGGTATTCCCGGGGTTTCTTCGAAGTACCAGTTCAGGGCGTTCTCCGCTTTTAAGGACAGTTCCACGCCATCCACGATTTTCCTTGAAAGCGTTATATCCAGTCCGTTAAAGCCCGCCGAACGGTTTATGTAATTCTTGTATGTGTAATCAGCCTTGACCTTCACTGTCAACAGTTCAAAACCGGCCGACGCCGTGATCTTATTCCTTAGATAAGCCAGGCCGTATTTTGATATAAAATTCTCCGACCTGTATGAATCAAGGTATGTATAGCTTACGGCCAATTGCGCGAAATCCAGGTTCAATCCGGTTGAAGCGGTAAAACCGGCCGTGTTCACTTTTCCTATGTTCTTTATCTGCCAAACCGTGTCAGTGATATTGTCCTTGCCCCAGTCTATCAGGTCCGTTGACATCCTGTAAAAAGCAGACAACCCGATACTAACCGGCTTTAAATCCACATCGACCCCGCCATTGTATTCCGCGCATTTTTCCGGCTTCAGGTCCTTATTGCCCATGTCGTACGGGTCGCTGTAATAAAGCTCGGTGAAATCAGGATAGCGCACAGACGTTGAGTAGCCCGCGTTAACCTTGAGGTAAGGCAGGACTTTGTAAACAGCAGCCGCCGACGGCATAAAATCATAGGCGGAATATATGTCGTACTTATCCGCGGCCGCGTTCAGGTTCACGGTGAGGTTTTCCGCGATGGTAAAGTATCCGTTTAAAAGCAATTCATTCTTATTGCGGTAATGGTTCCCCAGGTTCCTGCTCTGTATTTCCTCGCGCTGCAGGTCATACTTTGCCTTGAATATATTTGTGTCATTTATTACCCACTCGTAATTCAGGTCCGCCCCGTACATGGCGCTGTTATGCCTGTTGGCATAGTACGACGGATCGTCCCTTTTTAAAATGAACCAGTCATAATGCGATTTGTAATAGGCTGTCAGGCTCAATGGCTGGTTCTTTAACGCCGTAAAACTTATAAACTTTGAACCAAGGTATTCCCATGAGTCCAGGTTCAGGTTTGGAGTGTAAAAATCATAAGCGCCGTAGGCCTTTTCGCCGTAGCCCAGGCTTAATGCGTATGCATTGTCAAAATCAAGGTTCAAAAGCGCTGTATTTTTATAGTAATCGGTATCTTTGTAATATCCGTCCGATGAACCCCTCTCGGCCGAAAAATCAACTATCAAACCCGCGAGTTTCCTCATATAAGAGAGGCCGTAATACTGGGTATTATAAGTGCCGTATTCAGCCTGGGCTTTATAAGTATCCTTGTCGTACTCCGGGGTTTGAATGTCGATCAATCCTGTAAAGCCGCCCGAACCTATTGAGGAATTGGCGTCCTTGACCACGGTGATGGAGCCTATGCTTATGGAGGGAATGGGTATATCCAGGTTAAAGTGCCCGGTCTGGAGGTCATTGACCTTGATGCCGTTAAAAAGTATAGCGGTCTCCTCAAATGACCCGCCGTTTATGGAAACGTCGTTAAGTACCGAGGCAAAGCCCTTGGTGGAGACATTGATATCGCTGATGCTTGTCAAAACCCCGGCCAAACTTGTGGGTTTATCCGCCTTTATATCGGCCTGGGTCAGCTTGTAATCATAGATGAAGTTCTCGGCTTTGGGTTCGACCACAATCTCCATGACGGCGAAAAGCGGGATAGAAAGCATCAAAGCCGCCATGATTGTAAGTAATGTCTTTTTCATTTGGTTCTCCTTTGGTTGTGGAATTATCCGGGTTTAAAATTGTCATTGCGAGGAACGTGATCCTCCGCGAAGAAGCAATCTGGTTTAAATCAAAGCCTGCGGAGCAAAGCAGGATTTTAAAAACAGAACTTATCGAAGAACAGAGATTGCTTTGTCGCCGTAAAACTAAACCGGCTCTTCGCAATGACATCCTGCCGGAACAGTACACTACAACATCCTACCCCTTCTTCATCTCCTCCGCGAACGCGCCCCAGAACGGATCCACGCGCGGGTGCTCCAGTTTTTTCTCCGTTCCGTTATCGACTATAATTATGCCTTTTTCCTTTTCCACGACCGTCCCCACAATTGAGGAATCTATGCTGTTAAACTTCAGCTTATCCACTATTTTCTGCGCCTTGTCGGCTTTTGCAGTGATCAAGAGGGTTCCCTCGCTTATGGACGTGTACGGGTCCATCTTGAAGTGTTCACATATGGCCTTCACTTCGGGAAGGAGTATTATGTTCTCCTTGATTATCCGCATGCCCACTCCGGATGCCATTGCTATCTCGTATAGCCCTCCCCAAACGCCGCATTCAGTGGCGTCGTGCATGGAAGTGACGCCTTTGTTCCTCACCCCGACCGACGCGGCGATCAGCGCGTCCTCCACAACCGACATTTTATAAAATATCCCGGACGCCCTTTTGGAAAATTCCTCACCGAAAATTTTCGCTATCTTTTTTTCAAATGTCACGGCAAAAAGCCCGGCAGCCTCTATGGCCGCGCCTTTTGTCACTATTATCCTGTCCCCGGGCCTGGCATCCCTGGGTGTGATATACTTGTTTTTCGGGCCTATGGCCATGACCGTGGCCCCGCCCACCATCGGGTAATTGCACCCCTCATATTTCGCGGTGTGGCCGCTTATGATGGCTATGCCCATCCTGTCGCACTCGGATGAAATTACCTTCCACATGGAGTTCAACTCCTCTTTTTTTATCGAAGGCGGCAGGTTTAAATCTATGGTAAGGTAAGCGGGTTTTAATCCCGAACAAACCGCGTCGGAGACTAGTATATGAAGGGCAAACCAGGCTGCCCGCTCAAATCCATAATCGGGCACTATAAAAAAAGGGTCAGTGGTGGTGGCCATGACCTGCCCGCCGCCGATATCCACAATACTAATATCAACCCCGTGCTGCGGGCCGACTAAAACCTTGCTGCTTTTTCTTCCCAAAGCGGGATAGATCATTTCGTCGAAAATATCCGGTGAAATCTTGCCGAGTTCGGGTAAATCTGCCATGGTGGTTCTCCTTTTAAATATAAGTTTTTAAGCCAAAAGCCAAGAGCCAAAAGTAAAATAAAATCAAGTGGTACAAAGGTGTTAATTTGCAATGCCGTTTGTTTAAACTTAAATACTTGAACACTTGCCTTATTACTTAACTTTTNNCTTGGATTTTGGCTTAAAAACTTCACGCGGACCAAACCAATAAAAATAAAAAAACCCTCGTCCCAAAACCCCCGGTCGAAGGTTTCCGCATTCCAATCCGCAATCCGCTTTTCCGGATTCCGCAATGCAACTGTTTTCCCTCCGCCGGCATTATCCGTCAGGTTCATCGGGTATGTTCTCAGGCAGCTTTTTACAGCCACCACCCCGCTTTAATCTATCAAAATAGTATCACATATAAATAATCTGTCAATTTTTATTTTATGATCACCATTACCGCAGGGCGGCTCCTGGCCTGTTTTCCGTCTGAGTACCCGGCCTTTATGCAGTAATAATAAATGCCTGTCGAGAGTTTTTCAAGACTTGCCCCGGGTACAGTCGCGATCTTATCGCCGGCAATAGCCGGCCCGAGGTCGATATCCCTCACAAGCCTGAAAGAACCGGTGTAGACAACCACGCTTATTTTATCAGCCGGTTTTGACAGTGAATATTTTATCCCGAGCTGCCCTTGGCCGCTATACGGGTTTGGGAATGAAACAGGGACCACTCCGGCCAGGTCTGCGCCGGGCCTGGGCGTTTGCGTGGCCGCCTCAGTCAGGGTCGCGGTGATTGTGGCCGTGTCCGCGGCTATTGGCGTAAAAGTCATGGTGAATGACGCTGTATAAGTATACGTCGGCGTGAATGTCTGCGTCGGAGGCGTGCCGGTCATGGTTTGGGTTACGGTCGCGGATATTGTCGGCGACTGGTAATCGGTCGGCGTGAATGTAGCCGGAGGCGTTGAAGTATATGTATATGTGGACGTGGGCGTACCTGTGCTGACCGGCGTGGCGCTTTGGGTCGGAGTGGCCGCGTCCCTGTAAAAAGCCACATCGTCAAGGTAAAGCGAATAACTTTTGTCAGCCACCCACTGTATGTCCTTTGCCTGGTTATAATCAAAAGGCATGGCCGTTCCCCATCCCTGCGTAAAAGATGTGAGCGGTATTTCGATATATGTCCAGACAGCAGGCGCGGTAAAAGTAAACTGGTACTCATTGTAAGCGCCGGCGTCTATGAAACTTTTTGTCGTGATCTTCACGGTATATGTCTTTCCGTCGCCCTTTGTAAAAAACCTCAGCCCCTGGTACTGTGTCAGGTCCGCGTAACCGGACGCCTCAAGGTTTGTGCCTATGCCGTTATATCCCGCGGCAGCTATGGTGCCGCTTGCGTAATAACAGCCGCCGGGAGTTTCCGGCCCTCCGCCTGCGCGTTTTCCGCCTATGGAGGTGGAGCCGAGCGCGTCCGTGTATGTGTACCAGTACCCGCTCCATAAATTCAGGTTCGTGCCTATATTCTCGCAGTTGTCGACCAGGTCATAATGCGGCGGCTGGGTGGTCGGCGTTATTGTCGGAGTGGCCGTGGCTGTCCAGTCAGGCGTCTGTGTCTTTGTCATGGTGGGCGAATAGGAAGGGTTTGTCACCTGAACCTCGTACCACATGGCGCCGTATGAGGGCGCGATGGAAAACTGCGCGAAGCCCCCGCTGCTTGTAACGGCCAGTTCAGTCACCCTTGCGCCCGTGCTGCTTAATGCCCACACGCGCACGTATGAAGACTGTATCGGAAGTATGATGGACGCAGGAATGCCTTCGAGCCTGCTCGGCGATATGCCCCACTGGTCACGGCTGGTTATATTCAACCCGATGGCCGGAGGGAATGATAATGGCGTGTTCGGATACTGG
>PMTB01000191.1 GCA_003167475.1 candidate division FCPU426 bacterium | reverse complement strand
AAAAATTTCCTGCAAAGTTACGGGGCCGGCAGTCTTAACCTCGTATTTTATGGAAATTTTCCCGCCCTGCGCCGGATTAAAAACATTGTTCCTTATTTCAATGGGTTCTTTCATTGTTTCTTCCTTTGCCGGCGGGACCTTGCTATAGGATGCCGCGGACATTCCCGGGGCCTCCTGCGCGCTATTTACAGCCGCGGGGTTTTGCTTCTTGTCGAGGTTTATTGATATCTTATTTTCCGCCACTACAGGGCCTTTGCCGGGCGATTGTTCCGGATTGCCCTGGACAACTGCACCACCTTTGTTCTCCGGCGCCTTTATTTCAGGAGCGCTTATGAGAGCCACTTCGGCCGGCGTCTGGGCTGGATTTTTTGTTTCCCCGGCTGCGCCTGCCGGCTTGTGTTCGTGCCTGAATACTTTCGCGACAACCGTCTTAACCTGCGCCTGCGGGCTTACCTGCGCGACAATCTCATTTTTCACAAAAGAGTTCCTGGCCATGACAACCATGAAAATAATTGCCGCAAAACCCGCGGCTGTTTTAAAGACAAAAGAAAAGCCCGGCTTGAAGCCGAATATCTTTTCAAACATTGACGGCGCCGGCCTTCCTATCTTCTGCCATACGCGCGCGTTGAAATCAACGGGTATGATTGTTTCTTCCTTAAACGATAAAACCCCCTTAAGGGCCTTTATCGCGTCATATTCTTTGGCGCAGTCCGCGCATGACTCTATATGTGAAATAATTTCTTTATTGTCAATTGCGCCAAGGTCCATCATTGCCTGTAGGTACTTTTTGGCTTCTTTGCATTTCATTTCAATTCACCTGACTTTCTTAACAGCTTTTCCTTCAGTTTTTCCCTTGCCCTGTTAAGCTTTGACTTTACGCTTCCCAAAGGCATTTTCAACACTTCGCTTATCTCGTCGTACTCGAGCCCCTGCATATCCCGCAGGATTATCACATTCCTGGATTCCGCGTCAAACCCGTCCAGCTCATCCATTATCATCTTCCTTGTTTCTTTAGCGACCAGGGCGTCGTCGGCGGCGATGCCTCCGTCTTCTAGCTGTATTTCCTGCTTTCCATCTTCCTCATCGCCGTGTATCGAATCCGTATCAAAGTATTTCCGTCGTTTTAACATATCCAGCCTGTTTATGCACAGGTTGACCGTAACCCTGTAGAGCCATGTCGAGAACTTTGACTTGAACTGGAACTTATCAAGACTTATATAAGCCGCGCAAAAAACTTCCTGCGCCATATCAAGCGCCTCTTCCGAGTTGCGCATATACCGCCTGCAAAGGTCAATCACATGCCTGCTGTTAGCCGTTATTATCGCGTCAAAAGCGGCCTTATCGCCCTTCTGCGCTTTCCTGATAATGTCAAATTCAAGTTCAGCCATTTACTCCCTCTAGGATATAAGACATAATAGGTGCAAAATAAGTTCCAACTTTTTACATTTTTTTAAGCCGCTCCGGGTTTATGGTATTTTAATAGTCCCCGGACAATACGTTTATTATAATAGGAAGGGATTTCATTTTCAATCTTATTGTTTTCGCATTTTTTTCGTAAATCACAGTGTAGCGGCGGATATTATCCGCCATCCGCGGGTTCCATTCATTGTCGCATAATATGCGCCTCTACAACGTCACTTTTCTCCCTGGACAGCCGGCATTATACGTGTTGCCAGGCTGTCGTATATTTTTTCCGGTTTCATGGACCCGTCTTTTCCGTATGAGAGGAACATGAAATGCAGGTGCGTCGGCGATCTTTTCGCTGCAGCGTTTTTTCCCGTCCTGCCGACCGTGCCGAGTTCCTGGCCCGCCTTTAAAATATCACCTGTCGCCACAGCCACGGTATTCATATGAGCGTAGTAAAAAAGGCCCTTTAATTCCGGGTCATATACCCAGACATAGTTGCCGCCCCGCGTTTTCGAGTCCTTGTCCCAGCCCGTGTTGATGGAAACCACAACTCCGGCCGTAGCCGATAATATCCTTACCGGCTTGCCGGTGCGGTCGTCAAGCAGGTCATGGTTCCTGTCGCGGATGAATATATCGTACGCTGGATGGTCGCCGTGCTTGTCCGCGTCATAAAAATTATAGCCTTTGGGTATGTACCCGCTTCCTTTTTTTCCGCCGATGGAAGTCCTGCCGTATCCCTCGACAGGGAATACAAATTTTGCGGTCCCTGTGTCACAGGCGGATTCATAATAATAGGAATCAAGCTGCGGCCGCATGGCGCTCACAAAAGCTTTTGCGCGCGCGAAACCTATGGCGTTCTCACGCACTTTTTTTTCAAGTTTTTCCCAGTTCTGCGGAGCGGTCCCGGCAAAAATATTGGCAGCGGCAAAAATTACAATAAGAATTGCTTCCGTCAGGACCCTGTTCAAATATTGCCGCCTTATAATATTTTTTTGGATATGGCATATTATCATGAATGAAGCTCTCAAACAACATCAAAGTACCATTTTCATGGATATCTTTCCGTTTGTCCCGCATCATGATACCCTGCTGTAAATAACGCTTTTATCGCCCCTACTTTTGTGATAAAATATCCCCACATTTATGCTAAAAAGATATTAGTCCATTAACCCTAATATCATCAGACGCTTTCAGGAGGATTATAAATGAAATTCAGAGAAATTAACGTTGTTCCGAATCTGCCGGAGGAGCTAAAGCCGCTTCTTGACCTGGCAAATAATATATGGTGGGCGTGGGATGCCGAGGCTTTCGGGCTTTTCCGCGACATAGACCCTGACGCGTGGTCGGCAAGCTCGCACAACCCGGTAAAAATGCTCTATACGGTCTCACAGGAGAGGCTAAACCAGGTCGCGTCCGACGAGGGCTTCCTTTTCAGGATAGAAACGGTCTCAAAACGCCGCGACCAGTACATGTCCAGGGCGTCCTGGTATGATAAAGTGAAGAACTCAATGCCTGATAATTTCCTTATCGCCTATTTTTCGGCGGAATACGGTCTTGCCGAGTGCCTGCCTGTTTACTCCGGCGGACTTGGAGTGCTCTCCGGCGACCATCTTAAATCAGCCTCGGACCTTGGATTGCCCTTTATCGCTGTCGGGCTTTTATACGGCCGCGGCTACTTCCACCAGTACCTCACAAAAGAGGGCTGGCAGCAGGAGCGCTACGTAAGCCATGATTATCACATAGCCCCTATTGCGAATGTAAAGGATAAGAACGGTAAATCGCTTCTTTTATCCATTAAAATGCCGCATGCCGAGGTAAAGTTCCACGTCTGGCAGGTAAAAGTCGGACGCATCTCCCTTTATCTCATGGATACAAACATACCGGAAAATTCCCCGGCTGACCGCGAGATAACGGACCTGCTCTACGGCGGCGACCAGGACATGCGCATAAAGCAGGAATACCTGCTCGGCATAGGCGGAATGATAGCGCTCACAGCCATGGGTTTGAACCCGACTGTCACGCACATGAATGAGGGCCACTCCGCATTTTTGGCCCTGGAGCGCGTTAGGATGTTCATGAGCAATAACGGCATGACGTTCGCCGAAGCGCGCGAGGCTGTCGCGGGTTCGTCAATGTTTACGACCCACACGCCGGTGCCCGCGGGCAACGACCGTTTCAGCTACCCCGAGATGGAACGTTACTTCAAGGAATACGTGGAACAGAACCTGAAGATCCCTTTCAATGATTTTTTCAGGATGGGCCGCGTGAACCCGGACGACGAGAATGAGACTTTTTGCGTGACCGTCTTAGCGCTTAAGATGTCGGATTTTTCAAACGGCGTGTCAAAGCTCCACGGCCACGTGTCGCGCGACATGTGGAAAGACATATGGAAAGGCGTGCCCCTTGAGGAAGTCCCCATAGGCCACATAACCAACGGCATACACATGAACTCCTGGATATCAAAGGAAATTTCCGATCTTTTCTCGCGCTACATCGGTACGCGCTGGATAGACGCTCCGGACGACCATGCCATATGGCAGAGAATCGGCGAGATACCGGACACGGAACTATGGCGCACGCACGAACGCAGGAAGGAACGCCTCGTGGCGTTCGTAAGGAGAAAACTTAAAAGAGCCATCAAGGAACGCGGCGGCTCGGCTGAAGAGCTCGACAGGGCAAATGAAGTGCTCTCACCCGAGGCTTTGACCATCGGCTTTGCGCGCAGGTTCGCCACATACAAACGCGGCACGCTCATATTCAGGGATTTGGACCGCATAACAAAGATACTAGCGAACGCGGCAATGCCCGTGCAGATAATATTCGCCGGCAAAGCGCACCCCAAGGATACTGCCGGCAAGGAATTCATCAAGGAAGTCTTCCGTATCGCACAGC
>PMTB01000212.1 GCA_003167475.1 candidate division FCPU426 bacterium | reverse complement strand
TCCATGGCTATTTCCCTCATCTTAATGTGCAGGAACTTGCCAAGTTTTAAATACGCGTCGTCTATGGCTATGAGGCTTTCCAGGAATATTACAGGGTCGTCGCTGTAGTAGCTTATGCGGCCGCGCACCAGGAACATCATGTTTTCTTCGAAACCCTGGTGCTTTTCCCTTATTATTTTTTCCTGGGCAATAATGAGGATCTTATCGGTCATGTCCTCAAGCTGGAAATGCAGCGTATCCTCGTTCTTTGAGTTAACCTTTTTCGCGAAGGTGTGGACTATGCCGCCCACGATCACGCTGCCGCTTTCTTCCCTTTGTTTCAGCAGCTTGATCGGCACCGTAAAGTTCTTCAACAATTTTTCATATTTCGTAAGCGGATGGCTCGAAACATAGGTTCCCAGCACTTCACGCTCATATGTGAGCAAATTGCTCTCCGGCCATTCCGGCGTGTCAGGCATCTGCTGTTCCTCGGTTCCGCTGTCAAAAAGCGAGAACTGGCCCACTGCCATGTCCTTCTGAAAGCCCGCGGCTCCTCTTATGGCCTCGTCTATGCAGGCATATACGGCGGCCCTGTTCGGGTACGTATAATCAAAAGCGCCGGCTTTAACCAGGCTTTCAAGCGTCTTTGTGGTCATGGCGCGGTTTGACACCCTGCGGGCAAAATCAAAGATATCCTTAAATCCGCCGCCTTCTTTGCGCTGTTTCACTATTTCTTCCGCGGCGCCTATGCCCACATTCTTAATGGCGCCCAGGCCGTAACGGATTATGTTTTTCTCGACCGAAAAAACCACCTCGCTTTTATTTATGTCGGGAGGCAGGACTTTCAGGCCGATGTTTTTACAGTCGTCTATATAGAACGACGTCTTATCTATCTTGTCCATGACGCTGGTCAGCAGCGCCGCCATGTATTCGCCCGTGTAATGCGTCTTTAAATAAGCGGTCTGATAGGCCAGAACAGCGTAAGCCGCGGCGTGCGACTTNNTCGACCGGGTAATTCGCCTTCAGGTAAGCCGTCTGATACGCGACCATCGCGTAGGCGGCGGCGTGCGACTTGTTGAACCCGTACTGCGAGAACTGGTTAAGTTTGTCAAATATGTCATCGGCTTTTTCCTCGGTGATGCCTTTTGCTTTGGCGCCGTTAATGAACTCCACCTTTATCTTGGCCATTTCCTTTTCTTTTTTCTTGCTCATGGCGCGCCTTAAGTTATCGGCTTTTGTCACGGAAAAACCCGCGACATTGACGGCTATCTGCATCACCTGCTCCTGGTATACTGCTATGCCGTAGGTTTCCTTAAGCACCTCTTCTATCTGCGGGAGGTCATACTTTATCTCCTGGAGCCCCTTTTTCCTTTTTATAAAATCATCGATGTATTTCATGGGGCCGGGCCTGAAAAGGGCGTTGACGGCTATGATCTCCTCGAAGACCGTGGGCTTCATTTTCTTCAAAATATCGCGCATCCCGTCGCTTTCAAGCTGGAACACGCCTATGGTATTGCCTGCGGAGAGCTGTTCGTAAACTTCCGGGTCCGAGTAGTCGTCTTCCTTCAGGACGATCTCCTCGCCGCGCGTTTCGCGCACCGTGTCTATGGTCCTTTTGATGACCTGCAGATTCCGCAGGCCCAATATGTCAAACTTTATAAGGCCGATCTTTTCGAGGGATTCCATCTGGTACTGTGTCATGTAGTTCAGCGCGGCATGCCCGTCATTTCCGCTGTCGCGCGGCAGGGCCAAAGGCACATAGTCGCTTAGGGCCGAAGGCGCTATGACGACGCCGGCGGCGTGGGTGGAATCCTGCCTCAGCATGCCTTCTATTTTAAAGGCGTAATTTAGCACCTCGTCGGTCCAGTTTTCCGACGCTATGAACTTTTTGAACGCGTCATCCTGCATGACTTCCTTAAAACTCACCTTTGGGCCGTCGGGTACAAGTTTTGAAAGGCTGTTGACTTTTGCCAGTGGTATATCAAGCACCCGGCCGACATCCTTTATAGCCTGCTTCGGTTTTAACTGTTGGAACGTCACTATCTGCGCGACCTTGTCGCGGCCGAATTTATTCACTATGAACTCGACTATCCTGTCCCTGCCCTCGTCGGAAAAGTCCATGTCTATATCAGGCGGCGACACGCGCTCCGGGTTCAAAAAACGCTCAAAAAGCAGACCGTACTTAAGCGGATTTAAGCTGGTTATGCCAAGCACATATGAAACAAGCGAACCGGCCGCGCTTCCCCTGCCCGGGCCGACCGGGATATCGTTCTTTTGCGCGAACTCGACTATGTCCCTGACTATCAGGAAGTACCCGGAATAGCCGAGCTGTTTTATTGTGGCGATCTCGTGGTTGATCCTCTGGTTCTGTTCTTCCGTGGGAATCGGGAACTTTTTCGCGAAATCAGCCCTTACTATTTTTTCAAGATAATCGTCGTACGAGCTTTCTCCTCCCGTGTCGTATGAAGGCATGTGCGTTTTTTTATTGATGGGCAGTTCGAAGTGGCACTTGGCCGCTATCTCTATGGTGCTGGTTATGGCCGCGTCGTCCTCCGGGAATATTGTAAGCATGTCGTTATAGTTTTTAAAATAGAATTCATGGCTTTTGAACGAAAGCCTGTCGGAATCCGTAAGTTTCTTGCCTGTTTTTATGCATACAAGCAGGTCCTGGGCTTTGGCGTCGTCCTTATCCATGTAATGAACGTCGTTTGTGACGGTCAGCGGGATTGAGAGCTTCTTTGAAATTTCCTTCAGCCCCTTGTTCATTATCAGCTCTTCAGGCAAACCGTGATTTTGCATTTCAAGGTAGAAATTGCCTTCCCCGAAGACCCGGTTGTACTCCTGCGCCGCCATCATGGCGCCTTCAAGGTCGTTATTTATCACCTTATTGGGGACCTCGCCCTGCATTCAGGCGGACAGCGCTATGAGCCCTTCCGCGTGGGCGGCCAGGAATGCCCTGTCCACAGCCGGCTTATAGTAAAACCCGTCTGTCGCGGCAAGAGTGGCTATTTTCAGGAGGTTTTTATACCCGATCTCGTTTTTGACCAGCAGAACGAGGTGGTTTTTTTCCCGGGATTTCTGCCTGATATCATCGACCACGTATGTTTCCAGCCCGATTATGGGTTTTAGCCCGGCATAAGCCATGCTGGAATAGAACTCAACCGCGCCGTACATATATCCGTGGTCGGTGATGGCGCAAGCGTGCATATTGTTCTGTTTGCAGGCTTCTATTATATCCTCAAACCTGCACATGCCGTCAAGCATGGAGTATTTGCTGTGCAGGTGAAGGTGGATAAAGTCGTGTTTCAATTTTGGCTCCGGTTAAAGTGTTTTAATAACAAAAACAATAATCGGTAAAATAGTACCATAAATACGGAATTTGTTAAACAGGAAGATTAATGTGTTGTTTTTGATCTCGTAGGGGCGGGCCTATGTGTCCGCCCGCTGATGGCTTTTATCATGGTCAACTGCGGGTAAAAACCCGCAGCGGGCGGACACACAGGTCCGCCCCTACAAAAGCTTAAAAACTAATACCCGTTCCTTACCCCTAAAGTCTTTAAACGCCCCCACAAACTTCCATTCCGGCTTGTCGAAGAACTTCCTTATCTTCCTGCCCATATTGTCGCCTATTTCCATCACTATGAAGCCGTTCGGGTTGATCAGTTTTTTGCCGTTGTCCGCGAACTTCCTGTAAAAAGTATACCCATGCGAGCCGTCTGTCAGGGCTGCTCTGGGCTCTTTTAATACCTCTTTTTGCAGGGTTTTCAGGGCCTTTAATCGTATATAAGGAGGGTTTGATACCAGGAGGTCAAACTTCAGGTGAAGCCTTCTGCAAACGGCAAAGAAGTCGCCTTTGTGCAGTTTTACGCTCCGGCTCACGCCGTAAGTTAGGGCGTTTGCCAGGGTCAGGTCAAGGGCTTTCTTATTGGTGTCAAAACAGTGCACCTGCCTGATATTGTCGGCTTCTTTGAGCATAGTTATGGAGAGAATTCCAGAGCCTGAACCGCAGTCGGCCGCCACTGACGCTGATGGCAGGTTTTTATTAACGTCAAAGACCGCGTCAATGACCGCTTCGGTATCCGGCCTGGGTATAAAAACTCCCTGCTTGACCTTGAATTCCCTGCCGTAAAAACACTCTGTCCCGGTTATGTACTGCAAAGGCACATTTTTCAGCCTGAGGGCCGTCATATTTATGAAATGTTTAAGCACATCCACGGGAACGGCTTCTCTGAGCAGGACATAGAGCTTTTCCCGGGTCAAAGAACCCGCGTGAAGCAGTATTGACTCGGCTTCCCTGAACGCGGACTCCTTGTTACGGATGACCTTTGTCAGCCTTTTTCTTGCGTCAAGCAGGGCCTGTGAATAGGTTACTTTTATCAGCGCCATTTAAATACTCTTCCTGATCAGCCTGGCGACAGCGAAACATATGTGGTCGATTAAATTCATCTTGTTATTGATAAGTTCCTTGATTTCCTTTGTCTTTGCCAGGTCATACGCGCTGTGCCCGGTCCTGTTTATCTTTCCTATGGAAGCGCCTGCTTTGATCAGCATTGACACCACATCCTCGTGGCCCATAATAGCGGCCTCCATCAGGGCGCTGTTGCCGTCCAGGTTCATATCGTCGATTTTTGCGCCGGAATCCAAAAGCGCGCTGACAGTGTCAATTTTGCCGAACCAGGAGGCTGCTATAAGAGGTGTGAATCCGTTTGAATCCGGAAGGTTAATGTCGGCTTTGGCGCTTATAAGGGCTGTTGCCGCCCCGGTAAACCCGGCCCTGGAAGCCAGGATCAGGGGCGTGTATCTGTATGGGGATGCGATGTCGGGCGCGTTGACATCGGCGCCTTCTTTTATGGCGGTAAGAATTGTCTCTACGTCGCCGCCGGCTGACGCGGAAAGTAGCTTTTCGTTGACTGTTGAGTTCATAAGACCCCTTAATATTGAGTATCAGAGACAAGAAATCGGAGCCTAAAGTAAAGCCAGACCCGAGTTTAAGTTTTTAAGCCAAAAGCCAAAAGACAAAAGTTAAGTTATTAAGTGTTAAAGTTGATAAGTACCGCGTCCGAACCCGCATTGCATTGCTGCATTGTCTTTCCTTGCTCTCACTTATCCACTTGCCATTCACTTTACTTTTGACTTTTATCTTTTGGCTTAAAAACTTAACAGCTGCAAACTCCAGTCTCCATTCTCTTGTTTCCCAAACTCAACAAACTAATTTATTACAAACTGGTTAAAAGTTTCTGGTTCATATCGAACGTCATCTTCTCTATAAACTCGTCTATATCCCCCTGCATTACGGCTTCCAGGTTGTAGACCGTGAATCCTATCCTGTGGTCCGTGACCCGGTTCTGCGGGTAATTGTACGTCCTTATCTTCTCGCTCCTGTCGCCCGAGCCTATCTGTTCCTTGCGGGTCGAGTCAAGCTTGGCTTTCTCGTCGCCTTCGAGTTTGTTCTTTACGCGGGCCCTGAGAATGGTCATGGCCAGCTCCTTGTTCTTTATCTGGCTCCTGCCATCCTGGCAGTACACTTCGAGCATGGTCGGCAGATGGACTATCCTGACAGCCGACTCGGTCCTGTTGACGTGCTGTCCGCCAGCGCCTGAGGCGCGGCATACTTCTATCTTCAAATCGTCGGCACGCAGCTCCACATCGACCGCTTCCTGTTCCGGCAGCACCGCAACTGTCGCGGCGGATGTGTGTATCCTGCCGGATGTTTCAGTGTCAGGCACCCTTTGCACCCTATGCGTGCCGCTTTCAAATTTGAGACGGCCGTAAGGGTGGTCCCCGGTAACCATGAATATTACTTCCTTTACCCCGCCGAGTTCGGTGGGGCTTGAGGACATTATCTCAAGTTTCAGTTTACTGCGTTCCAAGTACCTTGAATACATTTTAAAAAGGTCCCCCGCGAACAAACCAGCCTCGTCCCCGCCCGTGCCCGCCCTTATTTCCATAATGGCGTTCTTTTCATCGTTTGGGTCCTTGGGGATAAGCATATACTCGAGTTCATTTTCCAGTTTGAGCATGCGCTCGGAAAGGTCCTTCATGTCCTGCCTGGCCATATCCTGCATTTCCTTGTCAGTCTCGGAGTTCATTATCTCTTCGGAATCTTTAACCGCGTCCCTTACCTTCAGATACTCCTCGAATTTCTCGACTACCGGCCTGAAATCCGAATGCTGTTTCATCTTCTTTGAATACAGGTCCCTGTTCTGAATGACGGCCGTATCGGAAAGCTCGTAGTTGAGCTTTTCAAAATCTTCCTTTATTTTCTGGAGCTTGTCTATAAATATCATTTTTTCTTTGCCGCCTTCGTCTTGGGCTGTTTTTTGATAAAAGCGTTCTCAAGAGCGACCACTTTTTCAAGAGACTTGACCGCCACTTCAAGCTGGAGCCTGTCCGGTTCTTTTGTCGTAAGCCCCTGGAAAGCCAGCCCCGGCGCTATGAAAAGCTTCATGAGCGGGTTCTCGCTGTGCTTATCGGAAAGTTTCAGAAGTTCATATGAAATTCCCACAATGGGCAAAAGGAGCGGTATTTCATACAGTATCCTCTGCCAAACTTTCAGCCCCGCCGGCAGGAATATCACAAACACCACGAGGCTTATCATTACGGTAATAATGATGAACGCCGTGCCGCAGCGCGGGTGCCTTGTCGTATACGGTTTTATATTGTTATAAACCAGCTTTTTGCCCGCCTCAAACGCGAAAATGGACTTGTGCTCCGCGCCGTGGTACTGAAACAGGCGCTTGACATCCTCAAGGAACGATATGGCCCAGACATATATAAAAAATATAAGGAACTTGAAGAAGACCATGCCGATATTGAACATATACCTGTTTGTGTTCATGTCATGGAACTTCATGGCGACGAGCTTGTTCAATCCGAAAGGCAGGAGTATGAACAATACGATAAAAAGCGCGATTGCCAGGACAAAAGTAACCGAAGTTTCCAAAAGCTCATTTTTAGGCTTTAAGTCCTTTACAGTCACTTTTTTTTGTTTTGCCTCAGCCTTGAGTATATCCTCTTCCATCATATCCGCCGAAT
>PMTB01000228.1 GCA_003167475.1 candidate division FCPU426 bacterium | reverse complement strand
GTCAAATTCCTGGTACCCCAACTGTCTTAAGTTATGCTTTGTGCTCCTGACCGTCGTATCATACCTCACCTGCCCCGATATAATAAGCATGGGTATGGAGTCAAGCCAGCCGCCCAGGACTCCTGTTATCGCGTTTGTGCCGCCCGGGCCGCTTGTCACGCAGACAAGCGCTATTTTTTTATTTATTCTCGCATAACTCTCGGCCGCCATGGCGCAAGCCTGTTCATGATGATTGTATACGCATTGCAGTTTCGGGTGTTTGCCGAAGGAATCATTAAGATGCATGGCCCCTCCGCCTGTCACGGTAAACACATGCTTTATTTTTTTTTCAGCCATCCATCCGGCTATGTAGTCGGAAACCTTTATTTTCATTTCATCTCTCCGGTTTAATATTGTTTTGCCTGAAACTTATTTTTTTATGTCCCACATAACTTATTATTGTGGTTATAAAAATCCCGCCCGCGCCGGCCAGGTATTGATTTATTTTCAGCCGTTCTATAAGCGCGTAAAGCAGCATCATATTCAGGACATAACTTATTGCATATACCAAAATAAACCGCGGCAATTCCTTTGCCGGTTTTTCTTTGCTTTTAAAAGTAAAGTACTTGTTCCACAAAAAACTGTGGGTTATGGCGAGTATGCTCCCGAAAAACTGGGCGGCCAGGTAATGCAGCCCCATAAAAATAAACAGGGAATAAACACCAAACCCGAAGATGGTATTTAAAACGCCTACAAATAGAAAACGCACTTTTTTATCCTTAAATAATCCCTGAACGTATTCTTTTATTCCCGGCATATCGCCTGTATCTCATTTGTCATTGTGTCAAGCATGCCGTCGTTCATCCCGGGATACACGCCGATCCAAAATGTGTTGTTCATTATCATATCGGTATTTGTAAGGTCCCCGGCGATTCTATAACCATATTTTGCTTTTCTCATTTCATCAAAACAAGGGTGTTTTATTATGTTCCCGGCAAACAGCATCCTTGTCTGTATGCCTTTTGATTCCAGGTGCCTTACTATTTTTTCCCTGCTGATTCCGCTGTTTTCCCTGACGGTTATCAGGAACCCAAACCAGGAAGGTTTTGAGTTTCCGGCTTTTTCAGGAAGTATTAGCTTATCCGACAAAACATCAAGTTTTTTTCTTAAGTATTCCCAGTTATGCCTGCGGCGTTGTGCGAATGACGGCATTTTTTCAAGCTGGGCGCAGCCTATGGCAGCCTGCATATCCGTTGCTTTAAGGTTGTAGCCAAAATGGGAATATACATACTTGTGATCATATCCGGCCGGTAACTCCCCAAACTGCCCGTCAAAACGCCTTCCGCAGAGATTATCTTGGCCCGAGGTGCATTTGCAGTCCCTGCCCCAGTCTCTCATGGAAGCGGCAATTTTATAAAGCAGGGGATCAGCGGTGTAAACGGCGCCTCCCTCCCCCATGGTCATGTGATGCGGGGGATAAAAACTGGATGTTCCTATATCCCCTAAGGTTCCTGTGAATTTCCAGCTGCCGCCATGCATATATTCGGAACCCAAAGCGTCGCAGTTATCCTCGATGAGCCATAATTTATTTTCATCGCAGAAGTTTTTAACCGTCTGTAAGTCAAAGGGATTTCCCAGGGTGTGGGCTATCATAACCGCTTTTGTCCTTGGGCTCAGTGCTTTTTTCATGAGGTTTGTGTCTATATTGTACTGCGGTATGGCCACATCCACAAATACAGGCACGGCGCCGAACTGTATCAGCGGCGCTATCGTCGTCGGGAACCCGGCCGCGACTGTTATGACCTCGTCTCCCCTTTTGACCGCCCGGATGCCGAGTAAAGGAGAGGTTAGGGTCATAAATGCCAGAAGATTTGCCGAAGACCCGGAATTTACCAGCAAGGCATATTTTATGCCCAGATATTCAGCAAGGGCCGATTCAAACTTTTGCGCGTATCTTCCGGCAGTAAGCCAGAATTCCAGCGACGAATCAACAAGGTTCTGCATTTCTTTTTCATCATAGACCCTTGAAGCGTACGGTATCCTGTCCCCGTTTTTATAATCGGATTTTTCATGGAATTTCTTATAATATTCCCCCACCGTCTTAAGTATTGACTGCCTTGCCTGCTTTTCATTCATGTCGTTGAACATTTTTAATCCTTCCCAAAATAACTGTTTATCTGCCCATCCATGCATTTTACGGCATTATTTTTTGAATTATATTGTTTATGCCACTCAACCGTAAGTTCGACGGCTTTTTTTATATTTATAGAGGACTTCCATCCCAAAACCGTTTTTGCCTTTGACGTATCAAGCCTTAAAAAATTGGCTTCACGCGGACCCCCGTCATTTTTGTGCTCGCTCTTCATGCCCTGTCCCCATACAGCGCAGAAAATATCAGCCAAAACCTCATTTTCCACAATATCATTTTCATCAGGCCCGAAATTATAACTTTCCGAAATACTTTTATCATACTGCTTTTCAGCCAGGAGCAGATACCCGGAAATACAGTCAATAACATGCTGGTACGGCCTTACTGATTTTGGGTTTCTGATTATTACATTTTTATCCGTCAAAGCCGCCCTTACACAATCAGGTATGATCCTGTCGGCCGAAAAATCCCCGCCCCCTATTACATTTCCGGACCTGGCCGTGGATACGGCCGGAGAATCAGCGGTATTATAAAAAGAATATTTGTAACCGTGCGTCACTATTTCCGAGCATGATTTTGAATTTGAATACGGGTCATGCCCGCAAAGTTTTTCATCTTCCCTGTAACCCCGGGCCAATTCCTTATTTTCATAAACTTTATCGGTTGTAACATTGACAATCGACCTGATCGATCCTGCGTACCTGCAGGCTTCCAAAATATTAACCGTTCCCAAAACATTGGTTTCATAAGTATATACGGGATTTTTATATGACTCCCTGACCAGGGGCTGGGCCGCCATATGTATCACTATATCGGGGGACGCTTCTTTTACCGCCTTGGACAGCTTTTTAAGGTCCCGCACATCGCCCATAATCGACTTCATATTATCAGCTATCTTTGCTATGGTGAAAATATTGGGTTGTGTGTCCGGAGGAAGCGCGTAACCGGTCAGGCTCGCGCCTGAATCCATAAGAATACGCGACATCCATGAGCCTTTAAACCCGGTATGGCCCGTTATAAAGACTTTTTTTCCGGAAAAAAAAGACAGGTCCATTTTTACCATACCATCCATGGCGCCTTCTTTTTTTCTATGAGGTCATCCAAGAGGTTTTTGTCCCTGAGAGTGTCCATACACTGCCAGAAATTGTGATGTTTGAAAGCCGCCAGTTCGTTTTTATCGCTGAGCGCTTCAAGCGTGTGTTTTTCAAAAATTGTCGAGTCATTTTCAAGATATTTAAATATATCCGGCTCAACAATCATAAAACCGCCGTTTATCCATCCGCCGTCTTCCCTGCGTTTTTCAAGGAATTTTACCTGCCCTGAGTTATCAGCCTCTATGGTGCCGAACCTGCCGCCCGGCTGGACCGCTGTCAGCGTAACGGTTTTTTTATTTTTCTTATGATATAAAACCAGCGAGTTTAAGTCAACATCAGCCACTCCATCGCCATAGGTCAACATAAAAGGCTCGTTTTCCAAGTATCTTTGTATCCTTTTTATCCTGCCGCCCGTCATTGTGTTTAATCCGGTATCCACCAGTGTGACTTTCCAGGGTTCCGCAACATTACTGTGCACTATCATCTTGTTTTCCTGTGAAAAATCAAAAGTAACATCGGAACGGTGCAGGAAGTAGTTCGCAAAATATTCTTTGATAACATAACCTTTGTAGCCGCAGCATATAATAAAATCATTATGTCCAAAATACGAATAATACTTTAAAATGTGCCATATTATGGGCATATCGCCTATTTCAATCATCGGTTTTGGCTTTAAATGGCTCTCTTCACTTATCCTCGTGCCAATGCCTCCTGCCAGTATAACCACTTTCATTCAATAACCTCCAAAAAAACTATTTTCTGGCCTTCCTGTTGATTTTTTTTGCCGGCGTTTGCCTGTTGCTTTTGATGTAACCGGCAAGTTTTGAAGCCGTATCGTCGCTTAAAGAGTGTTCTATCAGGCAGGCTTCATCTTTTGCCTTTTCAGGGTCGATCTTCAGGAACGCGGACAAAAACTCATAGACCATGCCGTATTTTTTTTCGATTTTTGACGCGATCTCCCTGCCCAGGTCGGTCAGGGTTATGAAACCGTAACGCTCGTGCCTGATAAGCTCGTTCTTCTGGAGGTAGCTCACGGCGGCGACCACGCTGGCCTTTTTTACGGACAAGCGCCTGCCGATGTCGGAAACCCTCGCGACTTTGTTGAGATTTTCAAGCAGGTATATTGTTTTTATGTAATCTTCCATAGAAGAAGAAAGATTTATGTCCGGCATTTCCCACCGCCTTTTTGTTAACTCTACCTAACAATTATTTTATTACTTTGGTAAAAAAAGTCAAGGGAGTAATAAAATTAAAATATTTTTTTATTATTTTTATCTTGACTTTGACCGGCGCAGTTTAAAAAGCAAAAAAAATCCGGCTGGGCTAAACTGGTTGTGTTTTACCCGCCGGATTTTTTTAAGTTGATGACTATTGCGTCCACCACACATCGGACAAACAGGTCCCGCCTATGGCACCGGCAATAACCCACATTTTGTTATCATACAATACCCCGTTATGATATGTTCTTGACGTGAAAGGCGTTGTTACGCCGGCGTTTGTCCAGATAACTCCGTCCGTCGAGTACCAGCAGTCATTAAGTACATTGTTTGTTGGAGAAAATCCACCAATAACCCACATCTTATTATCATAAACCAAACTTGTATGCCCGTTGCGCGGGCAAAATGCTGCGTTTAAGGTAGCGGAATACCATGTAATTCCGTTGCTTGAATACCATACGTCATTGTAATACGATGAATTGTCGTATCCGCCAATTACCCACATTTTATTATTAAAAACCACGCTCGAATGCTGTTTTCTTTTTGGAAAACCAGCATTCGAGGCAACCTGCGCCCAATTGACGCCATCGCCTGAACTATAAACATCATTCGTGCAAATGTTTGATGTAATATCTCCCGCGATGACCCACATCAGCCCATTATAAACGACAGTTGATTGTTCCGCCCTGTTTCCGAAACCCGCATTTGAAGTGGTCTGTGTCCAAAAAATACCGTCCGATGAACACCAGACGTCATTAAAGTACCCGTTGTTATATCCACCTATGATCCACATTTTTTCAACACCGGGATTTGGCCCGGCCGAGATATTCGTAAAAACGGCGCTTGAATGACCGTATCTACCGGTAAAAGCGGCGTTTCTGGTGACCGGGGTCCAGGTAATTCCGTCGATTGTATTCCAAATATCATTGTACCTGGTCGTCAGGCTTGAACCTGTCAGGACCCACATTTTCCCGTTAAAGGCCACGCTTGAAGACTGTGCCCTGGGAATAAAACCGGCGGCAACCGACGACTGTGTCCATATTTTTGCGTCCGCGGCCGTGGCTACAGGCGTAGCCGTTGAAGTCACTATCGGAGTTCCCGGATTATTTTTAACACACGACACCATGGTAAATGTAAATGCAAGTGCAAGTACTACAAAAATCACCGATAGATTATTTTTTTTCATTGTTTGCCTTCCTCCCGGCGCAATTGCGCCAACCGTACTTTTTTATCCCCTTTTAAATCATATATCTCAAGAGTACACCCTATTTTCATACCTGTCAATATAATTAACGTCTAATGTCAATGCAAAGCTAAAATGTC
>PMTB01000242.1 GCA_003167475.1 candidate division FCPU426 bacterium | reverse complement strand
TATCGGGTTCCGCCGGAAAAGGAAACAAGCCCGGGGAATTTAACGAACCATCCGGAATATCAACCGACAAGGACGGTAATTTATACGTGGCCGACGCCTGGAACGGGCGCATTCAGAAATTTGACAGCAAGGGCAAGTTCCTGCTTGAGATAGGCGGGGTAAAGGGCGGATTCTACAGTCCGAGGAATGTTTCCGTGAATAAATACGGGGTCGTGTTTGTGGGCGACACCGGAACGAGCAGGATACACAGGTTTGACTCCGAAGGCAACAGGATGGGAAATCCGGTCGGCGGCGCGGGTACATCGCTGGGAAAATTCGGCGAAGTATTCGGCATAGCCTTTGATTCAAAGGGCAGGGTTTACGCGGCGGATGCGGGCAACAGGAGGATCGAAGTATTTTCTTCCGACCTCGTGCCGCAGTCGCAGGTCAAGGTAAAAGCCTGGAAAACCAGTTTTCCGCTCTGGCCGATGCTGGCGGTCGACTCCAGGGACAGGCTGTACGCGGTTTCCTCCGGCACCCAGGAAATAATCGTGTTTGACACGACCGGGAAAAAATTGAAGCAGATCGGCGTGATCAAGAATGACATGAGGGAAAAACCGCTGTTTTCAAATCCGCTGGGGATCGCGATCGACCAGCAGGACAACCTTTATATAACCGAGATAACCAGGAACAAGGTGCTGAAAATAAAGCCGCTGTTTGAGCAGTAAAAAGCGGAACCTTATAGAACCCGCTGAAATGGAACACAAAGACCATCTTATAAAAGACTCAATGATCCTGTTCATCGCGTCCACGCTGGTGAACCTGGCGAATTTTATATTTCATAGTTACGCGAGCAGGCTGCTTGGGCCCGAACAGTACGGGGTCCTGGTGCCCATGCTCGCGTTAATTATTATAGCGGGAATGCCGGCCATGGCGCTGCAGATGACCATTGTCAAAAAAACCTCCATTTTTAAGGCGCACGGCCAGTTTGGGAACGTCAAAAGCCTGTTTAAAAAAACCATCCTCTGGCTGTCCATACTCGGGGCCGGGTATTTTGTTTTTTTTATGGCAGCCGGGGCCGGCCTAGGCGGGATAAAAGATTTTTTCCATATTCAGGACTGGGCGCTCTACGACATACTCGGGTCCATCGCGCTAGTAGCCCTCGCGGTCACTGTCGTCAGGGGGATTTTGCAGGGACTTCAGGATTTTGTCGGTATGGGCATAACCCTGGTAGCGGACGCCCTGATAAGGCTGTTGTTCCTTTATCTGCTGGTTAATGTTTTATCCCTTGGGGCCAGGGGGGCTCTTGCCACGACTTTTGTGGGCACGGCTTCGGGGTTCATCATAGGCGTTTTTCTCCTGCGGCATATCTTTAAGCATGAGGAAACCGCCGCGGAACTGATAAGGAAAAGGGACATACTATCCTACGCCATGCCCGTATTTTTTTCCATGATGGGCATCTCCCTGCTGAGCTATATGGACGTGTTCATGGTAAAGCATTTTTTTTCCGGCCAGGACGCCGGGCTTTATTCGGCCACTTCGATGATCGGCAAAGCGTTCCTGTACTTCCCGTCGGCCATAGCTATAACGCTTTTTCCAAAGGTGTCGGAGAGCCATGAACTCAACAGGAGCACCATATCAATGCTGTGGAAATCCATCGGCCTTACCGCGCTGATAAGCCTGGGCGGGATAATATTCTGTTTTTTCTTCCCGAAGCTGATAATAGGAATCATGTTTGGGGACAAATTTTTCGCCATTGAAGGTGTGGTAAGGTTTTTCGGGGCGGCGATCCTGCCGCTTGTGCTTTTCAATGTCCTGCTTAACTACTCACTGGCGGTTCAAAAATACGGATTCATATACGTAATGTACGCCGGCATAGTCGTGTATGCCGCGGCTTTATGGAGATTCCACTCCGATTTTTACCAGGTTGTAGGAGTGCTTTTTGCCGTCAATATGCTGATACTGGTGTTTAGTTTCATATCGCTGTATATCGGTAAAAAGGCGGCGACACGATGAAGTTTGAAAAACTCTCCATCCTAATGCCCATGTACAATGAAGAGATGGCGGTCGCGGCGAACATTCTTGAAACCGACGAATATTTCAAAAAACTGGGCATCACTTACGAAATCATCGTGATGGACGACGGCTCAAAAGACATGACCTATGACAAGGCGCTTACGGCAAGCAAGGAACATATAAAAGTCTTTAAGTTACCGAAGAACGAAGGTAAAGGTGAGGCCCTTCGCGGGGCGTTCAATAAAAGCAGCGGGGACCTTGTGATGTTCCTTGACGGGGACCTGGACATACACCCGAAGCAGTTTGAAGTCCTCTTTGACGTGATGAAAAGCGAGTCAGCCGATGTTGTCATAGGCTCAAAAAGGCACCCAAAGTCGGTGCTGAATTACCCGCCGCTGAGGAAGTTCCTCTCCGCCGGATACTTTTTTATAGTAAAAGTGCTTTTCGGCATGCCGCTACGGGACACTCAGACCGGGATCAAGCTTTTTAAAGCGGAGGTCCTTAAAAAGGTATTCCATAAAGTCCTTATAAAAAGGTACGCCTTTGATCTGGAACTTTTGATATTGGCTCATTATAACGGGTTCAAAATATCGGAAGCCCCGGTGGTGGTCGATTACAAGGGCAAATACGGGAACATAACGCTTAAAACGGTCTTTAAGATGCTGTGGGACACGCTGGCGATATTTTACAGGCTGAAGATATTGAGGTATTACGATAAGGTCTAAACTGTAAACTGCCAAGTCCCTTTTGACCAAGATTGATTTGGTTATGAAGGCGCAACCTTCATCCGTATTATACGGACAATAGGGTTGCGGCCTTTGTTCTAACGCCGGAACAAACCAGCCTTACCGACAAGATCCGCAACCTAAAGGTTGCGGCTACACGATCGGGAAGAGCCTTATGATAACAGGAGATTTTTAAAGCGCATGAAAACAGTCACCATCATCATCCCGGTCAAAGAGATAAACGACTATATAAGGGAGTCCCTTCCTTACATAAACAAGCTTGACTATGACATGAAAAAAGTGGAAGTGATAGTCCTGCCCGACAAGGCGGATAAGATCAAAGGCAAATTCAAATTCAGGATGAAGATCATACCTACGGGACATATTTACCCGGGTGAAAAACGCGACATAGGCATTAAAGCTTCAAAGGGCGAAATCGTGGCTTTCATAGACGACGATGTCTACCCGGAAAAACAGTGGCTGAAAAAAGCCGTTGAGATATTTGAAAGCGGAAAAGAAGTCGGCGCCGTGGGCGGGCCGGCCGCCACGCCGCCGCATGACTCGTTTTTAAAGCAGGTTTCAGGACTAGTATATTCTTCGTTTACGGGAGGAGGCGGGTACCGCTACCGCTACATGGCGGAACCACGCAGGCTTGTGGATGACTACCCTTCATGCAACCTGATAATAAGAAGGGATGTCCTTAAAAAGATCGGCGGGTTCAACACGGAATTTTGGCCCGGCGAAGACACTGTGATATGCCTGAAGATAGTTAGGGACCTGAAACTGAAGATAGTTTACGACCCGGAGGTATTTGTCTATCACCATAGGAGGGACTTTCCCGCCGGACATTTAAAACAGGTAACCAGCTACGCTAAGCACAGGGGATACTTTGTAAAGAGGTTCCCGGAGACGTCGCTGCGGCCAGGTTATTTCATACCCACGGCTTTTGACGTTTATCTTCTCAGCATTCTTTACCCGGCATTTTTAAATCATAAATTACTGGGTCCATGGCTTCTGCCGCTGGCATTATACTTGATATTAATCAGCCTCGATGGTATAAAGACTAAAAGCTTCAGGCTGGGCTTGATGGCCATGCTGGGTATTTTTATCACGCATATGTTCTACGGTGTATATTTTATCAAAGGTCTTTTGTCAGGTAAGTTAAAGGAAGAAGAAGCGGTAAAGAAATAGATTTTTGGAGGTTGTAGTAACTAAACTTTAAGGAGCCGACGAATGAAAGTAATGATATCTTATCCGCCTTTAGCGGGCGAAGGAACTCCCACCCTCGGGCAGAACAGGCAGTTCCAGTGGTTCCATAACCCTTCATTCATATACCCCATGGTGCCGGCATCGGCCGCGACGCTTATGAAGGAAAAGGGCTACGATTCTATATATAATGATTCCATTGCCGAGTGACTGACATGGGAACTCTATGAGAAGCTCCTTATTTCTGAAAAGCCCGACGTCATAGCTTATGAGACCAAGACCCCGGTGGTAAAACTGCACTGGTCCATAGTGGAAAAAGTAAAAAAGATACTGCCGGAAGCAAAACTTATACTCATGGGCGATCATGTGACGGCAATGCCCGAAGAAACAATGCTTAACTCAAAGGTTGATTTTGTCATAACCGGAGGGGATTTCGATTTCCTTATTTTGAACGTTGTGCGCTTTATTGAGAAAAAGGAAGCTCTGGAACCAGGCATTTGGTACAGGGAGAATGGGGATATAAAGAACACGGGCAAGTTCAAGCTGGAACACGACCTGAACACGCTGCCTTACATAGACAGGGACCTGACCAAATGGAAACAGTACGGAGAGAAGTTCTTTAAAAAATCGCCTTACACCTACACTATGGTCGGCCGCGACTGCCCTTGGGCAAAATGCACGTTCTGTTCGTGGACGACATTATTTCCCACGTTCAGGACAAGGACGCCTGAATCGCTTTTGGGCGAGATGGATATGCTGGTTAAAAATTACGGAATAAGGGAGATATTCGACGATACCGGGACGTTCCCGAGGGGCGAATGGCTCAAAAAATTCTGCGAAGGCATGATGCAGCGTGATTATAAAATGTCTTTAATGGGTAATTTCAGGTTTGACTACATAAACTCAACGACCGCCCCGATGATGAAAAAAGCGGGTTTCAGGCTGTTAAAGTANNGGCGACGCTGGACCGGTTGTGCAAAGGCACGACCATAGATATAATTGAAAAAGGCTGCAAAATAGCCAAAGACGCGGGACTGGGAGTGCACCTTACAATAATGGTGGGCTATCCGTGGGAAACAAAGGCGGACGCCATGAGGACATATGAACTGGCAAAAAAACTTCTGGATAAAGGCCTGGCCGACATGCTGCAGGCAACGGTTGTCATAGCGTATCCGGGAACGCCGTTATATACCCAGGCAGTTGATAACGACTGGCTCAGGTTCAAACCGGGAGAATGGGAAAAGTTCGACATGACCAGGCCGGTATTTAAGTTCCCGGACATGGAGCCCGCGGATGTGATGAAGATATGCAACGACATATACGGGGCGTTCATGACGCCGAAGTTTATGCTGCGGCAGGTGACGCAGATAAGGGATTGGGACGATTTTACGTTCCTTTTCAAGGCAGGTCAGGCTGTTGTGGGGCATTTGATGGATTTCAAGAGGGATAAGAAGTAGGCCGGAATACATAACCACTTTGAGCGTTTAAGGAGAAAAATATGGCAAAGAAAAAAAAGAAGAAAATTAAGGCAGGTTTTGAAATAAGCCTGGAGACAACGCCTTTCCATGTCCTGTTCTTTGCGGCATATCCCCTGATCCTGCTTTATATGGTCAATGCCAAGGAAATGTACGCGTACCTGCTCATTAAACCCATGTTTATTTCAATTTTGGCGGCTTCAGCGCTGTATTGCGCGGTATTGTTTATGGTAAAAAATGCGCTGAAAGCCGGGTTTATGACTTCAGTATTCATAATATGGTTTTTTACTTACGGCCATCTGTACAGGAGCCTTGAGGCGCCGCTCAAGCTTACAAACCACTTCGTTCTTTTTCCGATGACCATGGCCCTTGCCGGAGCGGTTATCGCGTTTGTGGCGCGGCTGCGGATAAAAAATACTCAAACGCCCGAAAAGATTAATCTGATCCTGAACTACGTTGCTATTGGCCTGGTGCTGTTTGTGACCGCCGCTGCAATATTACGGATGCCGGAGCAGGGCAAGATCGAACCTGTGAAGCAGCTCACGGAAACCGCGGCGCCGTCCTCCGCGGATGAAAAATACCCTGACATTTATTATATTATCATGGACGGCCATGCCAGGTCCGATTATATGAAAAAGACATTTAACTACGACGATTCGGTTTTTATCGATAAGATGCGGTCCATGGGTTTTTATATCCCTGCCAAGGCAAAGGCAAATTACCCTGAAACATTGCTTAGTTTTGCTTCATTTTTGAACTGCGACTACCTCGACAAGCTCATAAAGCTTGATCCCGCTTCGGACGACAGGGTCGTGGTAAAGGACCAGATAAAGAAAAAAAGCGCCCTGGGTTACCTTAAGGATAAGGGTTACACTGTGATTATTTTTCCCAGCATCAACGTGACAAATGCCATGAAAGCGGGGGCGGATTATATAATGACGCCTGCCGCGTTGACGTTCGGGGAGTTTGAATACATGATATTCAGCACCAGCGTTATATCCGCTGTCAGCGGGTTCTTCCATGAGGGCGAACCGCCGGCCTACCAGGCACGGCGCGAAAGCATCAGGTATGATTTTAAATACATACCGGAAACGGCCAAAATGGGGTCTCCCAAAGTGGTGTTCGCCCATATAGTCTGCCCGCACCCGCCGTTTGTTTTTGACGCGCAGGGCGGCGCGGTCATAAATACAAAGCCGATAAACTTCGCCGACGGCGACCATAGCGATTTTTCAACGGAGGAATATGTTGAAAAATACGGGGCGCAGGCCAGATTCATAGACGATATGACCGTCAAAATGGTTGAAAACCTGATGAAAAATATGAAAAAGAATTCCATAATAATAATACACGGCGACCACGGTTCGGGCTCGCATCTGAACTGGGAAGATTATACCAAAACGGATTTCGGCGAGCGACTGTCGATATTCAGCGCGTATTACCTGCCGGGGGGAGGGGATAAGCTGCTTTATCCGGGCATCTCGCCGGTGAATAATTTCAGGCTGATACAGAAGTTTTATTTCGGCGAAAAGATAAATCTGCTGCCGGATAAATCGTATTTTTCAAAGTGGGATAAGCCGTACGATTTTATAGACGTGACCAAGTACACGCAGTAGGGTGTTTAAATTGCGGGAATATGTAGAGCGGCTGCTTGCTGCCGCTCACCGTTGTTCAAACGCGGCTTTAAAAGCCCGCGTCAGAGAGGCAGCAAGCAGCCTCTCTACGCCATAAAAACAAATCTGGGCACGCGGTTTGAGGTTTATCTCGGGCTGGTTTGTGTCCGTTCCTTATCTAGGCGCACCCCGGTGGAACGTAGGGGTGCGACTACAAAA
>PMTB01000170.1 GCA_003167475.1 candidate division FCPU426 bacterium | reverse complement strand
CATGATTATATCCCCGATATTTGTTGTTTTTGTAGTCACTCACCTGATCATAATCATGTATTCTTTTTTTGCCAATGCCGGGAACGCCCATGTGGTGGTTACCCAGACAGTAACGGATATTAAGTCGACGGCTTCAGTGCTCGGCATAGGTGGGATGATGGTCCTCATGCTGAAGGCCTATTCCATGGGAGCCGGCACTTTCACCGGGATAGAAGCTGTTTCAAACGGCGTCAATATATTGGCGGAACCGAAGGTGAAAAACGCGAAAAGGACCATGCTCTATATGGCTTCGTCGCTTACTTTTCTTGTTGTGGGAATAACGGTTTCATACGTCCTTTATAAGGTGACCCCGCAGGCCGGCAAGACGCTTAACGCGGTCCTGTTTGGGGCCGTGGTCAAAGGGTGGGGTTCGTTTGGTTCGGTTTTTGTACAGATCACACTGGTATCCGAAGCCGCGTTGCTTTTCGTGGCGGCCCAGACCGGGTTCATAGACGGCCCTAGGGTTATCGCGAATATGGCCAAGGACCATTGGATGCCGTCAAGGTTCGCTCTTTTATCGGACAGGCTCGTGGCAAAGAACGGAATATTCATCATGAGCCTGGCGGCCATTTGCACGCTGTTTATTTCCAAGGGGTCGGTAAAATATATGGTTGTCCTTTATTCAATAAACGTTTTTATAACTTTTTCCCTGTCGCAGCTGGGTATGGTCATACACTGGTGGCAGGCGGATAAAAAAGAGAAGAGCCGCAAGAGAAAACTTTTTGTCAACGCCGTGGGTTTTGTAATGACGGCTTTTATCCTTGTGGTGGTCACAGCGGTAAAGCTCAAAGAAGGCGGCTGGATCACGGTGGTTATTACGTCGGGGCTGGTGTTCCTTTGTTTTTACATCAAAAAGCATTATAACGAGACAGGCAAGCAGCTGCTGAAGCTTGATTCGCTGGTTGAGGCCGCGGCAACATACTCGCCGGAGATACTTGATGAAAAGAAAAAGAAAAAAGACCCGGCATATGATCCGTCCGGAAAAACAGCCGTGGTATTTGTCAACGGTTTCAATCGACTGGGAATGCACACGGCTTTAAGCGTGGTAAGGTTGTTCGGCAACACGTTCAGGAATTTTATTTTTGTTCAGATCGGGGTCGTTGATACCGGGAATTTTAAGGGCGCCGATGAAGTGGAGAAATTGCAGTCATTTATCACAAGCGAAGTCAACTCATACGTGGATTTTTTCAAAGGAAATGGTTATTATGCCGAAGGGTATACCACCATCGGCACCGAAGTTGTCGAAGAGGCGAACAAAATAGTGCCGAAGATAAGGGACAAATATTCGGAACCTATCTTCTTCGGCGGGCAGTTGATTTTTAAGGAAGACACGATAATGAACAACATGCTGCACAACTATATAGTATTCCAGATGCAGCAGTCGTTCTACCACCAGGGGATTACGTTCGTGATATTGCCGATAAGGGTGTATTAAGATCTAATATAATTCCCTCCAAACTTTACGTTGATCAATTCTCGATTTTCGATTCTCGAACCTGCGCAGATAGAGCAAAAAGGCTTGGTGAGATCTTTTTGCCTTTTTGGTTTTTAATCATAAAAACAAGGCAAAGAATCTAACCATGCGTATCCTATAAACACCGTGCGTGTCCGAGAATCGAAAATCGAGAATTGATCAACCGAAGGTTTGGAAGCTATTATATATTAAACCTTATAAACTTTTTTTATTTCGTATGACAAAATCCTACAATGCCCTTATTTTAAAGGCATTTTTTGTAACGTTGAAAATATTCGATTATTCTGTTTTTTCTTGAAAGTGCCGTGGAATAAGGTTATAATGGATTTCCTTGTGAAATGATTTCACAAGCCCGGCTTTTGGAAGCGGGATATACCGTTGAAATCAACAAAACGGCTATTTTGGACCTAAAGGCACATCGAAACTTTAGGATTATGATTGCGGGAGTTATGAACGATGAACAAGTTCGCTGATGTGGCAAAGAAAAGCGTCATGAATATCAAGCCTTATGTTCCCGGTAAACCTATTGAGGAAGTTCAGCGCGAGCATGGGATCAAGGACGTTGTCAAGCTCGCCTCCAATGAAAATCCATTAGGTCCTTCAAAACTTGCTGTCAAAGCCATGGAGAAAAAACTTAAATTTGTCAACCTATACCCTGAAAGCGGGGCTTATTATTTAAGGCGCGCGCTGGCCAAACACCTTAAAGTCAAGGAAAACACCATTGTATTCGGGAACGGCTCAAATGAAATTTTAACCCTCATTGCCGAGGCTTTTGTCTCGCCCGGCGATGAAGTGATGTTCTCGGCCCTTTCTTTTGTTGTCTATCCCATTTCGACTGACACTGTGGGCGGCATTGCCATACAGATACCCCACAAAAACTTCAGCCATGATATCGACGGGTTTATAAAACGGTTATCGCCAAAGACAAAACTTGTTTATATATGCAATCCAAACAACCCTACCGGCACCATCGTCACAAAGAATGAGCTTGAAAAATTCATGTCCACGGTAAGCCCAAAGATCATAGTGGCGCTTGACGAGGCGTACTTTGAATACGTACAGGACAAGAACTACCCGGACGGCATTAAGTTCCTGGCTAAGTATCCGAATCTGATAGTGCTCCGCACATTTTCGAAAATATACGGTTTAGCCGGCATCAGGATAGGCTATGCAGTGGCAGACCCGGACATCATAGAGATCATAGAACGCGTGCGCCCGCCCTTTAACGCGAACCTCGTGGCGCAGGCGGCTGGCGAAGCCGCTTTGAAGGACAAGGAACACTTAAAGAATACCGTCAAAACAAATAACGAAGGCAGGAAGTATATTTGCGCGGAACTTAAAAAGCTTGGGATCGAATACGTCCAGCCGAACGCGAACTTCATATTTGTCAAGTTCAAGGAAAACTGCAAGGTGGTATTTGAGGCGCTGCTGAAAAAAGGCGTCATAATCAGGCCGCAATTCGATAACTACGCGAGGATAACGATAGGGACGATGGCGGAGAATAAAAAGCTGATTAAAGCACTTAAGGAAATAAAATAGGCAATCGAATTATGGACTAGGCCCAAGGATACACAAACAAATGACGCACCAATAAACCACGGAGGTTTGGAAATGATTATTGTAATGAAACCGAAAGCTTCAAAAAAGCAGGTAGACCATGTATGCGCGAAGATAAAGGAGTACAAGCTCCAGCCGCATATTTCCAAGGGAAAAGAAACCACGATCATCGGTATTATCGGCGATGAGCGCATACTTCAGGGAGTGCCTTTTGAAGGCTTCTCCGGCGTGGAAAAGGTCATGCAGATATTGAAGCCATACAAACTTGCCAGCCGCGATTTCAAAA
>PMTB01000207.1 GCA_003167475.1 candidate division FCPU426 bacterium | reverse complement strand
CATACATGGTGTCATAAAATAAAATGACATGCTGCAAAGTTATCTGCAGCGGGTTCTGCTGTGCCAGGCCCCCCGGGTTGTAAATGACCGCGGACGGGTCGTCAGCCAGGCCCGTAAAAGCGCGGCCCAAACCTTCGGAACGCGCCCCCGCTCCCCAGCTTAAGAACTCGCCGGGCGCTCCGTAATCGCCCTTGGCAAAAAGCCCCGCGCCAAGCGCAAACGTCAGAATAATTATAACACCAAGTTTCTTCATAAAAACCTCCGCACTGTTTTATTAAATGACAGCAACCGGCCTTATATTAATTACTCCAGGCTCCAGGCTCCGGTCTCCTGTCTCTTTAACTCGCTTTATGTTTACTTCGCTACCGCTATCTTCCTTACCATCTTCTTTTTTGCGCCGTCTATGGTCGCTTCGACCACGCATATGTAACCGCCGTTGCCGACGATATCGCCTTTATTGTTCTTGCCGTTCCAGACAAAAGTGTTCACGATCCCGCCTTTGGCTCCGGTCTGACCGCTTGAAAGGCTCTTGGTAAACACAACATCCCCAAAAAGGTTGTATATAGTGATGTTCACCGCCGAATCCGCGTCAAGCAGGTACGATATATTGGTGGATTCGGAACCGGCCCTGAAAGGATTGGGATAATTTGAAACCTGGCCCAATACCGGGTTCACAAGCGACACGGCCACGCTGGCATACCTGGAAACGCCGTTATACGTCCCCCTGATAATATTCGTTTCATTGATATACCCGCCAAAGAACTGCACTGTGGCGTTACCCTGCAGGTCCGTCAAAGCATAAGCGTTCTTCGTCAATAATGTTGTCTGGTCAAAAACGCCGCTGCCCGTGGTCACTGTGAATGTCACAAGCACACCTGTTACGGCGTTGCCATTGCCGTCAATGACGCGTCCTATGATATTTGTGGCTGTATTTGCCTTTACATTCGGGCTCTGGGCCGAGACCGAGAACACCACATTATTCGGATTCGCGCCCATTATTATAAAGGGCGAATATGCCGACGTAAGTTTGTTGGGCGGGGCCAGATCCGACACCCTGATCCTGAATACGGTTGCGTTTGTAAAACTCTGGTTGAAGGTCTCGAATATCCCGTTTGAGGAAGTTCCCTGCTGTATCCCGAGCGTCCCTGGGACCAAGGTATTAAAGTCCGGGTAACCCACGGCTGTAAGGGCAAAATTATTTGTTGCCCCGAAAACAGGCTGTCCCGAAACGCTGTCCACCACATTTACCTTAAAAGCAAACTTGGTGGGCGCCGCCACCGCGGTTATGGAGTTTGTCCCGTCGCTGCCGTAAGGCGTATAGGATGCGGAAGTATAAGCATTTGAAGTATTGTAAGCGCAAAGGACCCTGTACTCAAGCGAACCGCCGTTTGTGACATATATCTGCGGGTACTGCAGCCAAAGCGGGTTCAGAGTGGTCAGCGCCGCGGTATCAAATACCTGCATCTGAATTGTCGTCGGAGCGCCGACTGTAAGCTGGGCCGTCAAAGTCGATATCCCGGAATCCGGCACTCCCAATGTACCCAGGAAGGCATTCAGGTTCGTAGGGAATGACGGCGCGCCTGCGCTGGAAATAACCCTGACCGGGTCGGTTATTATAGTGAAGTTTCCGTAAATATCGCATGACTGTATTGTCACAGGGAACGGCACACCTGAGAGCTCGGTGTTTGGCGTGCCTGTGACGCCGTTATACCATGTAGTTGAGGGAATATCATAGAATCCGGAACCGCTGTTTGGCGCAAGCCCGGGCGCAAGCAACTGAAGCCCGAACGGCGTCCCGGCAATCGTGGTAAAACTCGGGGTTGTGAATGACTGTATCTGGGGATTTGAAATAGATGCGGACACTACCATGCCTGGCATAGCTGTATGGAAAATAACATTGACCGTAACCTGCCCCGAGCTTGAGTCAATCGCGGTCAGCGTAACAGGCGGTGCATACGCGTCATTTGTAACCACGGTTATTGTCTGGCCGAGGACGTCGGCGGTGTCCGTGATATTCCCATAAGCGTCGCAGGAATAAACAATGAACTGATAACCCGCGGGCGTATGCGCCGCGTCGTTTACCGATACTATTGTATTGTTCGGGTAGAAAGGCGGACGGCTTGTGTCGTACATATCGAACTCATTCGGGAACCCTGAAGTGTAGATGCCGTTTGTCCTGTTCATTCCCGTAGCCGTGACCAGGAGCCTTTTGAACTCATTTGCTTCCACATCGATGGCGTCAGATTGCCCTGAATTCCCTGATGAATCCACTATAATATGCGCATTCGTATCCCGCGCCTTGAATAACTGAACGGAAGCGGTTGCCGCTCCGTTTGAAAGCGGATAAGAAACCGGCAGCATTGAATGCACCGCGGAAGTTGACTGCAGATTGGCGGTCCCGTTGAAAGGATTGGGGCTGTTTAAACTGTTACATATATTCTGGAAAAGGTCCAGCGCCTGTATGGTAATATTGAAAGGCACCCCGGCAATCACAGGTCCTGCAGGGGCGTAAACCCCGAAATGGCTGAATGTTGTGTGCCCTATGTTGATAGGCGGCGACGTGTTATTGCCCGGCGCCCCTCCGCTTTCAGCGGTTATATACTGCTGTCCGGTGACTCCCACTGTCCTTAATACCATACCGCTCAGCGAAGTGAACGCGCCTGCCGTTATAGTCACATACACGTTATTTCCTTGCATATTAATCCCATCAATAGAAGCGAGAGGATCGCCAGAAGTGAGTTTGCAGTAAGTGGTCGGCTGGCTGTATACTATGTTATAATTGTCATCCACGTAGTACACGCTAAGGGGGTGTCCCGCTCCTGCCTCAACTGTTATCGGCGAGCCGTCATATCCCTTGTATCCGGGTATTCCCGCCTGCTTTAATCCGGGTTTTGGCGACATCCCGTCCGCCAGGACCATTACCCCGGTTGCAGGGCCCCATGACAGGTCAAAGTCGCTGGATTGCCCGGTTTTGGAACCAAATTTGACATTGATAACAGCTCCGCTGCCATTGACCGCGTTTGTCCAGGCGTGGTACATGGTAACCTGCATAACGGCGACGCCCGCGGTAAATGTTATGGATCTGGTCGGACTGATACATTGATTGGAAGCGTCCCAATCTGTATTTGCGGAACTGATTTCAACAGTGCTGTTAAACGAAGTGGCAGTAACCCCGAAGTTTTGGAAAGCGGTTATCTGTATGGTAAAAGGGACGCCGGCTGTCTGGTTGCCGATCGGTGCCACCCCGCCCGGGGCTTTGATCGAGAAATTGAAAATATTGTATATGGAAATGTATGGCGAAAAATCATTCAATATGGAAGGCGTCGAATAATCGTCAACCCTCAGCTGGAACGCCGAACTTTGCAGAGCGTATGAAGAAGTAAACGTCTGCGTACCGTTGCTTAAGATTACGGAAGCCGGGAATGAATTCGAACCATTTATCTGGGCATTCGCATTGTCGCTTGTATTGATGGTAATCTGGTCGGTAACTCCCGTCACGACATTCCACCAAACATCGCAGATGTTAACTCTGTTCGTAAATGCCGAACCCTGAGCCTGTCCCGTGGGAGTGTTGTTTTCCCCGTCAAGCGTCCCGGGCCTGGCCTCCACTCCCGGAGGCAATACCTGAAGCTTATAAATAGAGCCCGGATTCACGGTACAAGGGCTGGACAAACCAACGTGTCCCAGGTGGTTCAGCGGCGTGTCAATGAAATTATCGCTGGCAAATATCTGGGCCGTATAAGACGTGGCCCTGTAAAAATATCCCGTCAACGACCTGACTCCCGCGTCACCCGCTGTAAAAGTCACTTCCCAGGCCTGGTTATACTGGCCCGCATTTGTGCCGGTGATATTTATGGTCGATTCGAACGGAAGCGAGTAATCTGTGTTTGATGTGAGGTAGACTATCCCCGCATAATTTGTGACAATATTGCCGAACTGGTCCCTTGCCCTGACTATGGGTGTAAACGCCTGGCCCGACGTCCTTGATGCCGGGATATTGGCGATCTCGAAATACGCCAGAGTCGTCGACTGCACATTGATTGAAGCAAACGCGTCATTTATGCCGCTTGTGGTCGTATCCGTTCCATCGACAGTATCTATTCCGCCTGTCCTGAATATGACATTATATGTCGCCTGCCCGCTCGACAAACTCACATTGGCAGGCGGAGTAACGCCGTTAATGGAGGCTGCTGTATCGCTCGTGGTCAGCGAAACCGTGTCATTCACGCTGCCTATCTTATTTCCATAATCATCGGTGGCGTAAACATCTATAGGATATGCCACACCCGCAGTCGCCGCGCTTGGAGACCCTGATATGCCGCCTAAAGAGCTGTTACCCGGATCGTAAGTCTGCCCCGGCGCCACAAAAAGCAACTGGGTGAAATTCGAAGGCGCGACATCAAAAAGATTGCTTGTTCCCGTTGCCGTTAAATAAGTCAGTTTAACGCTTGCGTTCAGGACCCTCTGGTATATCCTGGCCTGGAAGGTTCCCACGCCGCCTGAAAAAGCGGAGATTTGACTAAAAGAGTGGGCTCCGTCTATCGACACCGCGCCGGTGAAGAAACTCACCGATGGAGTGGAAGCGAAAGTTGTTACGGTATTGTTATAAAGATCGACAGCCGTGGCATATACTGTAAACAACTGTCCCGCTGTTTTTGAAGTTATCGGCTGGGTGAACATGAATGAATTCAGCGTGCCATAAGTCATGGGCACCGTGTCCTGGCTTGAAGTAAGCACACCCGATGTTGCCGTGAGGGACTGGGAGCCTGAGCCTACTGTCTTGAGCGTCACCGTAAATATCGCCCTGCCTGCGTTTGGCGCGCCTGAAGCGCCTATGCTTGCCGGCGAAATAACAGAATTGGTATCAGTCGTGCCGAGGGCTATAGTAGCCGCTGTGGTTGAAGTATTATAGTACGCGTCCACCGCGTAAACGGTAACATAGAAAGGTATGCCCGCAGTCTGCTGGTTGATGCTTGTGGAGCCGCCTGACCTGCCGTTGCCTCCGCTTGTTCCGGGCACGAAAGTCTGCCCGGGTCCTATGATGACGAGCCTGTTGATCGCCCCCGCGCTGACGCTGAATGCGCCGCTGGTTCCGGTGGCCGAAGGAACCGTGGATGTGCATGAAAGCGTCAGGTTTGCCTCGGTCGCGTCATATAATGTAATGTTGCCGTTAAAAATGCCGTTTATAAATGTTACTGTGGTTACCACAACCGGCCCTATGACCGGGTAATTGGCTATGATCTGCGCCGTGCCGTTAAAACCCGTTACCGTCGCGCTTACAGAAGTCTGGGCGGTCACTGAAATAGCGAACTGCGTCCCCGCGGTCTTCGGGCTTACGAGGGCGTTAAATTGGAAGTGGTCCAGTATCTGCGAAGTGACAGCCACGCTTCCCGCAGTAAGACCACCTCCGGTTGGCAGGGCTGAAATTGTGACGCTTCCGGTGACGGCCGCGCCAAGTGTCACTGTTACCGGATACTTGAGACAGTTGGGTGTAACGCCAAGGGGAAGATTTAACTGGAATGTATTTGCGGGGGTGATCAAAGAAACAGCATTGCAGGTCATGGTCACGGAAAAGCCTGAAGAGTCAAAAGCAACGGTGCCTGTATCGTCTGTAGCAACAATCGAGACATTAAAAGGCACTCCGGCCACCTGGTTCACAGGCGCGCCTGTGATACCTGTCCCGGCCGACCAGGACTGTCCGGGCGCAACTACAAGGTACTTTGCCCCGAAAACATTGCCTGAAAATACCAACAGGCATAATGATATAAATAATAATAGTGAAAATTTTGACCTCATAAGATAAAACCTCCTGTGTTATGATTAACACTTTATCGTACCCTACTATAATAATAAAAATCACGCAATAAATCAAGTAGTTTTTTAGGTTTTTTGTTATCCTTATTCACTACACTTATGCCGGATCGGGTTATAAAAGCAAAAAATACTATTCAGCTTTAATATATGGCTGTTTCAGGCATATACCTTCGGGTCATGGTTTGTCCGTGGTTTCAGGCGGTATTTTAATCTATTGGCGGTTTTAGGCGGCTAAAAAAAGATATGTACAAATGTGGCTGACTTATCATGCCGGAAGCGTAAAGCTGAAAACGGTTTCCCTGGGTTTGTCCTCCCCTGATTCCTCGACCCATATCCTGCCGCGGTGAGCCTCGACTATGACCCTTGACAAAGTCAGCCCAAGGCCCAGTCCCTTAACCCGCCTGTTCACCTCAAGATCATCCGCTGACGGGTTGACGCTGTAAAAATTCCTGAAAAGTTCCCTGCTGTCGCGGCCCGTGACCCCGAGCCCCGCGTCGGAGACGGAAAACTTTATAAACCCGCCGTTCCCGCCGGAATACTTCCTCACAGTGATCTTTATTGCCGATGATTCCGGTCCGAATTTGACGGCGTTCTCAACAAGATGGTGTAAAACCCTTTTTATTTTCCTGTCATCGCAGTAAATCGTGTCTATGGAATCGTATACAAGCACCTCCACGCAAAGGTTCTTGCTTTTAGAGGCCGCTTCCAGTCCCGCCATGGTTTCACCGATAAGCTTTGACACCGCGGCATTCCCGAACCGCAGGGCGCTTTCATTGTGTTCGAGCTCATAAAGCATTATAAGGTCGTCCGCGGTTGTTTTCAGCCGTTCCGAATTTCTCGCCATGTCGGTAAGTATCTGTATCTGCAACTCGGACATCTCGCCGAATTCCTTTTTAAGCAGGAGTTTCAAGTAACCCGCGACCGGGGTGAGCGGCGTGCGCAGTTCATGGGAGAGCCTGTTTAAGAACCCGGCTTTTTCATCCCTGTACTTTTTATTGTATTTTTCCTCTGTTGTCTTTTCCTTTTCATTTATGACCCACGCCGCGCGCCCGGCGATATATTCCATATCGAAAGGCTTTTTAATATATTCCACGACGCCGCAGCGGAGCGCTTCTATGACATTGTCAACTTCCGGGTACGCGGTTATGAAGATCACGGGGGTTTTTTTGTTTGTGTCCTTGAGCCTTCTCACAAGCGCGATTCCGTCCATGTTCTTCATCCTGATATCGGATATAATCAGGTCAAAATCCTCTTTTTCGATAAGGCTTAAAGCTTCAAGGCCGTCCCCGGCTTTTTGCACGCTGTATCCCCTGGAGGAAAAAAACATATGCAGCGCTTCCCTTATGGAATATTCATCGTCGACGATCAGGATTTTTTTCAGGCCAAATGCGGTAATATTTTCCATCAACGCTCCAAGTCCTTAAAATCGCATTGCCGGTCTATTTACGATTTTAAGGAAAATGTGTAAACTCAAATTAATCATCCGCATTCCAACACACATTTAAACCGCAGCCAGACCACAAATGCGATTTAAATGTTTAGTTATCCTTGTTTTTATCGAACTTCGTAAGCAGTTCCCTGTATTTACCGAGGACGCTCTCGTATTTTTCAACAATATTAAGGTGTACTTCGAGCATTTTTGTGTCGCTGTGCTCGCGGAGCAGGCTCCTGAAGAACTCGGAAGTGTTCTTTCCTTCCTTTTGGGCTAGCATTTCCGCCTGTTTTTTTTCATCCTTGTTGACCCTGATAAGGATCTTTTTTTCTTTTTTCATTTTGCCTTTTTCACGCATAACTGGTCCCCCTTTAATTATTTTGTTACATTATTTATACACTGTGTCTGCCCGTAAGTCAAGGTTCTTTTAAGCCCTACATGGGATAAAACCGCATAGTGGTCTGGTTTGCGGTTTTATCCCAAATTGAAAACCAAATGATACTCAGGAAAACCCTGATTTTATTATTTAAACCGATTTTAAAACGTAGTGACGTCATTGCGAGGAGCGTGATCCTCAGCGACGAAGCAATCTCTGTACTTTTGCAGAAAATCCAAATTTCAAGGCTTATCTGAGAACAGAGATTGCTTCGTCGGCATAAAACAAGAACGCCTTCTCGCAATGACAGCCTGCTGTCACAAGACTTTTCCGACAGCCTCTATATAATCGTTTTACGCATTAAACGATAGGGAAAAATATACTGACCACGCAGCCCGATCCCTCTTTGTTCTCCAGCGTTATCAGGCCCCCGTGGGCCTCCATGATATTTTTCGATATCGCGAGCCCCAGCCCCGTTCCTTCGGCTTTCGTGGTGAAGAAAGGTTCAAATACCCTGTCATATATTTCCCTGTCTATGCCGGGCCCCGAGTCGGAAAACTCGCCTATCACGTAACGCCTGCCCGAAATCCGTCCTTCGCTCACCGTAATATCCAAAGCGCCGTCCTTGTTTATGGCCTGGCATGCGTTCATTATGATATTTAACGCGAGCTGTTTTATCTGTTCCGTTTCCACGCTTATTTTGGGCACCGGGAAATAATTAACGCTAACCCTGATGTTCAGATCGCGCAGTATGTGCGATGTGAAATCCAGCGTCTCGTCGATTATTTTCGACAGGTCTTTGGGTTCCTGCCTGACGGTGGTGGTGCGGCTCAAAGCGAGCAGGTTGTCGGTCAGCCTTTCGAGCCTTTTGAATTCGCCGGGCGCGATCGAAAGGAATTTATCCAGGACATCGGCGTTGCCCCTGTCGGCATTCACCATCTGGACAAAACCGTTCAGCCCCGTCAGCGGGTTCCTTATCTCATGCGCAACAGCCGCGGACATCCTGCCGAGGATGGCGTACCGCTCCGACTTGAGCAGCTGCGAGTACAGGATTATATTCTCAAGTATCACCGATATCTGCGCCGCGATATTTTTTATCCAGTTGACTTCCTCGCGCAGGAGCGTGGCTTTGCTTGTTTTTTTACCTATTACCCATATCCCCTTTACTTCCCCGTTTATAAGCACGGGCACGCATATCTCCGCGCTGTATTTTTTGAGCAGCCGGACTATTTCAGGCATATCGATCCCGCTGTAATCCCCGCGCGGAGCCGCGTTATAGGCCAGGTCATCCTGCATCTTTTTGAAATATATGATGTCGCGTTTTATATCCATGTAGGCAATGAGCGGGTGGTTGATCGGCAGCGGCGCCTCGGGAGGGCCGCCGGCGGGGTACTTTAAGAAGCTGTCCCTGCCGGTCTCCCAGAAGAAAAATGCCGAGTTTTCCAGCTGAAGCACATTCGCCACATAATTCCCGGCAACCGTGAATATTTCCCCGAAATCCTTGAGGAACCTTATCTTAAAAAGCACCTGCTGCAGCAGCGCCTGGTAATCGTAACTTGAAATAAAAAACGCCTTCCTGGTCACTTTGTCGAGCGCTTTCAAAGTCGGCTCAAACCCGATCACTATAAAAAGCGTGCAGAGGAAGAAAAGAAAAGTCTTATAAACGGAATCCCCCAGTGCGGAAAACACCAGCGCGTTCATGATAAAATATATCAGCACTATCAGGCCCGAAGTTATGGCATATATGAGGGTTTTCTGGAACAATTCCCTGATGTTCATCAGATCATGCGCGAGTATCGAGTAACTCATCAGAGCGAAAAATACCAGCACCAAAAAACCGGCCATTGGAAAGACTTTAACGCCGTATATGTTCAGGATGTTGGTGAGGGCTCCGAGGAGCCCGATTGCCACGCCCAGCATCAGGTACTGCAGCTGCTTTTTTTCCATCGGCAGTATATCCCCGGAAAAAAACTTCCGCAGCAGCACGGTAAAGGCCGCTGTAACCGAAACCGCCGTGTTTATTATTATGAGCAGGTATGTAAGGTCAGCCTGCGCGTCGTACCCTATTCCGGGTTTGTATATCATGGGTTTAAAACCGAAACCTGTCACGCACATGAGCGTCCCCGCGGCGGCGGTGATATACAGCGCTTTTTCAAGGTACAGGATCTTTCCGCCCGTTTTTGTGAGGAGTATGGCAAAACTCAACAGCGCCGGGGTCAAAAAAAACAGGGCCGGCCTGAGTGTCCTGGATGTGATGCCGGCCACCTCCGGCGACGGCGCTCCCCTTATGATGAAAAGGTCGAGCTGCCATAATGACACAAGGATAAAAAATACAGCCGCCGATATATTCAGCCTGTTCCCCGGCGCTTTTAAAAGGGTTATCACGGCTAAAATGAAAATTCCCGCGAAGGATATTATTGTCTGTACCTGGTAGAAATCAATTCCCGGTTGGTTCATTTGCATCCCTTTTAACGATAATAAGTATCCTTTTTGTGGACGGTGTCACCTTTACCCTGTCATCTATGCGGCCGCCGGATACCCAGATTATTTTTTCCCTGTCGGACACTATCGGCGTACCCTCCGGAAGCGGGCAGGTATTAAAAAATTTTTTCAGCCGGACCTCCCTGTCCATTC
>PMTB01000141.1 GCA_003167475.1 candidate division FCPU426 bacterium | reverse complement strand
CTTGTCGAAGTGTTTGCCGGTGTATAAGTTTTTGTCGCAAACGGCGTGTTCGTAGATGTTCCCTGTGCCGTATCAGTAACCGTATAAGCGGGCGTATCGACAGGCGTATTTGTGGCCGTGACGGATGGAGTGGCGGTCTTTATAATCGTCGTGGTCTGCGTCAGTGTATAAGTATTTGACCATGTAAATGTAACGGTGTTAACAGGCGTGTACGATGCTGTAGATATTTGTGTTCCGGTTTCTGTCATTACAGGAGTATTTGTCGGTATCAGCGGCGTGCCTGTGCCTGTTTCAGTCGGGCTGTTATCAGGCGTATTTGTCAGGGTCGGAGTTACGATAGGCGTAAATGACCGGGTTCCGGTACAGGTAGAAGTCGGGCTCGCGGTTCGCGTTGAAGAACCGGTCGGAGTAAAAGTATACGTTACAGTGGCTGTGTAAGTGGAGCTTGGTGTTGATGTCACTGACGGTGTGTTTGTTTTTGTACAGCTCGGCGTAGGCGTAAAGCTTGGCGTGCCGGTGAAAGTCAAAGTCGCGGTCCTTGTCTGTGTGGCTGTATTTGTTATTACGGGAGTATTTGTCGGCGTGTTGGCTATCGCGCTGTCACAATATAGCGTACCTCGGCCGTTCGTTCCGACATACATACGGCCATATATGTCTTCATCACCGCCGCACCATGCTCCGTAACCATATTGGTGGTTGTTATCATTTATCCTTACCCATGCGGTCCCTACCCCGTCATCGCAGCGGTAAAAACCGTAAGTGCCGCCGACATTGCCTGTCAGGTATACCGCAGGATGTGCCTGCCCTGATGCGGCCTTGCCGAAACCCACGGAATTGGCGGAAGAAACATTCGGGATGACAGAAAGAATCATACCCTGGTTCATAAAACGGTATAGGCCGCTGCCGGTTGTCACCCACACCTCTCCTGTCTGCCCAAAAACCGCGCGTGGCGCGCCGCTGCCTGAGAAACTATTTATCTGACTGAAATTAGCTCCGCTGTCCATACTGCGGTAAAGGTTGCTCCCGTTTGTGGCATAAAATACAGACGCATTGACACGGTCAGCGGCCAGGTCCGAACCGGAAGGCAGTCCGTTGCATGTGGTCCAGCTTCCGCCGCTGTTGGTCGTATATGCCGGGCTGCCGTACCCGTTGTAGGGACAGACAATAACACGGGAGCCGTCCGCCGCCACTGCGCAGGAACGCATCTGGTTGGATGTCCCGTAACCCGGAGGCGCAACAGTGCCGGGCGCCCAGTTCTGGCCGTTATCCGAGGAAAAAGCCGTGTCTGACGCGGCAGAACCGCTGCTGCCTACGCGCGCCACAATATTGGTATTATTCTCGGCAAAATCCAGGCAGTTGGTATTGCCGAACGCCGGGTTGCAGTATTTGTTCGGTGCCGGGACGTCAAGGTTTGTATACCTCATTCCGCTTATATCGCCAAGACAGCTGAAGAAAACCCCTGACTTGTATGACGGGCAAAGGAACAGCACGGCTGTTTGCTCTATGCCATAGTCCGTGAAGGTCCACGTTATTCCCTGCGGCTGGGTAGACGCCTGGACATTTGTTGTGGACCATAGCCCTCCGCCGGTGGTATAAATTGCGTTATTGGAATTGAAAGGGTCTATCTTGACGCACGCGATGAGCCACGCGCCGCCGTCGTACGTACTGCAAAACCTGGTCCATGGCGCGCCATTGTTATTATAGACCGGGTATGGCCCGGAATTCCAGCTGTTTTGCGTATTTGCAATTATGGTCCAGGAAGTACCGCCGTTTGTCGTCTGGAAACACTTGTCCGTACCGCCCCACCAGTCCAATGTGGAGACCACCGCATGTTGCGCGTTCTGGGCGTCGACGCATATTCCGCTGTAACCGCCGGAACCCGCGCCTGGGCCCGCGGCCGGGCTCACATTGCTCCATGCCAGCGAATTGAGGTTAAGTTTCCATACCTGCCCAGTGCTTGGCCCGGAATTACTGTTGCCGTATACTATCCAGAGGTTCCTGTCTGACCCGAGGGAAGCCTGGCATGTGGACATGGAGGACGGCCCTCCGGGAACAACAGACCAATTGGCGCCGCTATTTGTGGAACGGTATAAATTGCTGTTGCCGGAGGTCAGAGACTCAACCCCCACGAAAATCGTACTGCAGCCCGAGCCAGTGGCGCTGTTGGGGTCAAAGATCACATAGCTTAAGCCGCTGCCGGAATCGCCATTTACTGGAAAAGATGAAACCTGGATCCAATTGACGCCGCTGTTGGTGCTTTTCCACAGGCCGCCGGAACGTGATCCGTAATATAGTATGGCCGTATTGTCCGGGTCCACGGCCAACCGTTCTCCCGCGTAATTCCCGGAATCATTGCCCGCAATTATAACCGGCATGGAATACTGGGTCCAGTTGCTCCCCTGGTCGGAAGAAACTATAATGTAACCGTTCGAACTATTGTAAGACTGGCCGATTGCCGCATAGACAACATTTGCGTTCTTAGGGTCCGGCGCTATGCTCTCAACACCGTAAAGATTCCAGTCGCCGAGCCAGTCGGTCAAAGGAACCCAGATGTTATTCGCGTTATCCCAGCGGTAAGCGCCGCCCATGTCCGTGCGCATGTACCTAAGTCCCTGTGACACCCTGCTGTAAACAATGTCCTGAATGGCGCCTCCCGCGGGGACTACGACAGGTTTCCAGGTATATGCCGATATATTTTGAACAATGAATAATAATATAAATAATGACATTGTTCTTTTTAGAAACGCATTTGTTGTTTTTTTATTATTCATTTCTTCCGCTTTTCTCCCTGCGTTTGCATGTAAGGCAAGTTTACGAAATCGATTTAGTAAAAGTATATAAAAAAATACCGGCAATGTCAATATATTTTCAAGCCGACTTTCTCTGGATGAGTTCAGGGGCCAAAAGTACATGTTTAAAGGATTTAAATTTACCCTCAACAGCGTCTATAGCCATATCAAGCACCGCGGCGCCCAGCTTATCCATCGGCTGCCTTACCGTGGTAAGCGGAGGATTAAGGAACGCGGAAACTTCAGAGTCGTCAAACCCCACCACAGCCAGGTCGCCGGGTATATTTATTCCGTGCTTCTTTGCGCTTTCCATGACCCCTACGGCGGTTATATCGCCGGAAGCGCAGAAAACCGCGTCAAGTTTTATCCCTTTTTTAACAAATCCGTCAAACAATTCCACGCCCTCTTTGACCGTATATTCCCCCGATAATCCCACATATTTTTCATCCGGTTCGATCCCGTATTTATCCAGCGCCTCATCAAACCCGGCTTTTCTTTCCACGGCCGCATAACTAAAACCGCATTTAGAGCCGACCTTCAATCCGCCGCTTATCAACCCTATCTTTTTCCTGCCGCTTTTTATAAGGTATTCGGCGGCCATAAAACCGCCCTTACGGTTATCGACGTTTACCGAGTGGGCGTTGTTCATGTAATTCTCGATTAATATGACGGGTATACCGGCTTTTTTGTACTTCAACAGTATGCCCGGGTCCGGATTCATCGCCAGAGCCACGATCGCCGAAACCTCCCTTCCATAAAGTATCCTATCGAAAATACCATTCATAATGGCGTCATTGTAATTGGTGGAGTAAGGGATAATACCGTGGACATATTTGCCTGTGGCGAATGTCCTTTTCTCAATGGCCGACAGTATATCAACGGTGAAATGCGAAGCTATCCTTCCGGACATGAACGCGATGTTGTTATTCTTTCCGCTGCGCAGCGTTTGGGCCGATTTTGACGGGCAATAATTATATTTCGCTATTATTTTCTGTATTTTTTTCCTTGTTTCCTCGGGTATGTCCGTATAATTATTGATGGCCTTTGAGACCGTGCTGTTGCTTACCCCCGCAAGTTTGGCAATATCCCTGATTACAAGTTTTTTCATTTGGCTCCGGTCACCTTTTTTAATGGGTAATTATAGGATAAATCCCGGAATATTTCAATACTTTTGGGGCCGGATGCCCGGACAATCCGGGTGTACCCGTAAAAAAATGGGGCGGAAGCAAAAGCTTCCGCCCCATCATACAGCCTATATCACTTCGTCATTATTATCCTTGAAAATCCTGCGTCTGAACCGTTCGGTTCCTTGAGTTCCACTTTCAGCGTGTACATTCCCGCCGCGAGCTTGTGTCCCCCGGCTGTTTTTCCATCCCAGCTTATTGAATGGTCGCCTGTGGAAATGTTTGAGGTTCCCGAAAGGACAGTCTTCCATATCAGCCTTCCTGCCGCCGTGTATATGCCCAGCGTCACTGTTGATGACGGATCCATGACATATACCTGGTTCGAGGAAACGTCAGCCGCGCTTACCGCGCCTGTCGGGGCCGATATCTGGTATACCAAAGTCACGTTCGAGCTCTGGGTTGCCGGATTCGGGTATGTCAGCACTTTTGATACTGTGGCGCTTGATGCGGATGTTGCGGACGGTTCTGTGCCGTATACCAGGCTTCCGTTAACATACGCCGTAACCTTGTTCCAGTCTGTCCAGGTCGATGTATTTAAATAGCTCCAGTCATTTGACTGCAGCATCTGCGACCAGTCTGACTTGTTGACCCTTGCCTGCACTTCAATATATTGGCCCGGATTCAACACGATATTGCCCGTGAATTTAACGCTCATGTAATGTGTCTGACCGCCTTTTGTTGTTGAAACCATGGTAACCGACACATTGTTGGTCACTGAGACCCCTGATATCAGGCCTGCCCAGTCAACCCATGCCTGCATGGTACCGGCCGTTGAATCATAGTTAAGCCAGTATCTTGCTTCCACAGTGTTCAGGTTGACAGCGGTAGTGCCGTTATTAATTACCCTGATTTGCGGATGCGGGCTGTTAGTGGAGTTGTTATTGTCCCCGCTCTTGTAATTCAGGACTATTGTTGATGTACCTGTTGTCGGCGTCGAAGTCGGCACAATCACCGTATTTGTCGGAACCGGCGTTGTAGGCGTGGCTGTCGGCACTATCGGCGTATTTGTATTTGTGAATGTATTTGTCGGGACCGGTGTTGTCGGAGTTGCCGTCGGCACTATTACCGTGTTTGTCGGGACCGGCGTTAAAGGCGTGTCTGTCTGCACTACCGAGCTTGTCGAAGTAGGCACTATTACCGTGTCGGTCGGAACCGGCGTTGTCGGCGTGCTTGTAGGCGGTATTGGCGTGTTTGTTTTTGTATTTGTAGCCGTAAATGTCGCTGTCGGCGGCACAGGCGTATTCGTGCTTGTGAAAGTATTGGTCGGAGGTATTGGTGTGTTTGTCTTGGTGGCCGTAAATGTCGCTGTCGGAGGCACAGTCGTGTTTGTCGGGGTTAATGTTACACTGCCCTGAGCAAAACTGTACGACTCGAAATTAAAGAGCGATCCTGTACCACCTGTAAAGACCATGAATATGTCATGCCTACCCGTCGCGCCGGTAATTGCGCAGGAAACGTTTTTCCATGTCTGCGTGCCGCCGGAGCCGGTCACAGCGCAGGTTCCTATTATAGTTCCTGTGGCGCTGTCCAGGTGTATTTCTATGTTGCCGCCGCTGGTTGAGCTCGCGACGCGGGCGCTAAAGGACGAAGCCCCGCTTCCAAAGTCGAGGTTCTTTACCTGTATCCAGCCGCCGTTAGAAATATTCGTGACATCCATTCCGCCTTCAGAACATACTTCCGTCTGTATCCCGGATTCCTTGGCCATTGTCGCAGCTTTATTTGTTGTAAACGGATTGGCTAATTTAAGCGCATTTACACCCGTTGTTGTAGATATCACTTTCTGTATAGTGCCGTCCGCGTTGAAATATAGCCTGTCAAGGGCCACGCTTCTCTGGTATATGTTGGCGCAGTTGCCGAGGTTTATATTCGCCAGCCTCCTGGTATGATAAGCCAAATACCAGTTGTCGCCAATATTCACGATTGAAGCATGGCTGTTGTTGCCGCAGTTGTCCGAAGGGTTGTCTAGTATCGTTCCTATGTGCGTAAAGCCGGTCATCGGATTGCTGCTGGTCATGTAATCGATGGTCGCCGACGGTGAGGCTGAGAAATCCGTGCAGTACGAGAAATAATATATCCCGTTGCGTTTATTCATGAAAGGAGCCTCAAAATACCGCGGCGCGTCGATGGGTACTGCCGAGCCGTTTACGCTGATCATATCCGCGTTCAACTTGATAACCCTGGCGTTACCTACTCCGCCGCCGCCGAAATATACATAAGCCTGGCCGTCGTCGTCGATAAACGCCGCAGGGTCAAATATATATGTCATGCCGCTGCATCCGGGCGTGCTGCTTGTGATCATCGCGTGGCCGAGCGGGTCCGTGAATGGCCCTGTCGGGCTCGTGCTTCTGACTACGCCTATGCTGCCGCCGCCATTGCCGAAATAAGCATAGTAATATCCGTTCCTGTATATGGTATCCGGGGCATATGTAAGCCCGGCCCACGACGTGCTTGATGCCTTTATAACTTCGCCTTCATCTGTCCAGTTAACAAGGTCATCTGATGACATAAGCGTAACGTCATTTATGCTGTAGCCGGTCGCCCCTGTCTGGTCATGCGAGCAGTAAATATACATCCTGTTGTTAAACCAGCATGCGGTCGGGTCGGCCGTGTATTTCTGATACATAAGCGGGTTGCCGCCAAAAAGCGTGGTTATAGGCGTGCTAACAGGCGTGCTTATTGGTGTGTTTACCGGCGTCGTCACCGGGGTTGCTGTTGACGTAGAAGCATTTGACACTATTATTGTAAAGACCTGTGTGGATTTTGCCCCACAATCGTTCGTATATGTTGCCGTAAACAAATTGGTCCCGGCGCTTAAGGTTATAGCGTCAATTTCCCTGGAGGTTGATGTAAATCCGTTAGGACCGCTCCAGCTCCAGGATCCGCCGGTTGCGGGCTGGGGCCCGAGGTTCACCGCGGTAGAAACCGAGTCAACTGTAACGCTGCTTTCCTGGGTCCAGGCTCCGGCATTTGCCTGCATGTAAGCCACTATCGCGGTTGAAACGCAGGGTGTAGATGTTGACGTAGGCACTATCGCCGTGTTGGTGGCCGTAGGGACTATCGCCGAATTTGTGGCCGTGACCGCCCCGTTATTTGTGCCTACAAAAGAAACTACGCTTGACGACGGCAGCGAATAAGTGAAGCTGTTGCCTGAGACTGCAACTGCCGACAGCGCCACCAGGTTATGGCTGGAATCTGTGATCCACGGCGTTACGGAAGTGACATTAACGCCGTTGAGGCTGAAAGTCTGGCTCGTTGCCGAGCTGTTATTGTTTATGGCCACAAAAACTATTTTCGAAGGCGAGGAATTGTTGGTGTTCTTAAACGCGCTCACCAAAATGCCGGATGTCGGTGCCGCGGTCGCGCCCATGCGGTAATATCCCGGGCGGATGAACTTGCTGTAATTGCCCAGGACATAAGCCTTTATGGTAAAGCTGTTGTTGCTGATAAGGTCAGTCAGCCACCAGTAGTGAAACGCGTTCATGCCGGCGCCGACCAGGCTCGACTGTATCCAGCCCGCTTCCTGCAATGCGCCCGGCATATCGGTCGTATTGCCGGACATTTCGGTCTCCCAATATTCCTGGTTCGTCACATGGGTGTAGCCGAAAGAGGCCAGTGTTCCCGGATTAGGCGTGCCGTAAAGATGCGTGCCGATGATGCTTACATAAGAGGAAGTCGTGGCGTCATCCATGGCGGTAGTTGCCAGGTTCATTCCATATGTATTATCAGGCTCCGGGAGCATGATCTTTGTCGAAAGCCCGGCGCTGGCAATCGCGCTATGGAAAGCCTGGGCGTAAACATTAAACTGCCCGGCTGTCCAAAGGCAGGCTTCATATGTGGGGTTGAAATTCGGCTCGTTCTGGATTGAAAGGGCGTAAAGGTTGACACCCTGGTTCTTGCAATACTGTATGAAGGAAACCTGGTAACTTGCCAGGCCCGTGTCAGAGCTGTTTGGCGAACCGGATTCGGCGCCTAAAAAGGTGTCGCTGCTTGTGCCGCCGTTTACGTTATCGTTGGCTTTGTACTGTGCCGGAGGCGACCACTCAGTGGCCCAACAAAGCACGTTTGAGTTGACTGCCTGCGCCTGCTTTAAGGTGTTAACTTCGGATGAAAAGCTGTTGTTCGGGTCTATCCTTGCCCGGAGCGATGACAGCCCCAGGTGCCCGTTCACAGTATCGTCGGCGAACAGCGCCGTTCCCATGCTGCCGATACTGCTCCACGCGCTTGACGCGCCAATACAGTGTATGTACTGGTTAGTAACCGTGGCGTCAACCGAGCAGGTTCCTGCGTACAAAGCAGGCACAACAAGTGACAAAAGCAAAACCAAAAGCAAACTGATCTTTTTCATTTTCCACTCCCCTTTTAGATTTTTTATTTTCATTTGATTCCTTATCCTCCGGTGTTTTTATCAACCACTTTATGAACGTTCATATTTTGCGTTAAAATAAAATTTCTTTCTCGTTAAAACAATATTTATGAACGTTCATATCTTCAATACAAATTTACCCGATTTAACAACATTTGTCAAGAACATTTTTTAGAAATACGGTTTCATTCCATAAAAACCCTTAAAATTAAGGCGTTTTATTTTTAAGATTTATCTTAGATTTTGTAGTCACGATGTCCGTTATCATATCCTTTGTTCTAAATACTTAAAAAGGCTATTTGCGATGTATGCCCTCTTTCACCTAATTATACCTCTTTTATTTGTGGCACGTAAAACATTGCTACAACCCCTGATGAATAGGTATCCGTGTTTAAAAGTTTAAGCGCTATTTTCCCTTCTTTTGAATCAAACAACCGCTTGCCGCTGCCAAGTAAGACCGGGTAGACCAGGATCTGATATTCATCAATGAGCCCCATTTCCGCGAGTCCCTTTACAATGCTTGCGCTGCCGTAAATTATGATGTTTTTGCCGGGCATTTGTTTAAGCCGCATTATTTCATCCCGCTTTATTTCCTTGGAAATCGAGGAATTATTCCAGTCGGCTTTGACCATGGACCTTGAGAATACTATCTTCTTCATGGCATTAAGTTTTTTCGCGTATTCCCTTTCTGAGGCCGATACTTCGGGGTTATCCGGAACTTTTGGCCAGGATCCCGCGAAGCTTTCATAAGTAACCCGGCCAAGCAGGAGCGTATCGGCGGAACTGACAAAACCATCCTCATATTCAGCCATCTCATTGTTATACCCCGCCATTACCCATGACATATCATTGTCCGGACCGGAAATAAACCCGTCAAGCGACATCCACATAGTCATTATCAGTTTACGCATAATGTTGCACCCCCTTGGACTAAAATATTCTAGCCAATTATAATCTATTTTTGTGCAACCGTCAAATTAAGAAACGGGAGTCAGGCTCGAAATGATACCTGATAAGGTCTTAGACCTCATACCTTAAATCATCAGGTATCATTTCAAGCCCTGACCCCGTTATTTTTCACTTTTCTCATTATTTTTCACTTTTCTCATGGGACCGCCTGCTTAGGTAAGTTTCATTTCAAGTCTTTTGCCTAAGCCATGCGCCATTTTTTGCAGTGTTTTATATTGGGCGTTTTCGGCGTTGTCCAATACCCGCGATACAACAAAGGGATTAAGGCCGATTTTTTTTGCAAGGGCATATTTGGTCATGTGTCTTTTAACAAGTTCCTTTTTCACACTGGCAATAAAATCATACATTGCCAACTCCTCTTTTAACGCCTCATCCCTTTCTTTTCTGTCGTTATATTTGTTTAATACCCTTTTTATGTCCGCTTTCTTTGCTATTGTCAGCTGGTCCTTGACCGGTTTCATATTTTTATCTCCTTTTAATCATTTCATTTCTTATTATATCCGCCGTCTGATACTCTCTTTGGTTCTTCTTTTTCTTTCCTCTTTCATAAAAAGTATGAATGAACCAAGCTGTTCGCTCCTGCCAGTAGAAAATCATTCTAAATTCCAAATTGGCAAATGAAGGCCTTAATTCCCATAAATTTTTGTAACTCTCAACCTTGTCAACATAAGGGTTGAATAAATAGAACCCTTTTGCTTCAAGCATTCCCAAATACATATCTGCTTTCTTATGCAACCCTTCAGGTAATTCATTCACAGCCTTTAATACCGCATTTGTCATTTCATAAGAATACTGGTTCATCCAATCCCCCTCCTTATTACTATACACTTCTAAGTGTATAAAATCAAGATTTATCTGCATTTGTTTCAAATCAATGTACGGTGTCAAACCCCGCTGTACTTTGCCGTATAATGAAAACCCAATATAGTATACACTTTGTATACATTCAAGTCAAGGAAAACCTGGGTGTGTTTGGCTAGCTTGATTGGTTAATATGATTTTGGCTACAACCACTTGCCCGTGTAGGCGCAACCTTTAGGCTGCGGCCTTAGCCCTATCGTTTATAAAACGGACAGGGGTCAAACCTTGAGTTAATAGTTGACATATCTCAATCCTTTTCCCCAACACGTTTATTATTCTCAACTATTAACTCAAGGTTTGACCCCTATACTTCCCTCATATAATTATATAATATTCTCCCTCCAGCAAAGCTGGATAAAAATCCAAAATGTTAATTGGTCCTCGCAATGCGGAAGCCGCTGTTGCTGCCCGTGTCATACGGGGAATCGTAATAGCGGTAGCCCACCTGCATGTAGTTCGCGGCATCGCTATAGCTCCCGCCCCGTATCACGCGGCTGGAACCGCTCGCAGGTCCTGTATAATTTGCAGATTCTGTAGCCGGATAAGTTCCATACCAGTCCCAGCACCATTCCCAAACATTTCCAGACATGTCATAAATACCCAAAGTATTCGGCGTTTTGCCGCCCACGGCCTGCGTATTATCGCAATTTGAATGACACCACGCCACAACCTCGGTTGCAGGTATGTCACTAACTGTATCCGTCGCGCCGCTGGCATAGTTATTCGGCGTCCAGTTTGACCCGTCTTTATAGCTTGCCGCACATTGATATTCGCCTTCTGTCGGCAGCCTGTATCCGTTCGCGCTCCAGTTTACATACGGATTATCAAAACTACCTGCGGTTGTATTTATAACGCCTCCGTACGACCCGCTTATAGAACTCTTGATCGGCGTTGTAAACCCTGAGTCTGAATAATATACAGATGTTAACCCTGTCTTCTGGCTGTACGCGTTGCACCATACAATTATATCACGCCAGTTTATTGCTGTTACAGGCTGGTACTTTGCGGTAGTAGGCGCGGCGCCAATTGTTCCGTTATATCCCTCTGTGCCGGAGTTTTGAAAGGTATATCCATTGCCAATGGCCCAGATACGTACCGTGTACCATAAGTCGTACGTTACCTGATACTCTCCTATCTGAAATGCGGATATTGAATGGCTGAAACTGTTTATTCCGTCGGTCTGAGTAAATGTCCCGCCGGGAACCGGCGCAAGGCCAGTATAAGCAACAGGTACCGGACTGTTTGTAGCCGTCGAAGTCGGCGTAAATGTCGGCGTGACAGTCGATGTGGGGGTAGATGTGACAAATATTGTTTTGGTTATTGTGGCCGTCATCGTAAATGTCGGCGAATTTGTGTGGGTAAACAGGGCCATATACGTCTGCGTATAATTAGGTGTGTTTGTCGATGCCGGAGCCGCAGGCGAAGAATTCTTTTTACATCCTGTTGTCATCGCGATTGTAAAAAACACAGCTAATACTGTTACTAAAACAATATTTTTTTTCACAAACGCCTCCACAAGTATTAAAATATGATTTTAGACAATTGAATTCCCATTTGGGAATAATATAACAAATTCATTACAATTGTCAATTGTTTTTACGTAAAAATAATTCTTATGTTTTATATAATCAGTTTCCCTGATAATATAAATTATTATGAAGCCAAAATACGGAGGCGGATCATGATACCTATAACGGCATTGGGGGAGACATTGGTGTCGGNNAAAGTCAATTTACAAGGTCCGACACCACTAATTCCCGTCAGTTCAGTGAAAAATTCGTGCAATTCCTGGTCCGCAATCCCATCCCAGTGGTCGCATCCCCCGTCAGCGGTGATGTTGATGGCAAAGATTACTTTTCTCATGGGATCTCCTTATTAGATTAAGTAGTAAGATAGTTTTGAACTTTGTAAATTGATTTTTTATGCTTCACGTTCTACTCAAGTATCATTTCGAGGTCTG
>PMTB01000032.1 GCA_003167475.1 candidate division FCPU426 bacterium | reverse complement strand
TGGTTGAAACCGAGTTATGGCCGAACCTTTTGAATACGGCGCGCAAAAGGAAGATCCCGGTCATCATGATCAACGGCAGGATCTCGATAAAAAGTTTCAGGGTATACTACGCTTTTAAGTTCTTCTTTTCCTGGGTGCTGAACAGGTTTGACGTGCTTATAGTACAGAGCGAGAAAATGCTGCTCCGTTTAAAACGGCTCGGGGTCACCAAGAAAAAGATCATAATAATGAACAATACAAAGTATTCATTTGAGATTGATTCCAAACGCGCGGATGAAATAAGGAACTCGGATAAAAGAGGCAGGGCAATAGTTGTGGCGGGATCGATCAGGGAAGGCGAGGAAGAGATCGTCATAAAAGGTTTTGTCTCTTCCGGCGTCAAAAACGCGGTGCTGGTGATAGCGCCAAGGCACCTTAACAGGGTGCCGGTTATAGAAAAGATCCTGGGACAATCGGGCCTGAAGTACGCTTTATGGAGCTCGTTCAGGGATTACGCGCGTATCACACAATATGACGCCGTTATAGTCAATACCATAGGCGAGTTATCGTATATATACACGGCGGGTGACGCGGCCATCATAGGCGGCGGTTTCATGAAATTCGGCGGGCATAACCCCATGGAAGCGGCCGCGGCAGGATTGCCGTTAATTATGGGAAAATATATGTTTAATTTCGAGGATACTGCCGACCAGTTCACGAAGAATGGCGGGGCGTACAGGGCGCAGACCGCGGAAGAAATAGCGGAAAAACTGAAACTCCTCCTGACGGATAAGGCGTTAAGGCTTGCAAACGGGGAACAAAATAAAAAGATAGTGGAAAGGTTCCGCGGTTCGGCATCGACAACCGCGATGCTGATTGATGAAGTTTTGATTGAGTTTAACAGGGAAACTGCCGCGAATCATTAGGCTTATGCCGCCTTGAGAAAGCGCATGCACGGTTGATATGAATGCGGGATTGAAAATAAATACACGGAGATCATAAATGTTCGAAAATTTCTGGTATAAGGTAATATCAAAAAAGAAACGCACTGTCCCGGAACTGCTGTTTTTCTGGCTCCTCGTATTTATTTCATTTTTTTACGGTTTCGGCCTTTTACTCAGGAAAATGTTCTATAAGATAAAACTGTTTAAAACGAAAGCTTTCGGGTCCAGGGTCATCTGCGCCGGCAATATAACCATGGGAGGCACGGGTAAGACCCCTTTTATAGAGGAACTTGCGAAAAGGCTCATCCGCGACGAAAAAAGCGTGGCGATTGTCTGCAAAGGGTACAGACGGGATAAAAAACACGCCATGGATGTGGTCTCCGACGGGCTTGCCATACTCTTGAAACAACGTTATGCCGGGGATGAGGCATACATGCTTGCCAGGAGCATACCAAAAGCCAAAGTAATAGTGGCGGATAATAAACTAAAGGGAATCGCTTACGCAATCGATCTTTTTAAGCCGGACTATGTGCTGCTTGACGACGGTTTTCAGAAGAGGTTTGACATAACCGGCGCCGCGCAATGCGTGCTCGTGGACGCCCTAAACCCCGTGGGCTTTGGAAGGCTTTTCCCTGCCGGGATGCTTAGGGAGCCCATGAGCTCGATAAAGGACGCGGACGCGGTCCTGATCACGAATACAAACCTGGCCGGCCCGGAAAAGACCGAAAAAATAAGGGAAATGGCGGCGCGTTTTAATAAGAACATAAAGGTGTTTGAAAGCGAGCACCAGCCCAAAATTATTTATAATGTGTCCACCGGCGAGAAACTGGACCTTGGCAGCGTGAACGATAAAAAGATAATGGCCTTTTCAAGCATAGGAAATCCGCTTGGTTTTGAAAGGACCCTTAAGGGGCTGGGCGCGCATTTAGTAGTGGGCTTAAGGTTCAAGGACCATCACCGCGTGAATAAAAAAGAGATGGAAGCCATAATGAAACTTTATGAGAGCACAAAAGCGTCAATGATAATAACGACCGAAAAGGACGAGGTAAAGCTGAATAAAAAATATATCACCGATAACAGGATATATGCCCTCAAAATAGGGCTGTTCATTAAGAATGTCAAGGAACTTGAGAAAAAATTGAGGATAGCATGAAAAAAGCCCTTGTTATCCGGCTTTCTTCCGCGGGCGATATACTTATCACGCACCCGCTTGTGGCGGCCCTGAAACACGCGGGTTATGAAACCCATCTTTTGTGCAGGGAAAAATTCGCACCGGCAGCCAAAGCCGCCGGCGCGGACCGTGTGATAGGATATTCGTCCGGCGCCGGGTCCGCAAAGTCCCTCTCGGCCGAATAGTATGACGCGCTTATTGACGCGCAGGGAAACTTAAGGTCGTTCCTGCTGGGGATGTCCGTCAAATGCGGCGTTAAAAAGAGATGCAACAAGAACCCGTTCAGGCGGAGGATGATGCTCCTTTTTAAATGGTTTTTAGGGGATAAAAAAAGTGTATCTGAAAAATATGTGGAGGCCGCGGCCGGGCTCACTGGCGGCCACGGCGCCGGGAAACCAAGCCCGCGCGTCAATTTGAAGAACAAAAAAACGGTCGATATATTGGTGCATGACGGAGCGAAGTGGAAGAACAAAAGGTGGCCCTATGTGCTGGAACTGGCCACGGAACTGCTAAAGCTTAGAAAAACCCGCGTCACGCTTACCGGCGTGAAAGATGAGGTTGATAATTCAGGCGGTTTGTTATATCATAATTCCAGGCGGTTCAAGAACCTGGTGGGCAAGACGGATTTTGCGGGGCTTCTTGAGGAAATAAGGCGCACCGATATTTTTGTCGGAAATGACACTGCGGCCGCGCATGCCGCGGCGCTTTACGGTAAACCCGCGATTATATTCCTGGGACCGACGGTGCAGGCGTTCGGGTTCATCACGGGCAGGGATTTTATCGTGCTGGAAAACAAGGGGCTTATGTGCAGACCCTGCCATTTGCACGGCGGCGACAAGTGCCCGATAGGGAGTTTCGACTGCATGAGGTCGATAAGTGTGGGCAGCGCTTTAGAGGCTGTAAAAAAAATCATTTCACGGGGTAATTAAATGACACAGCCGTTCAACCCGGCAAAGGCAAAAGAAAAAAAGAAAATACTAAACGCGAAGCAGGTCAACCTTAAGGAGTTTTCAAGGCTGCTTGTTATAGCCCCTTTTTCCGTCGAGGATTTCATATTGTGCACGCCTGCCATAGCGGCATTAAAGGAGGCCATGCCGCCGGAAGGGAAAATAACAGTACTGGCATCCGACGATGTGCTCAAAGTCTCCAAGAGCTGCGTATATATAGACAGGGCCCTCCTGATAAAATCAATAAACCCTTTTGCGGTATTGTCCACGCTTGCCGCGGTAAGTTCAGCCAGGTACCAGCTTGTGATAAGTTTTAACCAGGACCTGCCGACGGCTTTTCTGGTAAATATGGCGGCTTCGGCAAAGGCAAAAGTGGCTTACGCGGTAAAGGATGAAAAAAGCGCGTATAACGGCCTGTATAACCTGCTTCTGCACTCCAACGATACCTCGCAGCACAAGATAATAAGGTACCTGAACCTCGCCAGGTTCATAGGCGCGAACACATATGATTTTACCCCGAAACTCTCCATATCGGACGGGGACTGCGACTACGCAAAAGATTTCCTCAGGAAAAATAATATAACCGGTTCCGACCTGCTCGTCGGGCTGCACCCGTCTTCCAAGAACGGCAGGAACAGGTGGTCATTAAGCAAGTTCCAGCAGCTCACAAGCAACCTCACGGATAAGTACGGCTGTAAGGTGGTCGCGTTCGCGCACAAGGACGAGCATGAACGCCTGAAAGAATACATGGTGGTGACGAAAAAGAAAGCCATCATACTGGACACTGACGACTATATGAAAATGGCCGCGGTGGCCAGGTTCCTGTGCTGCTTTGTATGCAACGAGACGGATTTTATGCACGTGTTCGCGCCGTTTACGAATATAGTGGCCATATGGGGAAAAACAGACCCCGAGGAAAACAAGCCGGCGGGGGCGCACAATGAGATCCTGACAGCGCCTGACGGCAATTCTGACTCCATACCGGTCTCGGTGGTCACCGAATCANNATAACACAAAACAACCCGGTATGAAAATAAGCGCCGCGGTCGTAACCTTCAATGAAGGGGCAAATATAGAGCGCTGCCTTAAAAGCCTCGATTTCTGCGATGAGATAGTGGTGGTGGATTCCAAAAGCATTGACAACACTGTCCGGGCCGCAAAGAAATACACCGATAAAATATTCCTCCGCGATTTCACGGGATTTTCCGACGTAAAAAACCATGCCGTATCCAAATGCAAGAATCCATGGATATTTTCCCTGGACGCGGACGAGGAGGTCTCTTTGGCCCTGAAGGAAAAGATCCTTCAGACAGTCTCTGAAAAAGACGCCCTTGACGGGTACCTGATAAAGAGGGCGGATTTTTTTCTCGGAAGGCAGATCAGGCATTGCGGCTGGGAAAAAGACTACCAGCTGAGGCTTTTTAAGCGGTCAAAAGGAAGTTTTGACGGAAAACCTGTCCATGAATCAGTGCTGATAAAAGGCGTTGTAGGGAAAATAAACGAGCCCATCTTTCATTATTCATACCCGGACAGCAGGTCTTACTTCATTAAAATGAACAGATACACCACCATGCAGGCAGATGAAAAACGCAGGAGCATGCTTGTTTTAAGGATGATTTTCGCGCCTTTTTTTAAATTTTTTAAAATGTACTTCCTCAAAGCCGGGTTCCTGGACGGGTTCCAGGGGTTTGCCTTAAGCGTATACAGCGGTTTTTCCGAGTTCGTCAAGTTCGCGAAAATGATGGAGCCGGCAACGGTCCCGGGGGATGGGGCGATACTCCTGCGCGCGCCGAACTGGATAGGGGACGCGGTAATGATGACCATGGTGCTAAAAGAGGCCAAACGGTTTTATAAAAAGGTATTTGTTGCGGTTTCAGGCGCGGGCGTGAAGGCTGTGCTGGAAGGGAACCCATATATAGACCGCGTCATACAGTATGACAGGAAAAGTTTGAGCTCCACACTTGCGGCCGCAGCTGAATTAAAAAAAGAAAATATAGGGACGGGAATTTCGTTCTCGCCATCGCTTTCTTCGTATTTATTCCTGCTTTTGTCGGGAGTCAAAGTAAGGGCGGGTTATGCCGGAGATATGGGCGGCGTTCTTTTAAACAGGACCTATAAACAGGACCCAAGCCACAAAAGGGAACACGTCACGGAAGAATATAAAAAAATCATGTACCTGGTGAATAATAGTTTTGATTTTTCCGCGGCAAAACAGGGACTATACCCGGCAGGCAAAGCGGCGCATAAACCCGGAGGCAGACGGATATTGATGGCGCCATTCGCGAAATTCGGTCCGTCGAAAATGTGGCCCATGGAAAAGTATATTGAATTGATAAAAATGCTGCTGAACAGATATAAGACGGCTGCCATAACGATAACAGGGCTTAAGGAAGACAACACTTTTATCCTGCCCCCGGGAATAACGGGGAACAAAAGGTTCAGGGACCTGCGCGGAGCCGGGCTGGATGTGGTGATGAGGGAAGCAAAAAACGCCTCGCTTTTTATCGGCAATGATTCGGGTATTATGCATATGGCCGACGCGTTTGAAACGCCCATGATAGTAATCTACGGCGCAACGGCCCCTTACTGGGGAGGGCCGATCGCGTCAAAAGCGGAGCAATTGTATGAAGGTCTGGACTGCCAACCGTGTTTTGAAAAACAATGCAGGTACGGTCATTATGAATGCCTTAAAAAAATCACGCCTGAAGCCGTCTTTCACAAGGCGGTTAAACTCCTGGGTTGACTTGACCTCGGCGTAGCGGCGCATATAATGCGCCATTTGCCGTGAATAAACCGCGGTGGGGCGGATGATATCCGCCCCTACAAAGTCGGGGTAATCGAAATATCCGGAACTACTTCTCAGTCGAAAAAATAACCTGGCCCCACTGCGACGGGTTCTTGTAGTAGTCCTCACTGCCTGTCCACCTTAGCTGCGATGTCCTGCCTTTTGCGTCGTCGGCGTTGTCTATGGCCATGTCAAAGGATATGACCTTGTTCTTTATCCTGCAGAAACAGCCTGTGTTGAAGTTGCTCCATGGGATCAAGGCTTCTATGGTATAGCCGCCTTTTTTTTCATTATAAAATACGACCGGGTTAATGAGCGGGGATTTTGTCGTGAAGTTCCACGTTTCCGTGTCTTTGGACGCCTTGATGCCTATCTGGAAATCGTAATTATCATATGCCGTGCGGGAAGGGTCGGCTTCCGGGTTGGTGCACAGGGTCAGTTCAAGGGCGTCGCCGTCCCATATGTCCGCGCCTTTCTTAAAGTTCATGCCGGGTGTTTTGTCGGAAATATCCGCGAAAAGGTACACGCTCGCGGAATCGTACCCGACGTATATTTTTCCCGAAACGTTTTTGGTTTTATCGCCTATAATTACGGGATCGGTTTTTATTTTTTCCTTAAATACGCCGTCAATAACTGCGTCATTGACGGTTTTTACGATCAACAGCGGTTTTTTGACATCAGCCACCCTTCCTGTTTTTTTTGCGGGTTTTGCGGGCGGGTTTTTTATTGAGGCTTTTAATCCGATGGTATTTTTGGCCTCGCTTTCGAGGCCGGTTTGTGACACAAGGAAAAATTTTGACGCAAGGGCCTTCTTAAAAGCCTTTAAGACCTCAGGCGATGAGTTTACCCTCCAGTCGGCTTCCTTGTTCAGGTCAAACCAGACTATGGACCTTATAAGTGGATAATTTTTTAGTTCGCTTTCAAGAGAGGCCACCCACGCTGATTTATCGCCGTCCCTTTCGGCGCAGGCAAACTCGGCTATCATGAAGGGTTTCCCCGGGATTGCCCCTGAAAGCTTTTCATACATGGAGCCGAACACTTCGCTGAAGGACACCCACTTGCTCCAGCTCTGTGTGCTCCCGAAGTTATACCCGTCGAGGCCGACCCAGTCCACATACTTATCCCCGGGGTAGGCAAGAAGGGGATCGTTCCACGATGTGTCCGGCACAGAAGAGCAGTTGGGGGCCCATATCCACTGCACATTATCCGCGCCCGCGGACTCGAAGATGTCGTGTATGTGAATGTAGGCTTTTTTATATTTTTCAGGGTCGTTATTATTTTTTGACACGGCCCAGGGGTACCAGTTGCCGTTAAATTCGTGGCCGACGCGCAGGAAAAGGGTTTGGCCGTATGCTTTGGCTCCTTTGGCAAAATTGCCTATATAGGCGTCAAACTGGCCGGCTATTATCTTATCGAGGTTGATGGCTTCCTTGTCCGACCACAGCCAGGGTTCCCAGGTGAGGTGGGGGATATAGCCGGCTTTATAAAGCACGGCGCAGTGCGCCACCGGGAAATCCGAGTTCCAGTCGAGGAACCACATGACCTGCGACATTTTTTTTCCGGTATTATCCTCAAACTGTTTCATCCCCGCAGGAGAAGGCTCGCCGCCCAAAAAAGCCCCCCAATAAACGCCTTTTTTTGCGGCTGATATGCCGGTAATTTTAAGTGACGGCTCATTGAAAACAACGTCGACTTTTGCGGTGGATGTGTTTGTGTCCGAGGCAATGATAAGGCATGGAAACAGTAAAAAAAGCGCAAGGATAAGTTGTTTTGACATGTTGAACCTCCGTTAAATAATGTTAATAAATAATAGCATTATAATCCGGGTATGTAAATTGTAAAAAACACCGTGTTTACGAGACTGTCGGAAAAGTCCTTATNNAGGCCAAGAAAAATTTGACCTGCACCGGGCACGATAAAGAATTACATGGATTTAAGGGGTTTTCCGACAGCATCTTTACACTTACCTAAAATCGCATATGTAGATCCCTAATGTGATTTTAGGACGGAATAAAAAACTTGCAATAAAATACCAATTTTGTTATAAGATTATGGTTCGCTTTAACGTGGCGGTGTAGCTCAGTTGGTTAGAGCACTCGGTTCATACCCGAGTTGTCGGGGGTTCGAATCCCTCCGCCGCTACCATTTTCCGCCTGGGCGGAAAATGGTAGCGAGATAGTAGAGAGTTGAGAGTAGATAGTAGAAGAGCCGGCAGACCCGACAAAACAGTAATATCCGATAAGAAATTACATTTCGGGGATTGGAAATAAAAACATGGATTTACCATCGTACTTCCGGAAGAACATCCACAAATACATATCCTATGGCGATTCCATTGTTATAGCCCTCTCCGGCGGGCCGGATTCCACGGCATTGCTTTGCCTTTTAAATTCCATAAAAAAAGAATACGGCCTGAAACTCTACGCGGCCCACTTCAACCATATGCTCAGGGCGCGCGCGAGTTACAGCGATGCCTTGTTTGCGGAAAAACTATGCCGATCCATGTCCGTCCCGTTTTTTGCCGGGAAAAAGGATATCCGGGCGCTGTCGGTTAAAAAAAAGGGCGGCGTTGAAAAGATCGCCAGGGTGGAGCGTTATAGGTTCCTTTTAAAATGCGCCGGCTCGGCGAAAGCCGGAAAAATCGCGGCCGGGCACAACCTGGACGACAATGCCGAGACTGTGTTGATGAGGCTGCTGACCGGGTCAGGAATTGCCGGGCTCTCGGGTATCGCCCAAAGAAGGGATATTTTTCCCGGGGAGTTCGGGCTGAAACTTAAAGACGGGGCACCGCGTTTTTTCACGGTTATCAGGCCCTTAAGCGGGGCGCCAAAGGCGGAAATATTGAAATTCCTGAAGGATAACAGGATAAAATTCGCGGTCGATGGAACAAACGGCGTTAATATATATACCAGGAACAAGCTGCGCAACCGTCTGATACCGGCCATTGAAAAGGAATTCAATCCCGGAGTTAAGCATACCCTCGCGGCGACCGGCGCGATCCTTTCCGCCGAGGACGACTACATGGAAAAAGCGGCGATGGCCGCTTTTTCCGATTGTGTTGTTGCCGGGGGCGACAGGGCCGAAATAAACCTGGACGCGTTCCTGAAATATCACGAAGCTTTAAGGCGCAGGGTGGCCATGGCCGCGCTGAAGTCTGTTTTAAAAAGCGGAAGAAAGGCCGGTTATGACGCGGTCGAAACTGTTTTGGAGAGCGCGTCAAACCGTTCCACACGGCAGCTGCCGGAAGGTTTTTTATGCTCCGTAAACGGCAGCCGGCTCGTGATTGCCCGGGCTTGCGCGCCTGCAGAGCAAAAGGGAGTGCGCGTCAACCTGCAGGATGGGAAAAATGTTTTTTTTGGCGGATATGAGTTTTCATTTGAACCGTCGGCCCGTAAAGGCCGGCCAAAGTTCGGGGGGGCGGATATTGCCTGCGTTGACCTGGACAAATTGAGGCTGCCGCTTACGGTCAGGCACAGGCATAGGGGGGAAAAG
>PMTB01000132.1 GCA_003167475.1 candidate division FCPU426 bacterium | reverse complement strand
GAGTTCATGCAGCATGTGCATATCATTGTGCCCTTGCTCTACGCGCTGGGCGCAAAGTTGCTATATGACCTTTGCCCGGGCAGGCTTGTGTTATTTGCTACGCTGGTTATCGTACTGGCATTTTCAAACTTTTACAACCTTGCCCGGCTTGAACGCGAGTATACGACGCAGGACCCGCGTGTAACCGCCCGTGATTGGGTACTGGCAAATATACCCCCGTCCATGCCTGTGCTTTATGAGGAGTTCGGGCCGCCTTTGAGCGACTATGACCCCGGTATTTCCGGGTCCGACTCGCTGGTTCCAGGGGGCATGGACATCACCTATACAACGTCGCGGATAACGCCTGATCAACTTTACGGGTATGAATACTTCATCGTGAACAAGATCAAGGATTCCGATTTCATCGCGCAGACAACGGCTTGCGGGACACTTGTCAGGGAATTTTCAACCGGGTTTGCAGGCAGGCCGGACATACGGATATATAAGAACATACTGCCTTTGGCTAAAACCTCTGTGACCGGGCGCGTTGACATTCAGGACCGTTCTGCCTGGTCTTTTTTGGCTTCCGACAGGGACACTCATGCGGACATTGAGCCCACAAAAGACGGGGTTGCCTTGAGTTTTGTGGACACTCCCCGGAAGGACGCTTACCACTTTTTTGTGACGCATACGGACCTGAACGCTTATTTCAAATGGGAGCCCAAAACTAAAAAACCGGCTTTTTTGAGGATAACCGCGTCATGGGATAAACACACGAGGCTGGATATCGCTTACGGTTCCACAGGCCGTGACAAACCCCTGCCTTCATGCCTTGAAGGAAAAAGGGGCCTGAACAGACCGAAAGAACTGATATTTCCTCTTCCTGTAGCGGGTATAACCGGCCTTGTTTTTTCCCTTAACACCCCTGTTTACTCGCATGAAACTGGCAAAAGATACTACCTGCTCATAGACAAAATAGAAACGGTGGACATCAAATGAAAAAAATCCTTATACCGGCCATTTTCCTTGCTCTTTTAACAACCTGCCTTTGCGCTTCGCCGGGTATCAATTCGATAACGGATAACGGGCCTGTCGGTCTTTACAGCAAGTTCGAGGCTGCTTTCGGCTTGAATACTGTTTACACAAACCCTTATGACCCTGCCCAGATAGATGTCAACGTGGATTTTACGGCGCCATCCGGGAAACATTTCAACGTCAACGGATTTATTTACCAGGGTTTCACACGCACCGGCGATTTTAACAGCCAGGTACTTAACCCTTCGGGAACGCTGGTTTGGAAGGCGCGGTTTACGCCGAATGAAACAGGCTTGTGGAACTATCAGATATCCGCCTATGACGGGGTCACTGAAACTTCGGCCGTGATGCAATTTACCGTCAACGCTTCGGCAAACAAGGGCTTCATACGAGCCTCTTCAAAGGACCCGAAATATTTCGCTTTTGACAGCGGCGACACATATTTCCCGCTCGGCGAAGGCATGGGCTGGGCCGGCAATGGCCGCACTTATCAGTACGATGCCTGGCTTCCGCCTCTCGCGGCCAACGGCGGCAATTATATACGCGTCTGGAACGCGCCCTGGAGCACCGAAGTTGAGTGGGCCTTCAGTTACCCTTCAACCCCGGCCCTTCCCGGAAATTACGGCGGCCGGCAGCAGGAGGCCTGGGAGCTCGACCATATATTTGACCTGGCGGACTCGCTTAATGTAAAAATACTTCTGAACCTTATCTGTCACGGGAAATTTTCGTCGATCACCAACCCCAACTGGGACTCAAACCCTTATAACCTCGCGGCAAATCCAACCGGCGGGTTAATAAATACCCCTCAGGAAGTCTGGACAAACGCCCAGGTACAGGTATATTTAAAAAGACTATGGCGTTATTACATATCCAGGTATGCCTATTCAAGCGCTTTATTTTCCTGGGAATTATGGAATGAGATGGAGTGGACCGACGATTACGCCAACCAGGTGGCCGCTTCCGCGGCCTGGCACCAGGCAGCAAAAGATTATTTCACCTCCATGGACCCGTATCATCACCTTGTCACGACAAGTTACGCGCACGCATCCGGCTGGCCAACCTCGGTCTGGGACGCGGGAATGGATTTCACACAGGAACATAATTATGGAGGCACTGATATGGCCTCCTATATCCACGGGACCGCGGCGCAAATGATGGCATCAAATCCGGGAAAGCCCTTCATGCAGGAAGAGCTCGGCATAAGCACGACCGACAGCGGCGCCAGCCTCGACCCCACCGGCCTTTCAATACACGAATCAAACTGGGCCTCGCTCATGTCGAACTGCGGCGGAGGCGCAATGCCATGGTGGTGGGATACCTGGATATACCCTTCCAACCTTTATTACCGCTGGCAGGGCATCGCGGGTTTTGTACAGGGAGAGGACCTGGATTCGCACGGCTACACAGCCGTCATGCCGCAGGTCACAACTTCGGTTATGGCCGATTATACGGTTTCCCCCGGATTTACCACATGGAGCGCCCCGGCTCCAGGCAATAATTTCACGGTCAATTCAAATGGCACCCTTACGCCCGCAGAGACCAGCCTGGGTGACCGCCTCTACGGTTCAGGATATGCTTCCTCGCAGAACCCTCCGACATTTCACGTCAATTACTCCGCCGCCGGAAAATTCAGGATTACGGATGTGGAAGAATATTCCGGATCCAATAATAAGAACAACAGCCTGCGCATTGACCTGGATGGCGCCACGGTTTTTACCCAGAACCCAACATCCATGGGCTCGGTTTATGAAATCTCGGTGCCTGCCGGCATTCACACAATTTACGTGACCAATTCAGGCTCGGATTGGATCGTTGTTAATTACGCATTCACAAACTACACCGGCATGCTAAGATGTTACGCGCTCCAGGGCAGCCATCGGGTCTTAGGCTGGGTCCAGAGCAGAAACTACAATTACTGGCAGCAACACTTGGGCACGCCGCTGACGCAGGTTAACGATGGTTTGGTGCATTTAAGCGGCTTGTCGGACAACGGCAACTGGAGGGTTACGTGGTGGGATACTGTCCTTGGCTCACAGTCCTCATCATTTGATTATACAGCCTACGGAAAAAATTTGAATTTTCTCGTGCCCGGAACTTCCACTGATACCGCGTTTAAAGCCTATTATCTCGGACCCGGTACGCCGGTCAACACGCCTACCGTTTCGGCCACCCCCACCATGGGCCCTAGTCCTTCAGCCTCTCCTTCGGCTACGCAGACAGCGACGCCGCCTGCAGACAACAGTATTTACCCTTTTGAGGACTCAACGGTCATGGGCTGGACATATATATCCGGCGGCCTGACATCGCCGCAAAATTCCACTCTAAACAGTTATCTTGGCTCTCATTCCCTTTCCGTGTCCGTAAATTTTGCCTCATCAAAGAACGGCGGGATTGAAACCGCCTTTCTTCCCGTCAGCGACGTGCTGGGCAGGACTATCACGGCCCATGTCTGGGTCCCGGCTGATTTTCCGGCCTCAGGCGGATCGCAGATATACATCAAAAGCGGCGGCTGGGTATGGCAGAACGGCGCATGGAAAAATCTTACGCCGGGCATATGGAACACGGTTAATTTTGACTGCTCGCATCCTTCATTCACCGGCAGCGGCACGCCCGCCCAAAGCGGTATACAGCGGCTCGGCGTGCAAATATCCGTGCCAAACACCTACGCAGGATCATGGTCCGGGACGTGCTATATAGATTCGATCGATATGACAACACCCGTGCCGACAACCACAGCTACAGCCGTAGTTACGGCCGCGCCAACGCCGCCGGTCCCAAGCGCGGCCCCGGGCCTTTCCGGGGTTTATGTTTATCCGTCTTTATTGAACTGCAAAAACGCCGGCGGCTGTGTGATCACTTTCGCAAACCTCACAAAACAGTGCGTGATACGGCTTTACAATGTCCATGGGGAGATAGTTTACACAAGTGAAGTTGACGCGCCTTCAGGCTCTTATCAACTGGATATCTCGACAAAGAACCGTACAATATCACCGGGGATTTATGTTTACTGCGTGAGTAACGGGAAGAAGGATCGAATCACAGGGAAGTTCGCTGTAGTGAAGTAGACTAATGGTGAGTTTTAGAGACAAGAGACTGGAGTCGCCTGTTAAGTTATTAAGCCAAAAGCCAAAAGACAAAAGTAAATAAAAAACAAGGTGAGACAAGTTGATAAGTAATACCTGACGGTAAACCGGAAAGCTTTCAGAAAAGTTCTCCACTTTAAAACTTAATACCTTTGCCGCTTAACTTTTGGCTTTTGTCTTTTGGCTTAAAAACTTATCGCGGATTCCATGCTAAAGTCTCTTGTCTCCTTCACTCGCCAAAAAACTACATCGCCCTCTTTACCCCGGCCACGCAGTCCTTATCTATCCACTCGTCTATCAATTCCCTTTTAAAACGCCATGCCCCCAGCATTTTCATACCCGGTATTTTTTTTTGGCTTAAGAGTTTATATATTGTGACGGGCTTCACCTTCAGGAAAACCGCCACTTCCTTCAAAGTCATTATGCCGCTGTTCACAGTATACAACTTACATGGCTCTTTTCTGTTTTGCCACAATGGCATTCAGGTAATCCACGTCTTCCTCTTTCAGGGCGATAAAACTCAATCCCGCCTCGAAATTCGAATCGCCGCTTTTCACGCACCACTGAACCTCGCAGAAAGCCTTTATTGTGCGCCCTGATTCCTTGTCAATTCCCGGTATCTCGATACGCACCACATTTCCTTCCGTGATTTTCCTCAAAACCTGTATGCACAATCCGCCCTTGGATATGTTCCTGATAGTTCCTTCTTCATACCCGTTTGAAGCACCATTTTCCGAATCGGATAGAATCTTGAATTTTGCACTGGTCGTAACATCGGCGCGTTCGTCAACCCGTTTTTCCATGTAGGACATCATGTTTATGCAGCCTCCTTGATTTATAAAATTTGAACCAGTTCATTTAATTGTATATGTAGCAATAAGCATGCCGAATGAACTTCATATAAATAAGGATTTTTACGATGAAATACACGTCCAGATGTCCCTAGCGGGGCTTTTTTGACAGTCTTGTCCTTACAGGGACAATTTCAGATATCTGGTATTTTTCTATTTTGTTCATTATTATTTTCCTCGTTATGCCAAGTAGCCTGGCGGCTTTTGTCTGATTTCCCTTTGTTTTAATGAGTGCATTCACTATTGATTTTTTTTCCACTTCAGACAGCGACATATCCGGCTGGGGAATTGCGGACTCATTCCTGGATTCCGCGTACCTTTCATAAGTAAGATTTAAAATGTCAGGTTCAATAATATCCCCGCCGGAAACCACAATAGCCTCCTCAAGCACGTTACGGAGTTCCCTTATATTACCCGGCCAGTTATAACCCATGAGCATTTCCATGGCCGAATCGGAAATAGTCTTCCCGGTAATATTGTTCTTCAGGCAGATTTCCCTCAGGAAATAATCCGCAAGCAGCGGTATATCGGCTTTCCTGTCGCGCAACGGCGGCATGTGCAGCGATATGACATTGAGCCTGTAATAAAGGTCCTCCCTGAAGCGGCCGTCCGCGACCTCGCGCTTCAGTTCAGAGTTTGTCGCCGAGATGATCCTCACATCAATGGCTTTTGACTTATTGGACCCCAGTGGCTCAACCCGGCGTTCCTCCAGCACCCTTAGGAGCTTTGCCTGAAGCCTGTAGTTTATATTGCCTATTTCATCGAGGAATATGGTGCCGTTATCGGCTATCTCAAACTTGCCCTGGCGCGCAGTGTAGGCTCCGGTGAACGCCCCTTTTTCATAACCGAAAAACTCGGATTCCTGCAGGCCCTCGGGGATAGCAGCCATATTGATGGATATCATCTTGCCTGTGGCGCGTTTTGACAGGTTATGTATCGCTTTTGCGGCCATTTCCTTGCCCGTGCCGCTCTCGCCGGTTATGAGAACCGTTGAGTTTGATTTGGCGATGCTGGTTATCTTCTTGAAAAGCTCGCGCATCTTCTTTGATTTGCCGATCATTTTCTCAAAAACATTCTCGCCGTGAATGTCGCCTTTTAATATGGCAAGCTCTTCCTTAAGCTCTATCTTCTCGAATATTTTGGCAATGGTCAATTTAAGCTCGTCAAAATTCAGGGGCTTCTGGAGATAATTGTCTATCCCCAGCTTCATAGCCTGCACAGCCGACTCTACCGTGCCGTACGCAGTCATTATTATCACGGAAATGCCGCTGTCAATCTCTTTGATGCGCTTATAAAGCTCTATACCGTCCATTCCGGGCATCTTTAGGTCCAGCAGGATCAGGTGTATGGGTTCTTTCTTTATGAGTTCTATGGCTTCCATGGGCTCGGATGCGGTAAAAACGGCATAATTATCCTGGGTTAGGATGGCGTTAATGACTTTAAGGGTGGACTTATTGTCGTCAACCACAAGTATCTTGCGCTTGATCATCTTTTATTCCTCCTTTTCTCCAGTGGCACGGATATGGTGAACTCGGTACTGACATGCGGGACGCTTTTCACGGTTATCCTGCCGCCGTGCTTTTTGACTATGGTGTTGCTTATGGCCAGCCCGATGCCCAGTCCCGTATCCTTCGTGGTAAAAAACGGCTCGAAAATATGCTTTATATCCTTCGCGTTTATGCCGGTCCCATTGTCGCGCAGCGTGATGTAAGCGTTCTTTTTGTCCGCGTCGAGTATCACTTCCGCCTTAGGGTTTTTTACCATCCTCAGGGCGTCGCCCGAATTTGAAAAAAAGTTGACCAACACCTGCCTCATCTGTTCCTGGTCTATGTAAACTTCAGGCATCGGCGTCTTTTTTATCGTTGCCCTTATGTCCGACGGAAAGGAGTGCTTCACTATCATAAGTATAGCCGTGATAAAGTTCTCCAGCCTGACCTTTCCCAGCTTCAGGCTCATGCCTGAAGAGAAGCTCAAAAACTCGTTTAAGTACCTTTCGAGCCTGTTTATCTCGTCTATTATTATTCCCGTAAATTCGCTTATCTCGTTCTGCCCGTTATACTTGTCATGAAGGTACTGGCTCGCGCCTTTCATGGAATTAAGGGGGTTCTTTATCTCATGCGCCAGCGCGGCCACCATGCGCTCGGTCCTCGCGTGCTGCTCCAGATGCGCCGACTTCTTTTTCGAGTAGCGATCTTTCATTTTATCGCCTTTATCATTTCTCTGACGGCCGTTGCCATGCCGGATATCACGGCTCTCGCGACTATATTGTGCCCGATGTTAAGGTCCTCTATTTCTTTTATGGCCGAAATCTTCCCTGCGTTTTGGTATGTAAGCCCGTGGCCCGCGTTTACCTTAAGACCCAGCGAAGATGCGTATTTTGCGCCATCCCTGATCTTCTTCAGTTCCTTTTCAACCGCCGCCGCATTTTTCGCGTTGGCGTAGGAACCCGTATGTATCTCGATAAAATCAGCGCCCGCGTCAAAAGATGCCTTTATCTGCTTCGCGTCAGCCTCTATGAACAGGCTTACGTCGATTTTTTTAGCCTTAAGCTTTTTTATCACGGCTTTGAGCCTTTTAAAATTCGCAATCACGTCAAGCCCGCCTTCGGTAGTGAGCTCCTGCCTTTTTTCAGGCACGATAGTGGCTTCATCAGGCACAACTTCAAGGGCCTTTTTAACCACTCCCGGGGACAGGGACATCTCCAGGTTGAATTTCTTTTTTACGGCTTTTTTCAGGTTGTCAACGTCTTCGTCATTGATATGCCTTCTGTCTTCCCTTAAGTGCGCTGTGATACCGTCTGCTCCCGCAAGTTCGGCGGCCTTTGCCGCCTCGACCGGGTCGGGCACAACGTCCCGCCTGGCCTGTCTTACGGTAGCCACGTGGTCTATGTTAACGCATAATTTTGCCATTATTTGCCCGCCTTTGCTTTGGATTGCTGCAGTTCTATCTCGATCTGGTATGGCGTCACGTTACGGATCTCGAGGCCCCTCGGGATCGATTTAATATTAAGGGGCGTTATCCTGTAATTATTCTTCCCCTCTTTCGAACCTTTTAAGTTTATGATGACCTTGACTTCCTTTTTATTTATATTATTGACGATATCACGCCTTCCGGTGAGTTCTATATCGGCCGAATTCGCGACCTTATTTATGATGGCCATGTCCGACGGGAAGTTGTCAAACTGCACGGGCGCGTTTATAACGACGCTTAAATTCTGCTCGCTGGCCACATAAAACCATAGCACGAGGGCCGTAATGAAGGCCCCAAGTTTATATTGCCAGTTTTCAAGAAAAAGTTTTTTCAAAAAATCCGCCATAATCCCTCCATATCTTTTAACGTTTGGACTATATTAAATTACCTTATCTTCGGCGCGTAAAGCGACAGTATCTCAAGCAAAGTCTCGCCGTTTATATCCGGAGTTATCTTGCCGCCTATGGCAAGCGAGATCGACTTTCTTTCTTCGGAAACCACGATGGTTATGGCGTCCGTTTCCTCGGATATGCCTATGGCCGCCCTGTGCCTCATGCCGTATTTTTTGTCAATATCGTCTTTCTGGGTAAGCGGAAGGATGCAGCCTGCCGCGGCTATCCTGCCTTCCCTTATTATGACCGCCCCGTCATGCAGCGGCGATTTGTGGTTGAATAACGAAATTAAAAGTTCGGATGAGGTTTCCGCGTCGAGCGTGGTGCCGGTTTCTATGAAACCTTTGAGGTTAACTTCCCGCTCAAGCACTATCAGCGCCCCTGTTTTCTTTTTTGCGAGGATCTCCGCAGTTTCCTTTATCTCGCGGTAAAGCTGGCCGTGCTCCTTGAATATGAACTTGAATATCCTGTTCTGCCCGAACTCCACAAGCGCGCGCCTGAGTTCCGGCTGGAACACGATTATGAAAGCGATTATCCAGATAGCTGAAAGCCCGGTGAGTATCCAGGACATGGTATCGAGCCTTAAGAACCTTGAAATGACAACAAGGACAAGTATGATGCCGAAGCCCTTGAGCATCTGTATCGCGCGGGTGTCCCGCAGGAGCACAAAAAGATTGTAAAGGATGAAAGTTACCAGAAGGATATCGAGGATATCGTTCCATCTGATACCCTGAAAAGTGCTTAATACGGCGTCAATCCTCTCGCTCATACCTTAAGTTCCTTTCCGCCGCGGCTATTTATAGTTTGTCATAGCCCTTGTCATCACGGCTGTTTCTTTCATTTCTTTTACGTCATGGACCCTGAGCATATCCGCGCCTTTTGCGGCGCAAAGCGCCACAGAAGCCGCGGTCCCAAAAAGCCTGTTTCCGGCGTCCAATCCCAGTACTTTCCCGATCATGGATTTCCTGGATGTCCCCACAAGAACGGGTATCCCGAATTCCCTGAATTCACCGAGCCTGTCTATTATTTCAAAATTATCCCTTAATGTCTTGCCGAATCCAATGCCCGGGTCAAGCATCAGGTTTTCCTTTTTCAATCCCGCTTCAAGCGCGGCGAGTATCCTTTCCCTGAAAAAATCCATGATATCAGATATGACGCCATTCCTTGAGTAAACCGGGTTCTCCTGCATTTTATCGGGCATCCCGTTAATGTGCATTATTATGAATCCCGCGCCGGCGTCGGCGGCGACTCGCATTATCCCGGGCTCGAATGTGCCGCCCGATATATCATTGACGATGTCGGCCCCGGCCATAAGCGAATCAAACGCTGTCGAGGCCCTGTATGTGTCCACGGATACGCACAAATCCATCCCGGAATCCCTCATGGCTTTGATNNAGGCACCACGCGGGAGGCTTCCGTCCCCTGCGTTATTTTAGCCGCCCCGGGCCTGGTGGACTCGCCGCCCACATCTATGACGTCCGCCCCTTCGCGCGCCATTTTTAAAGCTTGTTCAACCGCAATATCCTTTTCGATGAACTTCCCCCCGTCTGAAAAAGAGTCGGGGGTTACGTTGAGTATGCCCATTATCCTTACAGTATCGAAATTGATCTCTTTTCCGCGCGCCAACAATATCATTCTTTAGGAGCCTTTGCTGATAAGTTCGAGGGCTTCCTTGCGCGTGGATTCGTTTTTCCTGAATATTCCCCTTATCGCGGATGTCACCATCTTTGAACCGGGCTTTTTAACGCCCCTCATGGTCATGCAAAGGTGCTCCGCCTCGACTATCACAAGCACTCCCATGGGTTCTATGGTCTTCATGAGTGTATCCGCTATCTGCGACGTCAGACGCTCCTGAAGCTGCAGCCTTTTGGCGAAAAGTTACACGACCCTGGCCAGCTTGCTCAATCCCAAGAGTTTGTTTTTCTTCGGTATAT
>PMTB01000179.1 GCA_003167475.1 candidate division FCPU426 bacterium | reverse complement strand
GCGTATTGTTTAATTCTTTGTGAGCCCTGTCGGATAGGTATTTATGTATTTTATCAACAGCTTCGCTGTTCTTGGAATTGACACCGCCTACGGCTAGGTTTGTCTCGCTTGACCCTGTCACTTTCCCCGAAGCGTCCGTCTTCTGCCTCTGTATCAAAAATTCCTTTACACTGCCGTTTGTTGCTTTTAAGTTACGGAATACCTTAACGTCTTCCCTCATGCCGTTAAGTTGTGTTTTCACCTGCAGGAGGTTCTTAAGTTCCGAAGGAACCGAAGGCGCTGCTCCCGGCGCGGTCACGCTTGACTCATTGCCGAATTCAACCTGTACTTTTTTTGTGCCGTCCGCGTTTGACCAGGCAACCGAACCTTCATAAACTCCGAGCGAGCCTTCCTCGACGGCAAGCTCGGTGCCTTTTACGGCCGCGACAGCCATCTTTGTATGGACCTCAAAAGCTGATTCGGGGTTTTTAAGGTGGTCAACGATAGCCACGATGCGCCCTTTGACAAGGTCAAATATGGTGCGCGCGATATTCTCGTTCCTTTTAAGTTCGGATAATTTGAGCTGCGAATCCGAGTCAACGCGCACTAGTGTAGCGCTGTCAAAGACAACCTCGACAAAACTGTCCAGCTTGGTGGCCACAGTATCGCCCTCATATAAAGGCATCCCGACTTCCACAGGCTTCCAAGCCCCGGAATTGTAAATATACCCCGCCCCTTTGAAATTGGACACTACAGCCACTGAATCGGCTATGGAAGTCTCGGCATAAGCCATAAACCCGGTAAATACCAGTAAAAGTACGATTCCTACTGCCAGTTTTAAGTTTCTCATTTTAAAGCCTCCTTAAAAACATATTTAATTCTATATTGATTATAGCAATAGGTATGCCGGAATATTTTCTTTTAAAATAAGGGGTTTTATTGATTCAAGGTGTCAAAAAACAGGCGTGATGCCGGAAATCCGGCATAAATAATTCCAAAATACAAAGTTTCGTATAATGTATATTATACGAAACTTTCTATTTAGTACTTTTCGTTTTTGTTTTCACTATTAATCCCTTTTCCCAGCTTTACAAACCATAAATTTTCCAAATTGCCTTAGCCATAAGTTTTGCCACTATTGAGCTGCTTGATTTTTTCCTGTCTGATGAAAATAGTTTTGAACTGGAACCGATTTTTGAATCAGCGTTGCCATTTAGCGCGGCTAAATCCGTGTATTTTATATCAGGGTGCGTGTATCTTCTCCTGTTTTGGGTCCTGTCTTTATAATTGATTGCTCTTTTAGGACAAAACTGGATACAGGCCATACACTGCTCACAGTGGTGGTTGAAGTAAGGTCGCCCGACATCATCAAGTCCAATATTTCCAACCGGACAGACTATTTCACAAATTCCGCATTTAATACAATCATCCGAAACGCTGTAATATTCATCCATTTCCGGAATCAGCGGGATTAATGCCCTGTATGCGATTTCCTGCAGCAATTCAATTTCTGGTATCTGATTTGATTCTCTGTTCTTAATTGACTTTAAAATAGGCTCAAAATCGATTTCAGACTTTTTTGTCTCTTCTTTAACTGTATCCTTCATGTCATAAGAAACAACATAATTTGAAAACATATCAAGCATTTTGCCGTAACTAAGTGCAATCCCTTTTCTTTTCAATAATTTCTTAATATGGCACAGCGTATTGCCGTCATACTTTCCTGCGGTTACAACGGTGTAATAATAAGCATTTTTATTATGTTCTAAATTAAGGCGGCTGATAAATTCCGTGACTTTTCTCGGTTCTCCACGATAATAAGTTGGTAAAACGAAACCGATAGTTTTGTGGCCTTCCATAAGGTCATATTGTGTATTGCTGCCCATTGAAACAATATCGCAATCAACTAATGCAGCTGCGATGTCTTTTGCTACCTTAAGGCTATTTCCTGTTCCAGTAAAAACATAAACAATGTTCCTATTCATTTTAACCTCCAACAAAGTATTTGTGTGCATGTATGCACATAATAAACTATAAATAATTCAATCTTTCTAGTTCAAATGGTTTTTATTTTGCTTTCTGATTGGCCAATTTGAGTAATTTTTTTACATTGGCCGTTGTCTTTTCGAATTGTTCAATAATAAAACTGCTGTTAACTTCATAATATACATTTCGTCCCTGCTTCTCTTTCAGGACGATACCATAGCGACGCATCAAATCAAGATGTTTTGAAATAACCGAGCGGTCTTGTGTGAATTTTTCTGAAATCTCTTTGATATTTTTTTTGCCATAACTCACAAGATAAATCAAAATATCACTTCTGACAGGATCGAACAATGTTTTGTAAAAATCGAAATTAATATTTTCATTAAGGGATTGACCGCATGCAATGACATTTTTATTAATTCCCATAGTTACACTCCTTGTTCGGTATTATTGTTGCAAGCAAAAAGAACAATTTCTTTCCTTTATTCTTTGCTTTTTTCAATAATATATACTGCTTGTCAGTAGAGTAAATTTAGTTATATCTTATACGCAAGCATTATATATGCACATATATGCACGTGTCAAGAGTAAAAATTTTCAGATCTCGGTTATGTTTTCCCTGCATGTACACGTGACTTTCGGACCCTGCAATTTGCCTGATTACACATTTCGCACAAAGTATTTTATGCGAAATTAGATTTAGAGTGTTTGTTTGGATAATTTATATTATTCGGGGTGAAATTATTAAGGATTGGCTGGGCATAATGGACGATATTCGCAAATGGCTAAAGACCCCAAATCCTATAAATCCGTTTATAATTCTCAATGATATTGGACTATAACGGTTATATAGGACAGACTATAAATTGTCCTAATTTTTATATTTGTACGTAAATAGTAAACCCAAACTTCCTTTGTAAAAATCAATCTTTATCGTATCGCCAGCCTTGTCCAAGTTATAAACATCCCTTTTAACTTCCCAATCGAAGTTTTTACCCGAGCTGGCATCTTTTAGCGTGAGCAACCAACTTGTCGAACTTCTCCCAGTACTTATCCATTTTCCGACAACTGTATACTGCCCCGATATTTTTTGTGGTGTTCCGATATATGCGTTGTACAATCCCACCAAAGAACACAAAAATAAGGTTGACATTGCAATGACTATAGCGAGCATCAAAATAAAAAAAAATTTTCCGCCACCACTAAATCTGTCCATAATTTTGTATTTTTTTGCAAAAAATATACATAATATTGCCACGGGGATAGTCAGATATTTAAAGCCCCAATCATACATTTCATTAAACTTATATTGAACGAGCATTATCTGAACAAAAAAAATCCCACCCAATAAAATAAAAGGAAGATATGTCAAAAATGATGTTTTCCCGGTTGCCGCGGCCTGACCTGAGTCGTCTGGCCAATCATAATCACAAATTACGGATATATCCCCGTCATATTTTAATTTTTTAGTGGCAATGCATTCTTTTATGAGTTTTAGATCACCCTTTTCAAGGCATTTCAGCTCCTGTCCTTCATACTTCTTCAAGTACCTTTCAGCATTGTCAAACATTTTAGCGAAACAGGAACCGGCTATTACCTTTTTATAAAACAGGCAGTTATTTGGGCTTAAGTTCAAGGCATCCTCGAAGTTCTTTACTGCCTTTACCCTGTCATCTGCCATCCACATATACACATTACCAAGCATAACGCTGATATCAGGATTGTCAGGGAATTCCCGTTTCAGATCCAGTCCCAACTTTACTGCCGGAGTAGCATACTTTTCCTTGTAAAAAAAGCTGCTATGCGAGAGCATTTGCATGAGCAGTTCTTTTTTCTCCTTAATATTAAGGCCCGTGGTTTTTAATTTTTCCAGCTTATTTTCAACAGACGTTTGTTTAATAACTGAATTATTTCGGTTCATCATCTTACCCCCTGTTTGTTTAGTTGCTCTGCCTCAAGTTCTTCTGCCATTTTATACAATATATTTTAACAAACACTATATCGATGACAAGTTTTAAAGTTCAAAATCACAAAAATAGGATGGCCAATGTTTCAACCAGTGCGATTATCGGTATAACGATGACAGCTAAAAGTTTTTGTAAATAAAGCAAAAAAAACAACTTCGATTCCAACGGCTCAAATCACAGCTGTCGATTCTTTACTCGAAATGACAGCAAATACCAAATTTGCCAAAGTCGAGTATAATGAATAAAATAAAAAAATATTTTTTACAAATTAAATCATTTTTTAAATAGGCAACCCCATTATGCGCGTTTTTCCATTTTCTTTATCTTTTATCCCCACAACCTTTTCCGCGGCCTTAAAAGGTGCCTTAACGCATTTTTTTGCGGCGTTTCTAAGTCTTCCCGTAATAAACCCCCTGTTATTATATTAACCACTAATATTTGTTTCTAATCATTCCCCGCCAATTCCTTCCTACTGCACCGTAAACGAAGCATACGCTATCTGGTCGGCGGATATAAGCGGGTTCAGGTAGACATTGCATGATTTTGTCGGGACAATCACATAATATGTCCCCGGGGTCCATGTTGATGGGACTGTCATATATACCGGCGTGCCGCCCGGCTCCATTCCGCATGATACGTCCGTATTATTATGCCATGTGCCGTCGCCTACGCACTGGCTCGCTCTTCCGCTAATTACCATACTGTTTAATACATTCATCCCGGATTCGGAAACCAGCACAATCTGTCCCGGTGTTCCCGCAGGCTGTATATAACAATTATTTGAAAGCGCCGCAAAATACTGAAGTTTACACCCTGTGTTTGGGTTTGATAGCTGAAATGTAATTGTTATATTTTGCCCGGCTGAAACTGTTGAGGGCGATACTAAAAGGTTTTGTATTTCATTGTCCGGCCCGCCTATGCCGCAGGTCGGTGTTGCTGTAAGGCTGATATCGATTGTGCCGGTCGGTGTTGCGGTAGAAGTAAAAGTAACTGTACAGGTCGATGTCACTGAAGGAGTACCGTCAGCAATATTGGTGGGCGTTGTAGTAGAAGTAAATATAGTTGTTGCAGCAAAGGTCGGCGATGTTGTGGGTGTCAGAGATGTCATTGGCAAATATGTCATTGTCACAGTGGCCGTATATACTGCTGTGGCCGCTGATGTGCGGGTCACTGATGGCGTCATGACGCCCGCGCATATCATGGTACTAAAAGCCCCTGTGCTGTCATACGCCGTATTGCAGAATACCGTCCCCGCGCCGACGGCAATGACCGCAATGCTTAAGGTCCCGTTGCCTCCCGGCAATACATCGCCCAGGCTGTCCCAGGCAACCATGGAGCCGGTGACACCCGAGCCTGTTGAGCTCCATAAATATTGTATCTGGTTTGACGCCGTCGGGAGCGTGTCCCATACGCGGTAATTAATGATGGTTCCTCCCGTGTTATTCACATATGAGATGGTATAGGTCAGTGTATCCGTAAGGCCGGAAGTGACTTTGTTTATGGATTTTGAAAGGGTCATAACGCCCTGGGTCAGCGCGGTTGTGGCAGTTGCGGTAGGCGTCCCGAAAGGCGAAGGCATATAGGTCAGCGTCACGGTACATGTGGCTGTGCGGGTCATGGACAGTGGCACAGTATTGGTTGCTGCCGGTAGCGATGTGTATGTCCTGGTGGCTGAAGGGGTGCCCGGGAACGCGGTTCCGGCGGGAGTACGGGTGCTTGACGGCGTGCCCATAACCGGCGTTGGGGTATCCGTATTAAATTCAAACGGGGCTGTAGGAGCCGCTTTCTTCGAACAACCTGCTGCCATAAAAATAAATAACACGCTTATAAACGCGCCAACGGACAGGATTTTTTTCACATTTGTCTCCAATAAAAACGTATTTTTTATTCATCACCGCAGTTTGCTTATGCGGGGTACGGCCGGTCTTTATATATTGGACAAACGTAGGGCAATTTCCGCTGCAAAAATCGTAAAGTCAGCCTAGCCTGTGGTTTTGCCCCACTCTTGTTATTATTTAAATAACGAAAACTAAATAAAAATCACATTCCCAGTTTTTTTCTATAATAATTGATCTGGCAGCCTTCCAGAATAATTTCCCTTTGGTCTTTTGATAAATCCGGCAGCCCGTATTCAGATCTCAAAATAACGCCTTTTCTTATGACAAGTGTTTCGACTTTAACTCCACCATTTTTGATGATTTCTCTGATTCCGGGAACCCACATGTAATCTCCGGTTTGAATTTCTATAGATCTGGCGGTTGTAACAAACGGCAGGATTCCCCAGTTTATCAGGTTACTTCTGTAACGCGCGGTCGCGTATTCTCTGGCAATATTTACCCATCCGGATAAAACCTTCTGGCATGAAGCTGCCTGTTCCCTGGCAGAACCGTCCCCGGGTTTGACGGCAGAAATTAAGCTACCGATCCGCGTCTTTTTAAGGGTTTCCGTCAAACTTTCTCCGGAAATTTTGAGTTCAGAAGAAAGGGCGTCCATTTCCATTTTCAATATGTTCATCAGATCCTTTGGTTTTTCCATGAGCATTTTATCAAGTTCCGCGGCAGTTTTTGTCCTTTTGACATATCCCGGGTCTTTTCTGGACAAGGTAAATTCCGCCAGGCGAAAAGGGTTCGAACGGTACGAAGACGTCTCGCCGGACGGTATCAATTCATCGGTAGTCGTAACCGGGTCGGAAATGACCGAGGCGACAGAAAGAAGCAGATTGTCCGGAAGCGCCGGCATTTCAGGCCATTCAGCAATATTCGGCCCCATGATAAGTTTTTCATCCGGGTTTGATTTTCCTATATTATTGAAAACCCTCGTTCGATATGAACTGTCATCGAATTCATAAGGCTTGATCGAATTATCATAATCAATTTCCATCGCGCTTTTGAGGAACCCGTTGTTAAGGTATGTGGCCGCGATGGACCTGGCGTCCATAAGGGCGACAAAGGTCAACTGGCCTTCATCTGGCTTGGAGCCTTCCCTGTTCTCGAAATTCCTGGTCGTATGCCGTATGCTGAAAGCGCTGTTTGACGGCGTGTCGCCCGAGCCAAAGCACGGCCCGCAGAATGCGGTTTTTACGACTACGCCCGCCTTTATCAGCTTTTGGACCAGCCCCAGCCTTGAAATTGCCTGGAATATAGGCATGCTTCCCGGATAAACCGAAAACGACATACTTTGATATTGTTCAACCTTTTCCAGGATTGCGGATGCCTCCACAATATTCTCATAAATACCGCCTGAACATCCGGCGATAATGCCCTGGTCAACCCTGAACCTGCCTTTTTCAATATGGTCATGGAGCTGGATATTCTCAATGTTCTTTTTGACAATCTTCCTGCTTTCCATTTCGATCGAATCGATAATGTCAGGCGCGTTCTGAATAAAATCGTTGAGCTTATAGGCATTGCTTGGATGGAACGGCAGTGCGATCATCGGTTCGATCTTACTCAGATCGACTTTGATCGCCCTGTCATAATACGCTATATTACCGGGCTTTAAAGCTTTGAAATCCTGTTCACGGTTATGTACCTTATAATAATTATGCACCAGTTCGTCCGTTATCCAGATGGAGCTTAATGCCGACATTTCAGTCGTCATCACATCGATGCCGTTGCGGAAATCCACGGACAAATTCCGTATACCCGGTCCGGTAAATTCCATTATACTGTTCTTAACAAACCCTTCCTTGAAGACCCTTCCGATAATGGCGATCGCGGCATCATGCGGCCCCACTCCCATGCGGAGGCTGCCCGTCAGATAAACGCAAACCACTTCAGGGTATTTCAGGTCGTAGGTTTCGCCCAGCAGCTGTTTGGCTATTTCAGGACCGCCCTCGCCCACTCCCATCGTCCCCAGGGCTCCGTACCGGGTATGGCTGTCGGAACCAAGGATCATCCTGCCCGCTCCTGCCAT
>PMTB01000026.1 GCA_003167475.1 candidate division FCPU426 bacterium | reverse complement strand
CGCATATATGCGTTCCCTACAAATCATTCCCGCAGTACGACAGGTTGAAGCTCTTATTGATGAGCGGAAAATCCGAAATACCTTCATGCCTTAAAGTCATTGCCAGCCCATACCAATTATTGAACGACGGGTCCTTGACTTTGTACCTGCATACATGGCCTTTTTTATCCGTAATCGCCGCGTGTACCACCGCTCCGCGCCATCCTTCGGCGATAGATATTGCGAAAGATTCCGGCTGCAGCACTCCCGGTTTTACCATGATTTCGCCGGAAGGCATATTGTCCATTATTTCTTTTATAAGCTCTATCGACTGCGTGATCTCCATATACCGCAGATAACTCCTGGCAAAAACATCGCCCGTGTCCATAGTAAGCTTATGTATCGGCATGTAATTATAAATGCCGTAAGGATGGTCGCTCCTGGAGTCAAGCGCCACGCCCGCGGCACGCGCGGCAAATCCTATGATACCCGCTTCCTCAGCATCCTTTTTTTGAAGTATGCCGCACTGCTGTATCCTCGAGAGCACGCTCGACGACGAGAACATTTCCTCGGCCATTATTTTAATATTTTCATAGGCGCCTGCAATATTCTTTTTAACGGTTTCCGCGGTTTCCTGGTTAATGTCAAAAACAACCNNAATCAGTGTCGTCCTGTTTGCGCCAAATACCGCGTTCCCCGGGAGGTACGCTATATCGCTGCAAATGGCCGACAAATCCCCAGTATGCATGGCGGCCCTTTCAAGCTCCAGGGCGGCGCCCCTTATGGCATGCGCCCTCTTGCTGACGTCGGTCCATGATAAGGCTTCCACAAGCGAACAGTAAGCCAGTGTGTGTCCGACCACTGTATCACCAGTAACGCTCTCGGCAAGGTGGGGCATGAATTTATCGCCGTTTTTCGCAAATAAGCCTTCCACTCCCCTGTGCTGGTATCCGAGCTGTATTTCCAGGTGATAAACGCGCTCGCCATGGCACATGAACCTGAAGTGCCCGGGCTCTATGACGCCGGCGTGTACGGGACCGNNCCCCCACTTCGTGGACCTCGTCGCCGGTCATTTTGAAAAATTTGTATGATTCCATGGTGGATGACTTATCAAAACGGTTTTCACCGAACCGCACGCCTTTGAGCCACGGGTGGCCAAGCGGCTCGATGCCTGTTTCCTCGAAAAATTCCCGCTCAAACATATGCGCCTGCGGGAGTTCCGGAGTAAGCGATTGGTAATTTCTCACGCCATTTAAGGAGGCCATGGCGGCAAGTATGGTCGAGCCCCCGTCGTCAGCAAGCATGACATAAAGCATATTCACAGGCCCGGCAAAAAACCCGAGCAGTCTGCGCCCGGCAAGGCACTCGGATATAATGTCGCTCCGCAAAGTGTCAAACGGCACTTCGGGTATGTCTTTAAGCTGTGTGCTCCTGTTGTTCTTAATGACCTTGAAACCCATCTTTTCTCCTTATGTTTGCCTTACTATAATATTTTCCAAGCTTGCTGGCTGGTTTGTCCACCTATAATACCTTCCAAGCCTGCTGATCAATTTTCGGTTTTCAATTCTCGAACAAATCGACCCACGAACAGCTTATAAAATCCATCAGCGGAACGCATATATGCGTTCCCTACAACATCGAAGCCGCGTTAGTGATGAACCAGCTTACCGCCTTCGGCATATATAACCCCAGCATGCACAAAATGAGCATGAACACTATTTGCCCGCCGTAGTTCATCATATTGAATTTTTCATCGGTTATGTCTTTCGGCGCATTGCCAAAACTCATTTTGAACATCGCAGATGCCATGCCGTATATCACTATCGTAAGCAGCAACATCAGCGCAACCGCAAGCCACCACAGTCCCTGCGTGAACATGGCCTTGAACAAAAGGAACTCCGATAAAAATACCGGCGACGGCGGTATGCCCGCTATCATTATGAACCCGGCCATCCACAGCCAGGCCGCCTTGGGATCCGACCTTAACATGCCGGTAACCCCGCTTATTTCCTTTGTCTTGTACCTTTTTAAAATATTACCGGAAGTCACGAACAAGGACGCTTTTGAGAACGAATGGGCCGCTGTATGCAGTATTGCCGCGAACGCGGCCGGTCCGCCTATGGCCGCGCAAATGGTAATGATCCCCATGTTCTCTATGGATGAGTACGCGAGCATCCTCTTGTAATTATTGACCCTTATTATATAAACTGCCGCGACAAAAACCGACAGCATCCCCATTACAATAAGGAATACGGAGGCAAACCCGCCCAAATTACCCAGCTTCATGACTTTTAACAGCCTCAATATCACCAGCATGGCCGAATTCAAAAGCGCGGCTGATAAAAGCGCGGACACGGGCGACGGCGCCTCGGAATGCGCGTCAGGCAGCCACGCGTGAACGGGCGCTAGCCCGGCTTTTGTGCCGAAACCTATGGCCATAAAAACAAAAGAAAGCTTGAGCCAGAAACCATTATAAGTGAAAGCTGCGGCGTATATGTCCCTGAAAAATAACGACGGGTGCGAACCTGTGCAGGCTAAGGACAAAAATATCATCCCGACAAAGGCGAAGGCTATACCGATGGAGCATATGAACATGTATTTCCATGCGGCCTCGAGGGCTTCCTTCCCCTCTTTATAGAATATAAGGTAAGCGCCGGCAATGGTAGTCGCCTCCAGGCATACCCACATGAGCCCAAGGTTGGCGCCCAGGACAACCGCGCTCATTGAAGCGGCAAATATCAGTATGGCCGCCGAATAATAGGTCGATTTCAGGCTGTCTACGGCGGACTTCATGACAAAATCAACGTTATAAACGGAGACTCCGGCAAGGACCACGCTTAAAACCGCCAGAAAATAGAGGTTCAGCGGATCACACTCAAAATACCTGCCGAAAGATATGGGATAAAAAATAAGCAGGACCGTGCACGCCAGATGCACAAAAGCGTACAAACAAACCATGAAAGCGTTAAGCTTTTTTGAGCGAAAAATGAAAAGCATCAGGGCCGCGGCAGGAGCCAGGAAAAGGATTATAGGTATCATCAGTCCCTCAGGTTGCTTAACGAATCTATGTGCACTTCGTCAAACTCAGTGTTTATTTTGGAGACAAACAGCCCCAACAGGAATATGGCGGCAAAAAGGTCCAGCAGGACCCCGAGGTTGACTATCATGGGCATTTCCCCCACAACCGACATGGCCATCATGAATATGCCGTTCTCTATCATTATGTAACCCATGACATGCGTTATTATTTTTTTCCTGCTGATGATTATGAAAAGGCCTGTTATGATGGTGGCTATGGACACCCCGAAATACAGCGGCCTTACGTTGGGCGCGTGTGATGACGCCCAAAAAGCGGTTATGAACCCGAAGGCAAATATGGCCGTGGTTATAAGCACCGAGTAAAAGTTCGGCATGTACGGCTCGACCTCGCGCATGATGCCGTTCTTCCTAACGGTATATGTAAGGAACGCCGGTATCACTATTGTTTTGAACAGCAGCGTTTCCGTCCCGAGGAACAAAAGGCTGAACCTGCCCATGCCCGCGTGGTCGGTCAAAACCATGAGGAAAAGCACCAGCCCCTGCAGCGCCAGCACATTTATATACGCCTCTATGCGCGTTGTGAGCGACACATAAAGCATGGATATGCCGAATATGGCGATAAGTATTTCCGTCATTTCAATCCCCCGTTCATCATCAGGAAAACTATCGAAAATGCCACGACCGAGATTGAAAGCATGAATAAGACGAACTGCGGCACGTGCGACATGCGGAGACGAGCCATTAAAGACTCGATACAGCCTATCGCTATGGCTGCCGAAAGTATTATGGCGGTAAAAAGCAGCCCCGACATTACGGGGCTTAAGCCGGCCGGGGTCAGAAAATTCGCCAGTATGGCTGCAATAAGGAACATCTTCAGGCCCGCGGTGAAATTTATAACGGCCAGGTCCGGCCCCGAGTTATCCAGGACCATTACCTCGTGTATCATGGTAAGTTCAAGGTGCGTGTTCGGGTCGTCAACCGGCACCCGCGAACCTTCGGTCAAAAGCATTATGATCAATGCCGCCGCGCATAAAGCCGCGGCGAGCACGGCTGCCGGAGTGCCCGTATTAATCAGCCCCTTTATTCCTGAAAATCCCGAAACTCCTGNNAGTCACGGTCCCCATGAGAACAAAAAACGCCGGCTCCACCAGCGAAGTGAAAGCGGCCTCGCGGGCAGCGCCCATGCCCTCGAAACTGGAGCCTGTTTCCATGGCCGAAGCGATATTTACGAATTTGGAGGAGGCCAAAAGGTACATGAAAACTATGAAGTCTCCCTCAAATGATATTATCGAATGCCCGCCGGCCAGAGGCGTTAAAAAAGAGGCTGCAAAAACAGCGGCAAAAGCCGCCAGCGGCGCCCAGTAAAAAAGCGCAGTGGTTGTCCTGCTGATGACAACACCCTTCTTAAGCAGCCGTAAAAAATCAAAGAACGGCTGCAGCAGGGGCGGCCCCTGCCTGCCCGCCCAGAACGATTTGACGCGGTTTATAAGGCCGAGAAAAAGGAACGGCATGAAAAGGATGAAGATGAGGTTGATGATTATATTTAGCATAGCGCCCCGGCTAACTGAGCCGTCATTGCGAGGAGCGAGCCCCTCAGCGACGAAGCAATCTCTGTACTTTTGCGGGACTCGGCGTTTAAGAGCTTATCGAGGAACAGTGATTGCTTCGTCGGCAGAGTAAAAGAACGCCTCCTCGCAATGACATCGCAACTGTTCCTATGCCGATGCATTATCGTTTCCATCACTTGGCCCCCATTACCCATAGTATGGACACTATGAGGAATATCAGGCCGTAAAGTATATACTGCTGGGTATTGCCGCTTTGTATCCACGAGAACGCCCTCATGATAAAATTTATTAATTTCGACGCGGGTTTTACCGTGGCCGCCTCTATCACGTCATGCGGCCTTGATTTATATGAAGCCTCTTTCGGAAAGACCCCTTCCGGATATACATTCTCCTCTTCAAGCCTCAAAAAAGGCCCTATGGGTTTTAAGAACGTGGAGGCAAAGGATGAAGCCGTGTACTGTATGCGGCTTGAAGGCGCCTGATAGCCGCAGCCCCATGTGGAGGAGTCCGCTGTTTTGCCTTTTAGCAGACTTCTTTTTACCAGATAAAACGCGAAGACCAGGGCTGAGGCTGAAATGAAAAGCGCTGAAAGAATCTTTAGCATACCGGATACTCCCGCCATATCGGGAACGGCGGCAGCGTACATGCCTAAGACATAAGCCGCGGGTTTTGAGGCCAGCATGAAAAAGTACTGCGGCAAAAGGCCTATGACCACGCAGAACACGGCGGAAACAGCCATGGCAGAGGTCATATATTTATTTTCCCCGGGTAACACCTCGATTTTATTATTGCGCAAAATCCCGGAAAAAACCGTACTGTATATCTTGGTAAAAACTATGACGGCCATGGCGCCCGTAAAACTCAAAGCGGCCATGGAAAACACCCCAATGGTCACCATGGAAATACCCTGCAGTTTTATCCCAGCGAGCATGGCCAGGTATATCAGCAGTTCCCCGGCAAACCCGTTCAAAGGCGGAAGGGCCGATATGGCCGCGGCTCCAACGAAAAAGAACGCGGATGTGTACGGCATCTGCTTTGAAAGCCCGCCCAGCTGTTCCATATCCCGCGTGTGGGTTTTCATGTAAACCGAACCGGCCCCGAAGAACATGAGCTGCTTGAATATGGAATGGTTGAGCGTATGCAGTAAGGCCCCGGAAAAACCCAGCAGGGTCATATAATTATTGCCGTAGTTCAATCCCAGCAAGCCCAACCCGAGTCCCGCGGTTATTATGCCGATATTTTCAATGGAGCTGTACGCCAGCAGCCTCTTCATATCACGCTGCGCCATGGCGTAATATATGCCAAGCATGGCGGTTATGAGCCCGATAACAAGCACGGCGAACGCCGCGCGCGCGTCAAGGACCGTGTAGAACGTGATTAGGCGGAGGATACCGTATATCCCGAGCTTTATCATTATGCCCGACATCATGGCGGAAACATGGCTCGGCGCGGCCGGGTGGGCCAGGGGCAGCCATGTGTGAAAAGGCATTAAACCGGCCTTAACAGCAAACCCTGTAAAGAGCAGGATAAAAACAACAGCACCTGCGGCAGGTTTCGCCAGGGCAAGCGCGCCCCTGAAAGATGCAAAATCAAAACTGCCCGACAGGGACGAAAGTATCGCGAAACCCGCTGTCAAAAAGGCCACGCATATATGCATGGCGGTAATGTAATAGATCCCGGCTTCCAGGACTTCCTTTTTCTCGTTCTCAAATACCATGAGGAAGAAGGAAGAGAGCGACATTAATTCCCACATTATAAGGAATACGATCGCGTGGGACGATACCGCCACCATCATCATTGAAACTATCAGCACGGGAAGGAAAAGAAAGTGCGCCCCCAATG
>PMTB01000096.1 GCA_003167475.1 candidate division FCPU426 bacterium | reverse complement strand
AGCGATGTGAAAGCCCCGCCGATGTAAATGTTGCCGCCAAATAAACAAAGCGCCCTTACAGTACTTGACGCCGAAGGCGTCCACACCGGGTCAAGCGTGCCGTCGGGTTGAATATGCGCGAGGTGGCCGCGATACTGCCCCGCCACCCAGTTAAAAGTGCCTCCTATAAAATACCCGCCGGCGCCGTCAGGTTCAATGGCGTAAACCTGGCCGTCCACCTGGGGGAACTGCGGCGAGGTGATCTGGTTTCCGCTTGCGTCAAGGTGTATAAGCGCGCCTGTCCTCTCGCCTATCCTGGTAAACTGTCCGCCCACATACAATACATTGGCAGTGGCGGTAATGGCATAGACAGTTCCGTTTGTCGCAAAATTATTATAGACAAATCCGGGTCCTATCGTGGGGGTCGGGCTGGGGACGGATAAAATATAAAAAGGAATAAATAACAGTATTAACAACAGTGCTATCCGGTTATTTATCCTAAATCGCATCAATAACTCCTGGTATTTTAGTAAAATACTAGTGGTTAAGTATGCCATTTAATATATGTTTTGTCAAGTTTGCGGGCAGCCATAGTTTGACGCCGGCGGATGGACAAAAACATGATTAAGCCTTGAAAATCAGGCCTATATCTGAACCTGTTTTTTTTCGGATTCAATGACTTTTATTGGATCAAAAACCCTGACCGGTTCCTTTTTGCCCTTGACCATTATGGCGTCGAGTTCCTTATACTCTATCCTGTCCTTTGTTTCCAGATATGTGCTTTCGCTTACGTATACGCGGCCGGCCGGAGCGTTGGCTTCCAGGCGCGCGGCGAGGTTTACGTTGTCGCCTATGACCGTGTAATCCATCTTCTGAGGGGAGCCCATGTTCCCGGAAACGACATCGCCCGTATTGACCCCTATTCCGAGCCCTACTGTTATCTGACCCACCCTTTTCCTTATAACATTTAGCTTGTCGACGCTTTCCCTTATATCCATTGCGGTCCTGACCGCCCTGTATGAATCGTCGTCCTTTGGCATGGGCACGCCGTAAACGGCCATGACGCAGTCTCCGACGAATTTATCCAACACGCCTTTCCATTTGAAAACTTTATCGGTCTGGACGGTCAGGTACTCGTTAATGACGGCAACGACTTCTTCAGGCTGCATAGTCTCTGACATGGCCGTAAACCCTCTTATGTCGGTGAAAAGCATTGTCGCCCTCACCCTTTTACCGTGAAGCGAAAGTTTAGTGGGGTCGTTTAAAACCTCGTTCATAACCTCGCTGGAGACGTACCGGGAAAACGCGCCTTTTAAAAGTTCCTTTTCCTTAAGGCTTTTTGCCGTATCATTGAAAATATCGGTCAGCAATCCGAGTTCGTCGTTTGATTTGCTTTTGATCTCCACGTCATAGTTGCCTTCTCCGATCGCCCTAACGCCTTTTACCAGGTATCCTATCGGCCTTACCATGAAATTAACAAGCATGATGGAAACTATGATGCCCACAAAAAGCACGGTTAGGATTATCAATCCGATCTTCACTACGGCACCGGTCACGACTTTTGTGACGACGCTCCTGGCTATGGTTAGGTGTACCTCGCCTATTGTGTACTTTTCGCCGTTTAAAACGGTTGCCACCGGCACGTATATGTCTATGTATCCCAACCCCTTCTGCGTATAATCCTGCACAAAAACATCAAGCCCGGGTTTGACCGGCTTGGCGCCTTCCGGAAGTTCATACTGGGTGCCTATGAGTTTTACATTGTCGGCTGAAATTATCATGCCGTTCGACTTGACGATAACCGCGCCCAATATGCCTTCATTCTTTATTTCCGCCGCTTCTTTTAAACCCAAAAGGTCGTTCTTTATAACTCCAATTATACCGTTCAAAAGCCCGGTATCCGCGACTTCCTTGGTCATAGGCGACTGCACTGCTTCCTTTGTGAGTATCACGAGCGGCAGGTCGTCATTCTTTAACAGGGGGTCGGCGGTATTATTGGCTATGTTCTTTGCTATGGCAATACCTTTTTCCTTTACTTCCTTTTCAAGGGCGTCGCCTGCCCAATTATATATATAAACCGTGACTATGATCATAATGACAACAAGCAGGAGCCCGACGAAAAAACTGAACTTCGCGCCAAGAGGCAGAAGCACTTTCTTCTGCCCTGTCTTCTTTGCCTGTTTTTCGACGTCTGTCGACTCGGTCTTCTTAACTGTTTTTTTGGCCATATGCATCTCCATTTGTTTGATTATTGATTATATGATAAACAACCGGCAAAATAAAGCCGTAAATTCACGGTAAAACCGTTTGCTCGAAATAGAAATATTCCTTTTCCCCGCGGCGCCCCTGAAGCAGTTCGGCTTCCACGGCCCGCACTTTCACTATGCAGTAGTTTTCGGACGACCTGCCATCCGGCCAAAAAGCCTTCCAGCTTTCCTGCCAGAACCTGTCTTTGGTCTTTTTATCCGCAACCAGGGCGGCCTCGCCTTTTACCGTGACATAACCCCTGTTGGCCGGGCCGTAAAAAACGATTATGGCCGTTTTCCTTTTCCTGATATCCTCGGCCTTCCTGGAATTAAGCGCGGTCGCAAAATAAAAAAAACCTTTACGCGCCTCTTCAGTAAAAAGGTTTGTCATTATCCTCGCGTTCAGCGTTCCGTCAGCGCCGACCGTCACAAAAGAGCACTGTTTATTCTTCTTAATTATGGCAAGCGCGGCTTTTAGCTTGATATCCATAAGGTTTATTTTCCGGCCTTAAAAAACGCCGCTTTCACTTTTTCAAACTTATCCTTGCCGCAGGCGAGCGCCGCCGAAAGCGGCGCGGCTTCCTGCGTTACGGCCGCCATCTGCGCCGATATATTCTGTATATCCCACTGCGCGTGCCAGTCCATCCTGAGCCTTGTTATATGATATAGTTCCCTTAGGTTCGCGTTAAGCAGTACCCTGCGTCTGTGCGCGTTCGTAAGTATGTATTCGGCAGCGACAGGCGATGTTTTGGCCAGTTTAGCATAGGCGCTTTCTGTCTCATCCATAATGCCGGTGAAAATGTCCTTCTGCTTTGTCTCTATTATGGATGGCGGCACCGTATAACCCAGGCTGACATCATACGGCTGTTTTGATATGGACATCATCCTGTGGCGCTTAAGCTGGGCAAAAGCGCTTGAACTGAGGATCACTTCATATACGAAATTCACATCCTCAAACTCCCTGTACAGCGAATCATGCTCGCCAAGGTCCCTGAATATGGTCCTATAAAAACCGGTAATCTCATTTTTCCTCATCTTTTTCGCGGCGCGCAGCGAGGCCTCGTAGGACTTCCCCGAATATGCCTGTGTCATGGCCGCGATTATCTTCATGTCCGGGTCTTTTGTCCAGTCGACCAGCATTACTTCAAACTTCGCGGAAACCGGTTTGGAAGACGGTATTTTTACCGCTTTGACCGCTTTTGACGCGGCGGCATAACCTGTCTTCAATATGCCGTCGGATACATCCTTGCCAAACTGTTTTTTGAACGTTTCAGGGTCGGACAGGATTATAAGCGAAGGCACTATCTGCTTTGTCGCGCTGAAAAGCTTTTCACCCAGCAGCCTTACCTCGGCGAGCGGGTGGTATTTAAGTTTCCTTATTATGTGTTCCAGGTTCCTCGAGTTCGAGGAAAAACCCAGCTGGCACTCTGTGGCAAGCGCGAGCGCGTACCTCGCGTCTTCCTTGGCCCAGCCTTCGAGGAGATTATGCCCTGATTTAGTGGCGAGCTGTTCAGGGTACTGTTTTTTACGGTATTCATGCAGGACGGGGAAAAGCTTTACGTATGCCGCGACCTGCCTGCCAACCATATCCCTGAATATCTTCTTTTCAGCCGCCGAAAATTCCGCCGGCACCACATAATCGCCTTCAAGCGTTATATAACGCTGCGATTTTTCGGTATATGAGCAGAGCCTGGCTTCCTGGAGGGATTCGACCGCGAGCCTGGACAGCCCCAGTATGTCAAAATTCAGGTAAGCATGCTCGGCTACGGAGTGGTGCCCCATCTTAAAAACTATGGCTTCGTTCGATTTCCTGGCTTTGTCCACTTCCACGAGGGAGTCCGCTCGCAGTTCGTCAACGCGCCTGGGATCCCGGCTTATCCGGGCGTAGGCCGCGGATATGGTCTCGGGGGAAATATTGTTTTTCCCGTCCCATCCCTCTTTTTTTAGTTTTTCTATGATGTCCGCGTCAGCATTATAACCGGCCAGTTTGACTTCAAGCATTTATACCCTCCTGATATTTAAGCCGCTGCTTTTCAACAGCCGCCTTACTCATAAAGATAAATTAATGAAATAATTTTATCAACTCAGGGGATTTTAATCAAGATTTAAATAGGGTTCTTAAGGACCGTTTCTGCGGCAATTGCCTGTAAAAAACCGGCGTCAGAGAATGACAATCCCGCCGTAAAATTCAGGCCCTCCGGGCTATGATGGTAAATTACAGCGTAAAAAATACAGGCCGCAAGATACGTGCCCGCCGGTGACGGGTGAATTCCGTCAGCAGCCCATAGTTCAAGGTACGGGCGCCGCTCAACAGCGGTTTTCCATGCGATGCCCACCGGCGCGCATTCAATGGAAAGCTCCTTTGCAATCCCCAAGTACCCTTCAATAAGTTTTTCCTGCATTGAGCCGTAATCACTAAAGCCTATCTCGGGGCAGCCGTGCTTGCGGCCCCAGGTCATATATAGCAGCGGTACCGAACCGGCTTTCCTTATAAGCCCGTCAAAACTCCGCACCGCGGGATACATATATGTTTCCCTTTCGGTTTGTATGGCCGGTGCCTGGCTTTGTTCCTGAAGGACGACAATATCCCACTTTTGAGAAGAAAGTTTTGAAAGGGTTGACGGGTCTGAAACATGCTGGATAAGCCTGTACCCGCCCGGCGCGCACATCCGGGCATTGACGGCGGAGCCGCCTGATTTGGCCAGTTGTACAAACATGCCGGGCAGATCATTTACGGCGGTAAAACTGTTCCCGATGAAAAGGATCGATTTCCCCGGCAATGTATTTTGGGAGGGGCATCCTGTGAACAATAACAGCATCAGAGCCAGACATGATAAGCGGCTCAACATATCACCATCCCGGATATTTTAGTTTGTGCAACTTTCTATTATTTCGGCGCAGACTACCCTGTGCCTTTCCTGGAGATAAAAAAACTGGACCCCTATCCTGTATTTATTTATTTTCGCGTCATATACGGACCAGCGCGCCTGGCTGTAAACCCAAATCACTTTTCCGCATCCGAATGTGATTTTCATACGGAGTATCTGCTCTTTGGGAACCTGCTTTTCAATGACTATCTGCATCCCGCCCATACTGATATTTTCCACTTTGGCGTGGATCTTAGGGGTGTGCCTGTTAAGCAAAAGGGATTGGGAATCCACGCAAAATATCTCACACACGGCTTCCGCGTCCACACTGACGCGCTTATAACGTCTTTTTTCCTCATAAACCGCGGCCTGCTTTTCCAAAATGTCTCCAATTGGTATATTATTTCTAGAGTATCGCTTACAGTCAGTATACTCTATTAGACATACCAAAGTCAAGCGGCCCGAAAACAATCTAAGATTTTTCCCCGAACTTCCGGTGCACGGTTTCCTCTATCTCGTCGAGCGTTTGTTTCGCCTGCTTACCGTACGCAATAAATTCAAGATGCTCTCCCTGTCCAACACACATTGATACCAGGTCAAGCGCGGCAAGCACTGATTTTACGTTCATGAACGGTTTGCCGTGCAGCTTGAAATTATGATGTTCCATATCTTCCTTATGCACATATAGCTCGCAGTCGTGTTTTTTAGCTATGGCCACAAGTGTGCCGGATGGCCTCACATGGAGACCGCGCTCATTGGTAATGGTTATTACGCGCGTGTCAAAACCGTTCTTCTCGAGGGATTCACGTTCTTCCCTCCACACAGGCGCGTATTTCTCCGTCCACTCCTCTATATCCCCGCCCTGCGCCATATATTCGCGTATCTTTGCAATCTGCTCCATATTGTCATACCGTGTCTTGTCAAGGCGCCATTCATCCATATATTTATCGAGAAAATCCGTAATTGCGGCCTCTATGGTAACTTCTTTGCCTTTTTGCTGGGACATGAAGTACTTGTGGTCCTGTATGGCCCGTAATTCAGCCGCTGTGATGTCCTTGATCTCAATGTTCGTCATGTCAGGCTCCTCTATAACGTTAATATATACTAATTATATCATGTTAAACGTATAAATCAATATCAGATTGACAAGCGCCTTATATATATGGTATTTTGTACATGGTGAGGAAAAGGAGAATCAAATGGATAATGAATACGATATAGAAGAAGAAAAACCACTAAAAACCGCAATTGGCATAGAAGACCAACTTGACCTGTTCAAAGACAGGCTTGTCCTGAGGAAAAAGGGTCTTGCAAACCTGGCCAAATCATCAAATAAATCCTTTAAGCCAAGCGAAGTCGCATCCATATCCATAAAACCCGCAGGCACCCTTTTTGACGGTAAACTCGAACTGACATCTATAAGCGGGATAAAGTATACAATTACATTTAAATCATATTCCCAGCCGGAGTTTGAGGATATCAAGTTTTTATTGTCAAAGTAGGAAAAGATTTACAACTCACAGTCTCTGTATAATACCTTCCAAGCTTGCTGATCAATTTTCGATTTTCGATTCTCGAACGTTACGACCCATGAACAGCCTTAAAGCCCTCAGCGGGCGGACACATGGGTCCGCCCCTACAAGACCTAAACCAGACCACAAAAAAATAAACAAAAAAAGGGCGGCCTTACGGCCGCCCCTTTTGTATTTCAGTTACTGCTTATTTGTCTTTTTCCGCTTTCTTTGTTCCCTTTTTCGCGTGCGATACTTTTATCGCGGCGTGGGCTGCCGCCAATCTTGCGATAGGCACCCTATACGGCGAGCATGATACGTAATCCAGGCCCGCTCCGTTAAAGAACTCGACCGATGCCGGGTCTCCGCCGTGCTCTCCGCAGATCCCGATCTTGAGTTTCGCTTTTACCTTGCGGCCTTTTTCAACAGCCATCTTTACGAGGCCGCCTACTCCTACCTGGTCAAGCGTCTGGAACGGGTCTGAAGTGAATATGTTCTTTTCAATGTATGCTTTGGTGAATCCGCCCGCGTCGTCGCGTGAGAATCCAAGGCACGTCTGGGTCAGGTCGTTCGTTCCGAATGAGAAGAACTCGGCCTGCGCCGCGATCTCATCGGCCGTAACAGCAGCGCGCGGAACTTCGATCATGGTTCCCACGAGGTACGGTATCTTAACGCCTTTTTCAGCCATGACTGCCTTTGCTGTCATGTCGACCACGTTCTTCTGGTCGAGGAATTCTTTTACATTGCCTACGAGCGGTATCATGATCTCAGGGATGATCTTTTTGCCCGTCTTGTTAAGCTCGATTGCGGCTTCAATAACGGCGCGTGTCTGCATTTCTGATATCTCCGGATATGTGATACCAAGACGGCATCCGCGGTGCCCGAGCATCGGGTTGAACTCATGGAGTTCTACGACGCGCGCAAGGAGGATCTTCGCCTTTTCAAGGTCTGTTCCGTTGCCGCTGATAAGCTCAAGGGATTTTTTCAGCATTTCATTTGACATCTGTGACTTGCCCGTGGCTTCCATTTTCGCCACTTCTACCATGAGCTCTTCCCTCTTCGGGAGGAATTCGTGAAGCGGCGGGTCCAGGAACCTGATTGTTACGCCATAGCCTTCCATGGTCTGGAAGAGACCAGAAAAGTCGCTTCTCTGCATCGGAAGGAGTTTCTCGAGCGCTTTTTTCCTGCCTTCAACATCCTTGGCAAGGATCATTTCCTGCATGTAAGGCAGCCTGTCAGTGTCGAAAAACATATGTTCTGTCCTGCAAAGCCCGATTCCCTCAGCGCCGTACTGCCTGGCAACTTTGGCGTCCCTGGGAATGTCGGCATTTGCCCTTACTTTAATTGTCTTGAACTCGTCTACCCATTTCATGAACTCGCCGAACTCGCCGAACTCGCCTTCCATTTTCGGTTCCATTGTCGGCACTTTGCCGTTCATTACCTGTCCGGTCGTTCCGTCGATTGATATCCAGTCGCCTTCTTTGATAACCAATCCCGACGCTTTAACCGTCATGGTCTTGGAGTGCTCGTCGACCTTGAGGTCTTCGCAGCCGGCTACGCAAACTTTACCCATCTGCCTTGCTACAACCGCAGCGTGTGATGTTGCTCCGCCGCGCGCCGTCAGGATTCCGACAGCCGAGTCCATTCCGTGAATATCGTCAGGCGATGTCTCGAGCCTTACAAGGATAACCTTTTCGCCTTTTTCTTTTGTCCATTCAACCGCGTCATCGGCTGTAAATACTGCCCTTCCAGCCGCCGCGCCGGGTGAAGCGTTGATTCCCTTTGCGATGACTTTCTTTTCGGCTTTCGGGTCAAATACAGGGTGCAGGAGCTGGTCGAGCTGGACCGGCTCTACCCTTAATATCGCTTCTTCTTTTGTGATGAGTTTTTCTTTTGCCATTTCAACAGCGGCCCTCACAGCTGCCATACCTGTTCTCTTGCCTGAACGGGTCTGGAGCATGTAGAGTTTGCCTTTTTCTATCGTGAATTCGAAATCCTGCATATCGCGGTAATGCTTTTCGAGCCTGGAAGTGATGTCGCGGAGCTGTTTGTAAACCGCAGGCATGTCCTTGCCGAGGTTCTCGATTTCCTTGGGTGTCCTTACGCCTGCGACAACGTCCTCGCCCTGCGCGTTTAAGAGGTACTCTCCGTAGAATTTCCTCTCGCCGGTGGCCGGGTTCCTTGTGAATCCTACGCCTGTTCCGGAGTCGTCGCCCATGTTTCCGAATACCATGGCCTGTACGTTAACGGCTGTTCCGATGGACTCGGGAATGTTGTTTGCTTTTCTGTAGAATATTGCGCGGTCGTTCATCCATGATTTAAACACGGCATCGCGGGCGCCTTTCAACTGTTCTATCGGGTCCTGCGGGAAGTCCTTGCCTGATTCTTTTTTAACGAAAGCCTTGAACTCGGCGACCATGTCTTTCATATCGTCGGCTGTGAAGTCAACGTCCACTTTGATGCCTTTCTTTTCTTTCCTGGCGTCTATGAGGTGCTCAAACTTCTTCTTTGAGACTTCCATAACAACGTCAGCGTACATCTGGATAAACCTTCTGTATGAATCCCACGCGAAGCGCGGGTTCTTTGTATTCTTGATGATGGCCTGTACTGTTACGTCGTTTACTCCGAGGTTGAGGATAGTATCCATCATTCCCGGCATGGAGAACTTCGCGCCCGAGCGCACTGAAACGAGCAGCGGGTTGACCGAGTCCCCGAATTTTTTTCCTTCGGTGTCTTCGAGCTTCTTGATATACTGCATCATCTGGTCGTCAAGGCCTGTAGGAACCTTCTTGCCGTTCTCGTAAAAGCCTGTGCAGACTTCGGTGGTGATGGTGAATCCCGGAGGAACCGGCACGCCCGCATTGGTCATTTCCGCGAGTCCCGCTCCCTTACCGCCTAAAAGTGCCTTCATCTCGCCGTTGCCGTCCGCTTTGCCTTTGCCAAAGAAATAAACGTATTTCTTCGCGGCTTTAGCCTTAGCTGCCGGCTTTTTTGCTTTTGCTGCTTTCTTAGCCATTTCTGTTCCTCCTTGTATAATATAATGAAATTATATTAAAAAAAACAACGAAGTAATAATATCACAGCGCCATATGAAATTCAATACAGAATTTGGTTAATAATTGTTATTTTTGGCTATTTTATAGTATTTTTGTGGTATTTAAAATGACTTTATCCCATCCGGCCGGCCGTCATTGCGAGGAGCCGCCCCTGTTTTATGGCGACGAAGTCCTTCGACAGGCTCAGGATGGTGAGCTTGCCGAACCACAATCTCTGTTCCACGATAAGCCTTTAAACACGGCCACTTCCTGCAAAAGTACAGAGATTGCCGTGAACCACTCGCAGTAGCTCGGGTACACGGCAGGCCTTCGTCGCTGAAGAACTCGCTCCTCGCAATGACGGCTCAACGTTTTAGACGATTTTCAACCCGTCAATCCAGAGTTCTACAGAAGCCAAAGGCTGCCCCAAGGTCATAAACTGAATCTCCTTTATCTTATAAAGCGCCTTATTTAAAATGACTTTTGACCCCCACCCCGGCTGCTGGCTGAAGTTTTTGAATGGAACTTCGACTTTTTGCCAGTCCGGAGTGGTTTTGAAGTTAAAACCAAACTGATTATCCGAATCCTGGCTGATGAATTCTTCGTGAGTGGAAACAACCTTCACCCGGTATGACTTCCCATCGCCCTTCTGCCAGAAAGAAATGCCGTTCTCAGCTGAAAGGTCGAAAGGCGTTCGTAAATCCATAGGGCTGAGATAATACCCCATCCCGATGAACCCGAACTCAAAATCCGCAGTCACAACCCCGGTCAAACGGGCGCATTCCCCCGACCCCTTAAACCCGGGCGAGGACATGATGAAGTTCTTGTCAGGAGCAGGCAGAACTTTGGAAGTCCCGCCAGCGGGGATATCGTCGTAGGTGTACCAAAAGCCGTCGTTGTACATGTTTATGTTCTCCTGTTCTTGTAGGGACAGCGCTCCCGCGCTGTCCGCACGTGGGCATAATTAAAATACAATAATTGCTACTACTATTTCTCCCATTTTTCCACATCAATTCTATGTTGATTCAATACGGCTCTTAATAATGCTTCTGAATGCGAATCAATATTAAATATAATAAAGTCAACAAAAGCAAGCAGTTCGCCTTTACTGCTAACTTTAATCATCGCATACTTCGTGGCCTCGTATATACCCGTGTATTTATCTCCACTTAAAAGCCGCGGGAAAGTTGAATAACGTATGTACAAATTTCCAGAATCATCCCCGTCCGAAACCCCAAAATATTTGTATCCGTTTATTTCTAAAGGCAATCTCATTCGTTCTGCGTCATCGACTTCTAAAATAACACTGTTCTCATTTCTATTAATTTTCATCTTAAAATTATTAATAAACATACCCGCTGTTTTATACAATTTTGTATTGCCATAAATTATTTTTCCGCTTTTTTTTCTATAAATTACACCGTCAAAAATCTCAGGTTCATCATACTGTTTCCATTCAATCTTAATAATCTTCCGAGACTCGCAGTCATATAATTGCAAAGGTCCAACTACCATAACAGGATAATATAGAACATTTCCTTTATCGTCAACTTTAATTCCAAAATCGCCTCGCGAAGGCTTAATAAAGATAAACTGTTTATCAATTGTACCATCAGACTTGTAAACTTCAACCTTTCCGCTGTCATGGAGATAATAAATATTGCCACGGTTGTCAATGGCATCATATACAACCCTGTCCTTTTCATTAAACATTTGATCTGACATTGAGTACAAAACACTTTTTTTGTAAGTTTCTTTTGGGGAATATCCAAACCATTTTATAACACCTGCATGAAAAGAATCAATACCGATAGATTGATTCTCTGCCATTGCTGTCGTATTAGTTTCATGTTCTGCCGCATATAAGGGCATGATACAAAATACAACTAACATAAACACTATCTTTCTTATTCCAGTCATTTATCCTCCCCAAAATTACATATGCCTGTTAATAATTGAAAATCCCGCCTGCGGACAGCGCGGGAGCGCTGTCCCTACAAATCTACTACGCCTTGTTCTTCCTTCAGCTTTTCGACTGCCCTTAACGGCACTTCCAGCATTCTTGCCCTTGTTGTTGTCAGGGTGTCGTAGGCTGTTTTCACCTTATCTATGGACGTCACTATTTCCGTGATCTGGGTTTTATATTCTTCCCACTGTTTTGTGAACTTGCCCAGCTGTACCAGTATCTCCCTGGCTGACTTTTCCATTTTGAAGTTTTCCGCAGCCTGCCTTATGACCGAGACAAAGGCATACAGCGAGAACGGCGAACAAACTATAACCTTTATCTTCATGGCGTCGTCGATGAAGGCCGGGTCGTTTTCGTTTATAAAATTAAACACCTGCTCGTTTGATATGAACATGATGGCGTAGTCCAATGTGCCGCCTTCGGGATTGATGTAGTCTCTTTTGCTAACCTCTTTTAAGCGGCCCCTGGTGTCTGACAGGAACTTTTTTAAAGCCGCATCCTTTTCAGCCGGTGAGGCAGCTTGTATGTAAACCATATAATTGCTTAACGGGAATTTGCAGTCCATATTTACCTTCAGCCCTTCGGGAAGAAAGAATGTAAAGTCAGGCCTGCCTGTTTCAGTGCTTTCCTGCTCTGTGTAGTTCAATCCTTCTTTCAATCCGGCGAGGTTGAGAATGTCTTTCGCCATCCTCTGCCCCCATTCCCCGCGCTTCTGGTTGCTGCCGAGCATATCGCTCAACCGGCCCGTGGTGGCGCGCAGGTCAACGATAACAGAAGCCGCATGGTCGAGGCGGCCTGTCACGCCTTCCATCTTTTCCCCGCTGGCGGAGGAGAACTTCTGGACCGCGTCGCGGACCTTGGCAAGTTCGATGTTTACCATGTCAAGACGTTGGTCTATAAGCTGCTTTTTTCCGTTGAGTTCCTGTTCTATAAGTTCGCGCTTCTTGTCAAGCTCCTGCGACCCAAGGTCGCGCTGCTTGGAGAGCACGTCCATGGCAACGGAGTTAAACCCTTCCTTTATGCGGTCGTGGTCGAGGGATTCGGGTTTTTTGGAAAGGCTAAAAAGCTGAAGGCCGATAACGGCTAAAAGCAGGATGATGATGGCGATAGAAAGATAAAGCATAATAAAAACCTCCGGATTGAATTATTTCAGATATGATAACACATTTTTTCAAAGCGTGGCTGGGTTTTTTATCAGATCGCGTAGTCGCAGGCCTACGTTCCACCGGCTAAGCGCCTGGATATGGATCAAATCGGCACGCGTATCGACCGTCCGCACAAACGCGTAAACATCAAACAAATCCCGCAAGCGCACCCCGATGGGACGTAGAGGGTGGTATTAT
>PMTB01000011.1 GCA_003167475.1 candidate division FCPU426 bacterium | reverse complement strand
CGCACACGCCGGAACCGATGAAGTTCACGGCTGCTTTTTCCCTGGTGAGTATATACTGCATGACTTCGTCAGTGGGCGCGAACCACATGGTCTTGTTGCCGCCCTCGCCGTAAGTATTATATATGTAGCTTATGTGCGCGCTTAGAGTGGCCTCGTTTGTGTCATATGTTGTCGTGGGAGTCCCGCTGCCGGCGACGACCTCATGGGCGAAGTTGATCACCCATCTCGGCCGCGCGTCAGCGGCAGCGTTGTCAGCCAGCGCGTTTGCCGCGGCGGATGTGGGCAGATTGCCGGCCGCCATAAGGCCTCCCCGGTTCAGGATAAAGGGGTTGGGCGGAAGCACATCCGCGTAATTATTGCCCACATTATCTTCAGCCGACAGGAACAATCCCGAATCCCTTATGCAGGTCCAGTTTGTGGTGTCGCAGTACGGGTAAACAAAGTGCGTGCACGCATAACCCGGCCATCTCGCGTTTATGGAATTTTGGTCCGGTATTGTTTCAGTCGATATATTCGCGCATGTAACGGCAAGGTGGCTGTAGTTATGGTCAAAGAAACTCCATCCAGCCGCGCGCAGAATATCAGCCGAGGCCCAGCTCATCACATATCCGTCCGAACCTGCCGTCATGTTCTGCGTGTTTAGCGCGGACCCGCCCACATAGCCGTATGTCTGGAACAGCGGCAGGACTACGGTACGTGTTGTGGGCCTGCCGTCGTCAAATGTAAATGAGTAGGCCCATTTCTTGTCGTTGTACAACGTGGCTTTGGTCATGGCATAGGTCGCCCCGCCTGTGTAATTATTCCTCGTTATGACGATATTTGTCCCCTGCGCGTTGAAGGTGATGATACCTGTACCGGAATCATATGTGGAAGCAGCCAGATTCCCGTCGACAAGCACGGACGCCGATGCGCATGTGCCTATCATGGCTTTCAGTGTCAATTTTTTCATGAACACCATTGACGGTACCGCCGAGTAATCAATCTGATAGTTCACACAGTCTGTTCCTCCCGGGAAAGTCGCGGTGGCTGTCGGCGTAAAAGTATTTGTCGACCCAGGAGGGACTGTGTTTGTCGGGGTGTAAGTCGGCGTTGACGTGAATGTGTTTGTGTATGTCGCGGTCGGCATTGGCCCGCCCGGGCAGCTTGAGCATCCGTACATTGTTACTTCGTCCACCCACAGGTCGGCTGTAGCTGTCCCGGCTGCGGCGTTGAAGTTTGTCTGCCACTGGAATTCCTTGGCGTGCTTAAGCACGTCCGAGATCAAAGCCGTAGTCCCCCATCCTCCCGCCTGCGCGAAAGAAGCAAAAGGCGCGTCTATTTGCGACCACGCGGCGGGAGCGGTGAATGTAACCTTGTAATCATTGTACCCGGTCAGGTTTGCGCCTGCTGCGTCAGTGTAGGGTATCTTCATAAGGTAACTGTTCCCGTCGCCCTTGACCCAGAATTTTATACCGGTGCAGGAACTTATATCGGTCTCTGTAAATCCGGGAGACCCTGCCGTGGCGTTCAGCTGTGAGCCCATGCCTATGCATGGGTACGTTGTACCGGCTATGCCTACGTATCCCGTTATCCTGTTCGCGTAAGCTGTTGAGTTCGCCCCGCCAGCCGAAGGAGTAAGATTTCCGCCCACTGCCGGCCAAATGGCTGCGGGCGTACCGCCTGTGTAAACATACCAGAACCCGCCGTAGGCATTCGGTCCCGGCGCCCCGGCATTTTCCATATTGTCAAACAGGCAGCTTGAGGTGTTGGGGGTGTTTGTAGGCGTAAATGAAGGCGTGGCTGTATATGTGAATGTGTTTGTCGATCCCGCCGGCACGGTATTCGTGAAAGTGGGAGTATTGGCCGGGCCGCCCATGACTATATGAACGCTGCCTGTAAAGGCCTGGTTGAAAGTCACATAAAGCTGTTTGTTTACGGTATCGACCGAGGCAAACATATCAACCCCGTCATTTAAGCTTATACCGTTCACCGTGACTGCCGGCACAGACGCCGGGTTATAATTGTCAAATATGAAAGTCTGATTTTTCAAGGACACTGCGCCGGGGGCCAATGTCACATCTGCCTGGTCCGCGTTGCAGGCAACTTCCCAGGCGCGGTACATGTGGTTATATCCCGCGGGTTTGAATGTAAATGTGGACGCGTCATAAAGGCTCTGCTTTCCGGTCGTCACCACTGTCCCGTTCGCGGCAACAAGCGCCCCGGCAGGCAGGGAGTGTATGTCAGCTTCCTCATTCATGAGCGCGCGCGTATTATTTGCCGTGGCCTTTCCTATATTTATCAGGAGCGTAAAGCCGACGTACGGGTACGCGTTCCAGTTCTTGCGCCACGTCCAGTCGGGAAATGTGCTTTTGGTCGTGGAGCCTGATTCGACTGCTGTTTCCCCTCCGGCCGCGCCATATGGCAGCCCCCATGTCATCTTATCGCCGACCCAGTTCTGAAAACCGTTCGACTGGTAATTGATGGCCCAGTTTGGCGGCATGGAAGCGCCTGTTGAACCTATATTTACCGGCCCGGACAAATATCCTCCGCCCGCCGCCCACTGCGTCAGGTCAAGAGTGGATACGTACCCGGCTTCACGGTCGGGCGCGTTTTTCCACTGCAATGTGTAAGGTATGTTCCTGCCCGGAGTGTTGTAAGTATATCCGCCGGTAAAAGGCGACGAGCCCACTGTCTTGAATATCCAGCTTGCCGGAGTTGCCGCGTTGTCCATGGCGCAAAATTCCACGCCGTCGATATTTTCAGAAAGCGTGTTCGACGTGCCAGTGCCTGTCCAGTTCATTTCGCAGTAAGGCGAGCGTATGTCATTGCCGAATGTGCCGTATGGCTGGGATGAAAAATCATAGGAAATTGAGTCCACTATGTAGTCGTTTCCGGTCCTTATCATATACTGCCATTTCACTTTCCAGTATCCCTTGGCAATATTGCCGTTGTCCGCGTACTCGTTCATTTCGGTCTCGTATATTATATGGTTCGCGCCCTGGAAAACTATCCTTGTTGTGCCGTTAAATCCGTCCTGTTTTGAATTAGCCCATCCCCTGCCCGCGAATCCTGTGGGCTGGTGGTTCACCATGAACCCGAGCCCGGACAGATCACCCGCCGCGCCGCTTTCATTGCACACCACCGGTGTGGCGCCGTCCATATATGTCACCTGCGAAAAATATCCGCCGTTATAACCGCTGGGGTTGCCGTTTATTTTGACAACGCTCGCTGTCCTGGCCAAACCCGATGAATCTGTCCAGGAGATCTGGTCGCAGGTGTTTGTATTGACCACCACGCCTGCGTTGACAACCAGAGGGGCCGCATAAGCGTTACCGGTTAATAGCACAAACATTAGAATACTCACGATCAGTACACTTTCCGCTTTGCTGAGTTTAATTTTCATATTTCAACCTCCCTGGCATATTCTGAAACGTTTCAAACTATCCAAACATTAAGTCTGAAACGTTTCAGTTCATTAATAATATACAAAATATCCATAAAAAAGTCAAGTTTATTTTTAAGTATTTCGGATAATGAGTTTTGGCTTGAAAAACAGGCTTTTTACTCCGGTTTCCCTCTCTTTTGCGGCATTTACAGATATTTCAAAGGCACTCCGCCCCATTTCTTTCAATGGCTGTTCTATTGTGGTAAGGTTCAAAGCGTCGGCAACATCAAAATTATCTGTGCCTATCAGGGAAACATCCCCGGGTAATTTGATATTTTTTTGCGCGCAATACTTGAAAACGCCCTGCGCCACATAGTCCCCGCTGGAGCAGTAGATCGCGTCGGCCCCCCTATTGATGAGTATCTCCGCGCCCTTAAACCCTGTTTCCCTGAGTTTGTCGGGCAGATATTCCGGGCTTTCAATTATAAGTTCATTCCCCGGCGCAGCGCCGCTTTGTTTGAGCGTTTCCGTGAAACCCTTCAGGCGCTCAGCCTGCGAAAAAGCGAATTTGGTGTTCCCCAGCAATAGGGCGGGTTTTTTTCTTTTGGAAGCAAGGAATTGCGCCGCCGCGAGGCGGCCGCATTCATAGTTGTCTATGTTCAGCGTGTAAGCGGTTTTATTGAGCCCGCCGTCTATAAGCACGAGCGGCATTTTTACTTTTTTAAATTCCTCGATTATCTCATCTGTCAGTATGACGCCGAGCACCATCACGGCGTCGGCTGTATGCTCGTAAAGTATCTTCCTGAGTTCCTTGTGGACCTCCTGCCAGTCGTACTTTGCCGTATAAAGGACAAGGTCATACATGCTGCCAAGCATCTGCTCTTCCATGCCCCTGATTATATACATCTCGTATAGGGAGAAAAGCCCCGGGGTTACCACGGCAATATTATTGGTTTGGCCCTTGACCAGGTTCCTGGCGGAACGGTTAGGGTAGTATCCCATTTCCTTGATCTTTTTCGCCACCCTGTCCTTCATCTTTTTGCTTATCGTTTTATCGTCGCTGATGGCCATAGATACCGTGGAAAAAGCCACGCCAAGTTCTTTCGCAACATCCTTTAAGGTAACTCTTTTCATTTTTGCCCCGTTGGTTGATATTTATTTTTTGTAATTATATAGGAGTTCGCCCGCATATTCAAGGTAAATCACTCCCCCGTTAAATACACGCGTTATCCCCTGCCGGGCGCTTCCGCATCACCCTGTTTTTTAACACACGCAGCTGTTGTCCTCACTTGATTATCACAAACACCTGCGGTTTTGAAAGTGCATATTTGCCATCGTCCGATGTGCCCGTGACCAGCACGTAATAAATACCCGATGCCAGGCGGTTTATCCTCTCTTTTTGAATGGTAAAAGTTGTTTCCCGCGAGTTTACGGCGCCCATGGCCTGTTCGTAAACGCGGCGGAATGATGCCGTATATATAATAATCTTCATATGCGGCGCCGGTTTTGTTATTGTCGCTTTTATTTTCAGGTCAATTGTTTCCGGATTGCACGGATTGGGATATAGAACCGTGTTGCTTATTCTCAGTTTGTCCTCCCATGTTATTGAAGGGGATGGCTGCAAAACTGCGGTCTGTGTAGCAGCCGGTGTAATTGCCGGAGTGGGTGTCGCCGTAAGCGTTGCAGTGCATGTCATGGTGTATGACCCTGTGGCTGTCAGTATCACAGTTGACGTATCCGTATATGTCAGGGTTGCTGTCTGTGTATAAGTACATGTAGGCGGCGTGCCTGTGGGCGATATTGTCGGGCTGTAAACCGGCGTGTTTGTCGCGCTCTGCGTAAATGTCGCTGATGGCGAAATAGTTGGGCTTCCTGTCGGGGTCAAACCCGGGCTTGAAAATACGGTCGCGGTTTGGGTCGGCGTTTGGGCCATAGGACTCGGGCTTGCAGTCGCGGTCGGCGCTGCCGGATCCCTGGTGATCAGGTATTTCATTGTACCCTGAGGGCCGTTCGTGGTAAATGAAAACCAGCCGGCCCCGTATCCTGAAGCCGGGGCGGAATTCACGGCGCCTATGACAGTTTCCGATGCGTCAAGCGCCTGTACTTTTATGGGGTTAAGCGACGGGTCGAGCGCCGCCGTATTTATCACCACCGTCTTCCACATATTGCGCGGGTATGATGTAAGTTCCCAGTTCCCGCCGCCTTTCTTTTCCAGGAGCACGCTGCCGTCAGTCGCGACTTTCCCGAAATTTATCACAGCCGCGCTGTTATTGAATCTCGGGTCCGTAAAGGGTACAGGCGTATATGCCTGCGGTGTGAAAACAACGCTTGTCCCCCCGCCCGAGACAGTTATTGTCCCCATGACCACCCTGCTCTCGGTATCCTGCAGCCCGGTCAGGACCAGCCTGTTGCCGGACGGAGGCGGATATATTCCCGTCCTCAAGTAATATGTCCCATCCCCCAGAGACGTCATATCATAGGCAACATACGCGCCCTCTGTGACGCCGTTGTAGGTCCATGTGTCAGGGGTGGACGGTATCCCGTCGTCTATCTGGCCGACTATGGTATTTGAACCGTTCACAATATGGTTGAAAACCGCCATGCCGGCCGGGAACCCTTCCTTCATATCCCACCTGAACTGAATGTTGAATTTATAATTCCCGGTCTGCGTAAAACCCGAAACGCTCGGCATATTGAGCCATGTGTGGGCCTTGTCATTATAATATGTCCTGGCATTCGCGAATACCGTGGCCGTGGTCTCACAGTAGTCCGCAATCGACGCGCCCTGCACGGACGTGTAAGCGAAAACCCCGGCCCCGTCCGCTGCCCAGCCATACTGCGGCAGGTTTATCGCGCCGCGAGATGTTATTATGCTCCAGTTTGCGGCCCTGTTGTTCGCCCAAACTTCCATCCCTGACGAATATTTTACATGCGCGTGGTCAAGCGCGTTCCCCGAGGCTATCATTGCGGAACTTAACTGATAGGCCCCTCCGTTTTCATACCGTATGGATGTAATGACATCATCCCCGTAAATATTCGTGACAGGCGAGATAAGGTTCTCTTCAACCCACGAAAAATATATATTGTACTGGTAATTCGCACTCACATACCCGGAGTGGCCGTATATCAGTTCCTGCATCCTGTACTGGTCCTCGCGCAGCATGGGTTCAAAGGCCCTGTTTGTCGGATCCGGATCAGGCCGCCAGCGTTCCATATAACCCATGCCGTGGTTCAGCTGAAGAGGATGGATGCCGGCAAGATTAAAATCCGCAAATAGGTCGAGATTATACCCGTTATTCTGCGCGTTGCCGGGCATGGCGTCCGCTTCCACGCCGTCCAAGAGCCCGCTCCAGAACCAGTGTCTGCCTCCCTCTCCGAGCACTGGCCCGGTGTGCGTTGCGCGCAGGGACGCCCACAAAGCAGGATGGGATTGCCATACCTGCTGCATGGACGCCGGGTCAGTTACGGACGAGCGGCAGTCCACATGGAAAGACGGGGCGACCGAGGAACAAACATCAAGAAAGCTCAAGTCCGTATTGTATCTTGTGTGTACCTGCGGAGAAAATATATTGGAAAAATAGAGCTGCGACGACGGCGCGACAGCGTATGACTGCACAACGTTGAACCACGCAGGTATCCAGCTGTTGTCCGGATTGCGCGCCACGCGGTTAGGGTCCCACGAGGGCGCGTCAGGGTAAAGGTCCGTGTAATTTTCATGGACTCCGAAAAGCCCGCCTGAGCCGCGCACGGTATTTGAAAGGTCGAGCAAACCTGCGTCCCCGCCTTTCGCGGTTTGGGCCGGCAAAATGTCGGGCAGCTGCCTGTCGTACCCGGCATTCTGCCAGTCGTGCACTATCATAAAGACTCTTTTTATCCCGTATGAAAAAAGGCTTGTTGCCCAGTCCTTTATGTCTGAAAAATTACCTCCCCATGCGTCGAGGAAAATTTTGTCCTTCAGTGTTGCCCTGTAAGGCGAAGCCGTGTTACCGGGATTTGGCAGCACAGCCAATATATCTTTGGAAATACAAAAGTATACCCTCTCGCTTAATATATTCAGGGTGCCGTCTGTCTTATAAAGGTAATTGGCCTTGTAACTGTTAAAGTTGGTTGCGTGCGTTACTTTATGGTCAAGTATCACGGAGGCAAAAGCCCCTTCATCAGGGTAGTAAAACAACTGCTCCGTATAATAAGGAACGCTCCTGGGGTAATTAAACGGCACAGGCCCGGGGCTGCCGAAAACCAAAGCAACCACATAAGGGTCTGCCGATGTTATGTCGGCGCGTGCAACTCCTCCCACAGGGTCGTAAAAATCCACCTGCGCCGTTACTGTGCGCGAGGCATACGCGAACTGCACAACCCTTCTTGTCCCTCCCGGTATGGATGAATGCGTCTCGCTGATGACACCCACGCTTGGGTCGTCGGAACGCACAAAACCCGTATCGGGTTTTAAAAGATACAGGCACCCGCCCCAGCCGAGTTGCCAGTGCTGCCCCGCGGGGTTGAGCCACGCGGTCCAGCCGCTGAATAATCCATTCTGCGCCGCGTCAAGGCCTGTTGAGAGCGCGGTTGTGGCCGGGCTGTTTGGCCATGTCGGTGAAACGCTGCCAAAAGTCTGCGTCCGGGGGAATAAATTGGCGTCATTGATATCCGGGATAACCGCAGTTGCGGGAAAAACCCCGCCGCTTCCCGATGTCAAAACCCGGTTTGACCACTCGCCGTAATCAAAGTTGGAGTTGTCAGATGGCCCCGGATCAGACTCAAAGGTAAGAGTTATTGCCTGTCCCGCGTAGGTTGTGAGGTTTAAGCTCTGGTCGTTCCACACGGTTGAAGCGGTGTTATTTGAATACAAC
>PMTB01000169.1 GCA_003167475.1 candidate division FCPU426 bacterium | reverse complement strand
AAAGCCGTTTTAAGGCCATCCAGGGCGTTGTTTATGCTCTGTGTGGCCGCTATATAGGTGTTTAAACCGCCTTTCAACTCGTATATGGCCGCTGGCTGATCGTTTTCATCAATGATAAACCCGTCTGCAATGGCTTTTAAGCTGATTAAATCTTTTACCGCCCCTGTCTTATAGCCCTGCATTGCTCTGCTCCTCATCCATTGTAATCAGTTTTTTAATAAGCGGATGGTTGCCGCTTACGGCCACAGTCGTAATATAAATTTTTGGTTCCGTCAAAAATTTATACAGGCTTATAAAAAACTTTTCCGGCAATAACCGTTTGAAAAATATGACCGCGTATACAAGTCCGCCCACAACAACAAAAAACGTGACGCCCAAATAGGCGTTTATCCTCATAAGCCCAAACATTGATCCCAGAAACAACACAATCTCAATAATAATTAAAATAAAAAAGTCATTAACCGGCATTCCGTATATTTCAGCTTTCTTGTTCAATACACCCAATTTTTTACCTCACTTATGTTGTTGGATTTTGTGGCCGTTTCATTTCTTTTTGGACGCTTTTTGCCTTTGCAGCGCGAGACGCGGTCTCGCGTACCTCTTTCAAACTATATTTATGGTCGTTTAATTTCGTCATATGTGAATCCGCCTGTGCCCTGGACACATCGCCGTTCCATTCGCTATTTTTCAGATTCTTCTCATACTTTGTGTCCTTCATATGCTCCATAAGGGTCTGGGATGAATCCTTTGACGTCCTTATCGCGGCATTGCCGAGCGTAAGCGCGCCGGCAGTCATGGCCGGCGCAGCTCCTGCCGCGGCCGCGGCAAGGGAAAATCCCGCAGTTGTGGCCGCGATTCTCCCGGCGGTCATCATATCGCCGGTCATTGACTTGCCTATCTTCTGCATGATGTAGTTGTTCGCCACAAATTCGTCAACCATAGCCGGAACCATGCCCATGAACTTCATCCCGGCGAGCACAACGATAAAATACAATACCTTTTCGGAGTTTACCGTTGTTTGATTTATCATCAGAGTAAACATGTTTATAGCGATGATAATAAGCCCCCAAAAAAAGCCGTAGGCGAAAAGCTGCGCTGTCTTTTTGAGCCAGTTCCAGAAGATTGATTTGGATTCCTCGCTTCCAACCATTACACAGGCAAAAATGCCGAGGAAGTAGGACACGAATAGGTTCAAAACCTGAGCCCCTTTAAGGACCACCACTTCCCACATGCTTATAATCCCCACAACTCCGATTACGAATATAAGCACCTGGTTGATGAAGAAAGCAAAATCCTTGTCTTTTAACCGCTCTGTCACTATGTCGCTTATGTTCTTTATTTCCGTGGCCGTGTTGCCTGTCGTGTTCCAGAGATCACCGGCAGTAAGCCCTTTGTCCGAAGTGTTACCCATAAAACTTGATATGTTGAGCAAAGTATTCATAATGGCATTGCCGTCGTTTAATGACCCTTTGGTTTCGCTATATGCCCATGTGGCCAACGTATGCATATGGTCTGATATGTATTTAAAAATCACGAACAGCTGCGAATAAATGAACGTGTACGCCGAAAGCAAAACAACCGCAAAAAACAGGTTTACCAAGGCCTGCTCAGGGCTATCCCCGCGCAATAGATGGCCCATCAACGATTTTATGAACAAAAAAGCCAGGAAAGCCCAGGCACACAGATACACAACGTATTTTACCAGCGGCAATATATCCGTCTGAAACCTGCCTGCGGGATAGATCTCAAAATTACCCCAATCTTTGACTATGAAAATAAAATCCTTTATGAACCCAAAAAACAGGTTGAACACGCGCATAACTATGGTCGTACAATAAACAAAAAGCGTAAATGCCCCAATTACAAGCTTGTCTATGATCCATTGTGGAATGCTGTTTAAGGCATTTCCGATATTTTGAAGAATACCGGTTTGTGTTGTGGGCTTAGGTGCTGTGGCAGTCGTATTTGTGCTGGTGTTTGCCGTCGTATCAGCGGCCAAAAGCGCAAACGGAAAAACGACACACAGCAAAAAAATAATAAATATTGCCTTTTTCATATATCCCCTTTTCTAAAGATTTTTATTGCTGTTGAAATATCTGCTCCACATCCGTGTTATTGACCTGCCCTTTTTTTGTCAGGTCTATTGCCCAGTTAAAAACAAGCGGAGAAGCAATTATCAGGACAAACAACGCAATGTTCCACCATAAGCCGGCCTTTGCGTTTTGGTCTCCGTTATGTGCTTTCATCGCATTTATGGTTAAAGCAATACCCGACCATGCGCCGCCAATAAGTACAAGAAACGCATAAACGGATTTAAAAATATTAAGGATGTTGCTTTCATTTCCCGTAAGCGCGAATACGCAGGTAGGAAGAAGAACCGCGATTAAAGCAAATAGTAAAAACTTTTTCATAAATCACCTCGCATTAGTTTCCAGAGGGCAGGACTCCTGTTCCGCCTGTCTGGTTTGAATTACTTAAAGCCTTTGTATCAATATCCTTCTGAACTATCGGTGTAATGCTCTGCAATGCTCCATTGAGCTGATTTTGTGTACCGTTAGTGATGGCACTGGTCCCTTTGTCAGTCACACCTACAACCTGACTAACAGCCGAATTTTCGACAGGCTGCCAGTTGATCTGCCCGTTTCCTGTGATACTTGTGGCAACAGCTCCTATGGTTTCCTGCATTAAGATTGCGACAGCAAGCCCAATTGGATTTGAAGCCAAAAGCCCGAATCCAAGAGCCTTAAACAGCGCGGCTATGCCGAATGTCGATAGCATACCCAATATCCTGCTCAGAGAACTTGACAGAACCGACGCAAGCCCGGATACAAGGGCGTTTTCCTGCGACGAAGGCTTATAATCGGAACTTATTACCGGCGCTTCGCTCGTCACGTATTGTTTTATGCTGTCAGCCGTGCTCTGCGCTTCAATATCGTTCCCCTGGGATATCTGCCCTGCCAACGTGATAAATTGACTGCCTATTGCCTGGTATTGCGGGTCCTTAGTGGCCTGTAAACTGCTTCCAGTGGTCTGGATAAGCGTTGCCTGCTCACCCTGGGCCGCAGTGCCTATGGAATGCGCCGCTGTAATGGCCAATTGTGCGAGCATGGTCATAATCTTGCTCTTTGTATAATCCGTTGCAAGCGTCTTGTTGAAATAATCCGTATCGAGTTTTGCTTTCAGCTTGGAAAGCGTCTTATATGTTGTATCTCCGTATCCATGCGAACCATCAACGGTCTTATTACTCTGTAAATTCTGTAAAACGTTTTCCATTTTGCTTTTAATCATCGTAAGCCCCTTGGCCCGGTCTTCATCGTATCCGAAAGCGGGGGCAACGATTAAAACTGATAAGATTATCGATATTATCTTTTTCATTCTTACTTACCTATCATTGATACTGAAAATTCTGAAAATTTCTGATAAATCATAAAAAGGAAAATCGCATTAACAGCTAACAGGGCCACTATTGCATAAAGACCGTTCTTTATTGCCGCCAACAATTTTTCATTCATAACATACCTCCTATTTGGTTTTTGTCGTTTCCTTTTTGTATAAAGGAATTATATTCTGCGATAAAAAATCATCTTTAAACATCGAGAGTATGAGCACGTATTTCGGCTCAAATTTCTTGTTTACCTCAAGGCTGTAATTCAACTTGTCGTTAATACTCTCCTGTTTTGTCGTATTCTTTGTAGCCGTATCTGTCAGCTGGTACATCTGTACCGGATATTCCGAAGAAAAAGAAACTTTGAAACTGTTCTCAGTTTCTTCAAAAACAAGTACCTTGAATTCTCCGTATGCCGTTTTACATGAGAAGTCATACCTTGCCGGAGTGAACACAGGCTTAAAATCCTTGTCAATTTTACTTGCCGCAGATTTCTTTTTATTTATCGCCTGTGGCTTATATTCAACCTGCTTAACAGATTCTTTGGCCTGTTCATTATCCAAAAAATCCATTATTTTAAGAGAATGATTCTGAAACAGAATCAGCTCATCCCTGTCCGCGAACATAACTGACGCCATAAAGAGCAACAATACAGCTATCGATATTTTTTTAATCATTTAATCCTCAAAACTCATACGCGATATAGCCGTACCATGACGTGCCCAGACCCGGCTTTTGTGTAAAGGATAATCCTTCAGGCGCGTAGACGTTCCCGGACCCGAAGGGACCAGCAAACCCGGGCACATACGACACAATGTTTTTAAAAGTGTAGTCGTTTGCCGCTGTAGTCGCGGCTAAACCATACCTGAACTTGCCCATCTTATTACGCAAAACAATAAACCAAGGCAAACTCTCCGGCTTAAACTCGCCTGATGAACTGCCTAGCGGCATTTGAACCTCAAATATCAAGTCGTTTATCACAAAAAGCCAGCTGTTAAAATCATGCAGTTCCAGGCCTGCGGCCATGACCGACGTTTGATTTGTCTTATCCGTATTTAAAATCCCGTATGAAGCGTTTATTTTGTAATGCTTGAACAAATCAATGCTCGCGGACGTATCCACTACCACCTTACCGCTTAAAATTGAGTACATGAAATATTCTGTTGTGCCTTTTCCCAGGTTTAACATGAACTGAAAAGGATTATCCCAAAGCATGGCGTTTGCCCTGATCTGGGCCAGGTAATACTCCTGATACCCGTTATACGTCGTATTCGTCAGGTTAAGCATGGTCGGAAAATAGTACATGCTGAACGCCAACGGCGGCAGGTCGATCTCCTGTAGTTCCGGCACCCCGGCCTTCAAAAAAAACGGTATGGTAAAGCCCACAAGATCAAGATACCTCTGGCCGGCTGTGCTGTAAGGCCCGAAATAATTCAGGGTTGATATTGTCTTTGTAAGCTCTGCCCTACCCGCGACTATTTGGATAAAATTATTGACATATTGGAACTTTGCCGTCAACAGCTCGGTTATAACCGGCGTGTTTTCATTCGACATGGGCTTTTTAAACCTGATGAAAACATCGGCGGTAAAATTTTCAAAAAGCGTTTGCATTGCCTTGATTGATAGTTCGTTGGTATACAACTGCCCTGCCCCGTCGTCCTGGTATGCGGACTTTATGTCAAAACTTATCTTGCTGACCGAACCTTCAAAAATATTCTTGCCCTGCGGAGCCTGTAAGACAGAAGCAGTCTCTGTCGCAACAGGCTCGGCTGTTGAGGTCACCTTTACCGGCTCCGCCGCGTAAAGGGAAATGCTTGTTAAACAAATCAATATAGCAAATATTATTTTTTTCATTTTGTTCCCAGTATGCGGTTTGTTTTTTCACAATGTCCCATATGTACGGAATATGAACAACCCCATGTATTTGGATATGATCCGCACTTGTCAAAATCTCCGCTAGTGACAACCTGACAGGTCTGATGAAACCTGCCGCAAGCAGAGCCCCATCCATTGCCTGCGCTTGTTGTGGTAAATGTCCTTGTAACATCGAGGTTCGCATCGTCCGTAAACCTGACGGTAATTGTTCCATCGAGTCCCCAATGCCCCCACACCTGGTCTTTGGTCGAAATGTTGTAATCCGTAGATACAAAGGTTGCCAGACTTTCATAATTTCCTATTGTACAGGCAGCAGAGCCTGGTGAAGCAAAAACAGGGTCGGAAATATAATCAACATGGTCGCCAATGAGGGCGGCGCTTATTATTTGCCTGACAATATTTCCCTGCGTCATGGCCGTTCCCTGAGCCTCATAGGTGAAATTATTGGCTCCGACGTAATAGATCATATACTGGTTTACACATCCGTAAGGACCGCATTGACCTATCTTCTGAATGGTAATATCTGAGTATATGTTGTAATGCCAGCCCCTGGTAACTGTCCGGGCCTGTTGTGTTTGAATGGTTGTTGAAATGGGCTGTGTGTCCGTACCTTTTACCCAGAACTGAAACTGGTCTACTCCGTTAAAGTTTTCAAAACTCTTTGGAACCGTCAAAACAACGGTTGCTGTATCCCCGTTAAACTGAACCTGCGAAGGACTGATGGTGGCGGTTATACCGGCCGGAAGTCCTATCACCTGCAGATTGTACTTTTTAGTCGCACCTGTCACAAAAGTCACTGTGTAAGAGATCGTGGACGGTGCCATAGTCAGGCTTTCACTTCCTCCACTTAATGCAATTGACAAAGACTGTGCGCCCAGGTCAAAGGCAAAACAAGTCGTGCTTGTGGCGTCTACAATGTAGTTTAAATTGTCGTACCCCATTTGTGCCGGAATTAGAATTGTCCATGGGCCGGTTGAATGTAAAGTAAATGAAACTATTCCATTGCTGTTTGTTGACTGGCTAAGTGTATTAAACGAACCGTTGGACATTTGCATATTTAAATTTGGCACCTTTGACCCGTCATTGTACGCATACACCGTAAAATTGATGTTTGGCGTTGGCGTCGCCGTAATTGTCGGCGTAGGCGTAACATCAGTGGCTCCGGTAGGTGACTTTCTAGTGCATGAAACTGAGACGAATGATATTACAAGAGCAATAAATAAAGCAGAAAAAAAGAATTTTTTCACAGCATCCCTCCAGGTGTGTTTTTAGAATTGAATATTTGTATTTGAAAAGTTTTTTTAGACGTGAGTCTTGGCACCTGAAGACATGGTGATATGAAAAATGAAATGAATTTTTTCATAATGAGATACCCTCTATATTTTGTCCCTTGTATTTTGCAAACCGCGTTTTAAAAAAAACGCTCATCCGCAAAATAATCTGTATTAACTTTTTCATAAAAGCCCCTCTATATTTTTAAATCAGCCTTATGCCGGTTTGACCCGGAAGTTTCTTGGTCGTACTTTCTATCACGTAGTAAAATAATTGGTTTAGTTTATACAATATATATAAATCTATGTCAACAATTATTTTGCCTTGCGGGACAAAAATCCCGGACAGCGGAACGACGTTTAAGACTTAATTTTGTCCTTAAAAAGAATTTGCTATTTATCATCGCGCAAAAGCGCGTATATAATTTAAAAGCCGCCGCGAAGCGATCTGCGGCTTACCTTGCCTCTGCTTAAAAAATACCGGCGCGCGGATGTGCGCCGGATCAGGTTCAGGCTATGGTGCGGTTTCGCGCGGCGGTTTACCAGTGCGAAAATGCGCCTGCCGGGGATTACCCCGGCAGGCCGTGCCTGTTTAAAACAGGCACGGCGCTTTTTCCTCTGCTGTTGGCTTTTCCCATTTTAACCTTATGTTTCCCGCGCGGGTCTTGTATATCCAACCGTTAACAAAATAAATATCATTTATTTTGCTGACAGTTTCTTTTATCGCTTTTTCCCTGTCGGTAAATAATTCGGTTTCCTTTAAAATCCCGTCCTGATAAAAAATAGCGTGATACGTTTCCCCCGGGGCTTTCTGTAACACTGCTTTAAACTTTCCGCTATTGGTACTCCAATACCCTAAAACCTCGCCGTCAATTCCTGTTATTGGCATTTCGTTGCTTTGCATTTTCTTTGCTCCTTTTCGGGCAGGGGGTTAAACCCCTGCCCTGTATTTTTTTATGCCTTTTCCTGTTTCAGTTCTGCCTTGCCTGTTTCTTTCCAATTTTCCAATTCCTTTACAAATTCCACTGCGGTTTTTACTACGCTTTGAAAATTCTGAAATATTTTGCCGTTGTCTATGGTTTTAAGGTAGTGGGCAAGGTATGCGCCTGTTGCTTTATCCGTATTAATTCCAAAATATTTGGATACAAGATAAGAAAAAATCTCGGCTTGTCCTTCTTCGATTTCCTGCCCTGCTCCGTTACTTATATGGTTAAATTTATAGTGTCCTATTTCGTGAAACATAGTCGCAAGCGTTCCGGCAGGTTCTATACCCTCGGCTAAAACAATCTTATGCGCTCCGGTTCTTCCGTTACGCAAAAGCGCGCCCGCCATTTTGTAATGGGTTTCATATATTACGCCCATGTTTACCCCTGTTAAAAATTCTGTTATCTTTTCAAGCAAGGCGCTTGTCAAAAAAGGCCCTTGCTCGCTTTCAATGAATTTTGCGCCTGTGGTTTCGTTGGCGTTAGCTATTGGCTCGCCTTCTGTCTGTGATACGTCAAAGACAGGAACAAGGTTAAAACGAACGGATTTTTCTAACCAGTCAATTTTTTTCTGTATTTTTTCTTTTATGGCCGGGTTCTGTTCCGTTTTTGCTGAGTCCTTTAAGACTTCAAGCGTTTTTTTGCTTGTAAATTGTGGCGCATAAATATATAGAGCCTTTACCCCTCTTTTAACCCTCCTGTTAAGCTTTTCCCACTGCTTAAAACCCTTTATCATTTCGGCGTGTTTCATTTGAAACTTNNTGCTCGGTCATTACCTCGTTTAATTCTTTTGCGCTCTTGATTTCTTTCATTTCCTTTTTCATTGTTAGCATTGTTATTTTCCTCCCTGTGCTTTTTTTTGTGCTTTCTTTTCCAACTTCACCAACATTTTAATCATTTTGTTGATGTCTTTTCCTCTTACCGCTTCCTTTAACATTTTTAAACCTCCAAGTATTTTTTAAAACCCGCCAATGAACTCGACCCACACGCGTACCTTCGGGACCGTGTGGGGCGAGTTCATGCCATAGCAGCCGGCGGAAAAAGTTATATACTTCTAAGGTAAGGTATAAAAATATGGAGCTGCTTTGCTGGCGCGGAGCGAACAGGTGAGCGTAGTGACAAGCGGAATATTTTTATATCCTTACTTACAAATCCTCATCAACCGAGCGGAAAAGTATGATCAGGCTTTTAAGTGACAGCAAAAACCCCTCCGGAGAGGGGTTTTTGCGGAACGCCGCAACCGTCGCTTTTCCGGGATGATGAGGGTATCAAAATTTTTTCCGCCGGCTGTGCCTTTGACCTGGCTTAGATCATAAAATCGGTCTTAACCATGGCAAAACCGGGATTCCAAAGGGCCCTCGGCCCTTTGCCCGGGAATCCTTAAGGGGAAAGGCGTCCCCTTAAGAAACAACGCCCTTGCAGGACCATATAGACGCCATTTTTCTGCCTTGTTTTTTTAAACACCGGCGCGCTGAATTACCGGCATGACTTATTGCCGGTGCTGATGTGCGCCGATGTAAGCAGCCATGACAGGCGCGGACACGTTCTTTGTCCAGGGCCGGGCATGGCTCGGCGCCGGATTCGCGCCGACGCCCTCCAAGCCCTTTCTTATCCTCCTATGTCTTTATCCTTAATACCCGTTATGAAAATTTGTAACATTTTGATTGTGTCTTTTGCTTCGTCCAGTTCAACCGTATTACTTTCAAGCTGTTCCTTGAGCCAGTCCAAACGGCAATATAAAACCTCTGATATTTCCCATAGTTTTTCTTTTGGTGTACCCTCGTTATGTTTCCAATTGCTCCAATCAATTTCATGAACTAATTCCTCATACTTTTGTTTGGCGTTTTTCATTTTGTTTGCTCCTTTAAAATAGTGATAACTGGTTTTGGTCTGTGTCTTCCGTAATTGTGTCTGTATCTTCTTCTGTTTCTTCTGCGTCCTCGTCAAAACGAATGGTTTCTTTTGTCTTATATTTGATTTTTCCAATAACTTCAAAATCATTTAATGGTTCATCCCATTTGTTCTCGGTGATATATTTAACTTCAATTCCCATTTGATAATAATTTTTTAGGTCATTTAAGTAATTAATGACATTCTTATATTTATTATTTGCGGTTTCAAACCTTTTAATTGTGTTTTCAATGCAGTCATTAAGACATTCAATTTCCGTTTCAAAACTCGTCTTATAGTATTCACATGACAGGGGGCTACTGCTATTAAGACAGCTGATAGCATAATAGAATCTGTTATCGAGGGGATATTTTACCCACTGATATTCAAACGCAATTGATGTATAACTTTCCTTTCCAAAATAACGCCTTACTGTTTTTGCGCCCTCTATTACTACTCCGCAATCATTTGCTTTAAAACCTTTATAATTTCCCCTGTACCGGTTGTAATTAAAAAGCATTTTGTTGATGTCTTGTTCTCTGCTTGTGCTGAACATTTCCCCCTCGATTACCGGTCTACCCCCTTTGATGTAGTTAATTGCCTGTTTCAAATTCAACACGATAAAACCCTCTTGGATTATTGCTATAAAAATCCTTTTTTTCATTTTGGTTATTGTGTACGGCTGATACCAATGGTCTGAGTTTAAAAACGTGTATTCCTTTCCTGTTTCCATATGCAGGGCAATATACAGAGCATCGTGAAAATTCTTGTCATAGGTTGATTGATATTTTAATTCATCTTTTAACTGTGAAACCTTGATTCTTTCCTGCGCCTGTTCTATTTTTTCCTGTGTGGTCATTTGTTTTTCTCCTTGGGATTTATTCAATTGTTTTTCAGCCATATAAACGCCCCCTCTTCATAAAGTCTGAATAGTTTCTTTATTTCATGTTTAATAACAAACAACCGTAAGTCTTTTAAGGTATTTATTGTTTCAAGTTCTTTGTCCATGGCCGCCAATATTTCGCTTTCTCCGTTGTCTGCGGCTTCATAGTGAATGCCTGTAAATAAATTAAAGATTCTTTTCTTTACGGCATGCAACCTGCGCTTTTTGTTCCTGTCCATGTTATTTGCCTCCCTGTG
>PMTB01000065.1 GCA_003167475.1 candidate division FCPU426 bacterium | reverse complement strand
GTCGTCCGGCAGCGTTATCCCGAGTGGGAAACCCTTTGGTTTTATGTAATATATCTTCTCTTCCTTTGCCCTGTAGAGTATGAGCGGGTCATGCCCCGCGCTGGCAAAATTTATCCTACGGGTGAAGGAATTAAGCACAAGGTAAAAAGCGGTCACAAACATCCCTTTTTTCATGTCTTCTTTCACAAAGTTGTTGACTTTCACCAGCACGCTTTTCGCGGACTTGTTTTTCATTGCCACAAGGCGCGCCACTGTCCTGGTGATGGTCATAACCAGCGAACCGGGCACACCCTTACCCGAGACGTCCGCTACGATCACGCCGATCAGGCGCGGCGCGACCTTGATTACATCGTAATAATCTCCGCCTACCTCTTTGGCCGACATGTAGTACGCGGATATGTCAAAACCCTCAAGATCGGGCATTTTTTTCGGCAAAAGCGTCTGCTGTATTTCCTTGGCAACCGCGATCTCTTTCTGCATCTTTTCATTTTCAACCAGGGATTCCTGCGCGCCCTTGAATTTATTGGCCATATCGTTAAAAGCGTTGGCTATCTGGGAGAACTCATCCTCGCCCTCGAGTTCTATGCGGTGGTCCAATCTGCCTTCTCCTATGGCTAGCGCGCCTTCCCTCAGGCGCTGTAAAGGGGTTATGATCAGCCCGAGAAGCATGTAAATACCGGCCGCGGCGATAAGAAATATGAGCAGGCTGGCAAAAACCAGATTTATGGCCTTCCCCGACATGACCCTGTCTATGCCTTTCTTCGTCACATAGACGTGCACCTCCCCCATCTCGATCCCCTGAAAGGTGATGGAGTAGGCCAGGTCATATCTGTACGTTTTATCGTAAACGCATTTCATCACAAGCACGCCGTTGCTTGACGGCATGACCGTGCAGGTCTTATCATTGCGCATATAATCCGTGTAAAGCTTCTGGGCGTCATTATGCGCTATGATCTTTCCGTCTGTATTGATTACAAAAACCTCGTCAATATTCTCATTATTGCCTTTGATTTCTTTCAGCACCTGTATGAGCGAGAGGTAATTGTTATTGATTATCCTCTCCCTGCTCGAGTCCGAGAGGCTCTTGGCTATGTCGCCGGTGTAGGTCAGGAATTTGTTGCGGAGGCTCTCCCTCTCATGCTCAATAAAATAAAAATAAGTGCCTGTTACAAGCAACAGTATGAATATTGTCGTGGCCACGACAAAACGTTCCTTGATGCCTTTTGACGACGACACCATGCCCAAAATGACATTGATCAGGGATTTCCGCGAATGGTACTTTACCAGGGTTAGTTCATTGCCGCGCTCCGTTGTCTTATAATCGCTTTTGTCGGTGAGTTTCCTGATTATCCAGACCCCGAGCCCGCCTTTTTTCCCGATATCAACATAGTGGTTCAGGTTCGGCGTTCGGAAGTGCTTCCAGTCAAAGCCTTTCCCGTTGTCTATGACGGTTATATAAATGCCTTTTTCCATAACCTTTATCTCAAAGGTTATGTCCCCGCCCTCGGGCTTATCTTTGTATGCGTGCCTGATTATATTGGAACACGCCTCATCCAGTACTATCATTAGGTTGTTCACGTCTTTGTAGTTGAAATTGAATTCCTTGCAGAGGGTGGTGATCCGCTCCTTGATTTCCGGGACATACTGCCTCTGCGCGGGCAGGACAAACTTCTCCTCCTTAAGGAGTTTATTGGAAAAAAACGCCACTATTTGCCCTCCTTAAAGCCTTCAAGTTCGCGGAGCAACGGATTGACTTCCTTAAGGTTCTCGATAGCCAGCCTGTTATATGGGTCTATCTTAAGTATGCTTTCCCACTTTGCCTTGGCTCCCTTGTAATCCTGCTTAAGGTATAGTTCCACGCCCTCCCTGTAAAGTTTTACCACCTCATCGCTGTACGCGCCCTGTTTCGACCTGTCCATCAAACCTTTTATATAGGACGTGTAATATGTAACGCTCATATACCCGCTGTCTATGTCGTACACCGTCTGGAATTCCGCGAGCGACCTTTTCAGGTCGCCGTCAAAATATGATTCAAGCCCATTTGAATAATGCAGAGCCTTGAATCTTTCCTTATCTTTCATCTTGTCTATATTGCCGCGCAGCTGCTCCAGCTCTTTTGCCGCCAGCACTTTTGCCATTTTCTCGATCTTTTCCTGGTCAATCTCGGCTTTTCTTTTGCGCATGTCCGGGATGTCATCGCCGAACACATACTTCAGCGCGAACCTGTTCTGGGTGTCAAGTTCCGTAAGGAACAGCCCATAGTCAAGCGTAATCGAATCGAACAGGGTCAGCCCCGCGCCGGCCGAAAGAATACCGTAGGTATTATAGCCGGCCCTTATGGCCACTATCTTAAAAAATGTGAATTCCATGCCGGCTTTAAGGTCAAAATCCGTGCCGATCGGGGCCACAAGGTCCATATTTGCCGTACCGGTTATGTCCGCCGTCAGTATCCTCTTATATGAAGCGCCCGCAATAAGCTGTCTCGGTACAGTGTCGGCGGTACCGCTCAATTTAAAATCAGGCTCTACGGTATTCTTAAGCACGAGCGCGGCGCCAAGCATCTGGTCCTTGTCGCTTATCACCCTGTAAAACGATCCCAGGTCCAGGCCAAATGTCAGGTCATTGGCGTAATGCGTTATGCTCTGGTAGTCAAGCTTGAGGTTTAATCCAACGGACAGGTCAGGTGTTATAAAGAACTTCCCCCAGCCCGCGATAAGTTCCATGATAAACTGCGAGGAATCCCCTGTTTTTACCCCGTCGTCGTTCCTGAAAGCTATGTTCCCCGTATTTATAACGGCCCCGGAAAACCCGAAGGAACCGATGTCGAGCGTGGGTATTGCCGCGCAAATATAATTATATGTGGTGTCGAAAAAAAGCGGTATGTACGCGGCCTGTATCTCCGTTTTTTCCACGGTATCCAGGAGCGCCGGGTTAAAATAACCTCCTGCCGAGTCGCCTGTGAAAGCGCTGAAAGCCCCGCCCATTGACTGTGCCCTGACCGAAGTCCCTATGTCAAAAACAGAGGTAACCCCGGCCGATGAAGCGGCGCACACAACTGGAAAAAGAGCCAATACCAACCCCAAAAGTACTTTTTTCATTTTTCCGGCTCCAGTTCTAATTTTAAAGCTTCAAGGTCTATCCTCACTATTATAACAGAAAAAATATCGCCTGTTTTGATTATTTTCTTCGACCTTTTCGCTATGGCAGCCTGTCTGTACTGGTCAAAAGTGTAATATTCGTCAAGCGCGTCAAAGTTCACGAAGCCTTCCACAGGGTATTCGCCGAGTTCCATGACGAAACCGTTCTTTGTCACCCTGGAGACGACCGCCTCAAAAACATCGCCCACCCTGTCTTTTAAAAAGTCAAGACAGTACAGCCTGAACGCGTCATTTTCCGCCTTCTCGGCTTTTTCCTCGTTAACGGAAATATTCACCGCCACCTGTTTTAAATATTCCCGCTGGGCGTCTTTCATCGCCTCTATCCTCTGGAAATGCTTGATAAGCCTGTGCACCATAACATCGGCATACCGCCGTATAGGGGAGGTGAAATGGGTGTATTTTTCAAGCCCGAGGCCGAAGTGCCCCAGGTTTTTCTCGGAATACCTCGCCAGCTTCATGGAACGCAGCAGTTTTTTCTGCACAAGGTTCTTCTTTTCCGAGTTCCTAACTTTTTCAAGCACCTGCTGAAATTCCTTGTTTGTGCCCTTTTTCAGGGAAACATCGATTCCCATGCCCCTCATGTACGCGTTAAAATCGTCAAGATCCCTTTGGAAAGGCTTTTCATGCACACGAAACATGCCGAATTTTGAATTTTTGGTGATAAAATCCGCGGCGCAAATATTCGCCGATATCATAAAGTATTCTATGAGTTTATGCGACTCCAGCGGCTCTTTCCTTACAATATCGGCCACGCTCCAGTCGTCATTATATACAAAAACCGGCTCGCCGAGGTCAAAATCAATTGATCCACCCGCCCTAAAATTAGCCTTGAGTTTTTCCTTAAGTTCGTTCATCAAAAATAACGCTTCTTTTACCTTCTCATCCTTGCACTCGCCTCCCGTTAATATGCCTTCTACTTCCTCATAGGTGAAGCGCTTGTGGTTCCTTATGACGGACTCCCTTATCTCATAATCCTCTATGAAGCCGTTTTCGTCCATATTCATGAATATCGAGAAAGTCATCCTGTCCACGCCTTCGCGCAGTGAGCATATGTCGTTGGAAAGTTTCTCGGGCTGCATGGGTATGACAGCTCCGGGAAGGTAAACGCTTGTGCCGCGCAACGAGGCTTCCGCGTCCAGAGCCGAGCCTTCTTTCATATAATGCGTAACGTCCGCTATATGGACGCCGAGCCTGTATTTTCCATCCTTTTTTTCAATGGAGATCGCGTCGTCGAAATCTTTGGCGTCTTTAGGGTCCACCGTGACTATAATTTCATCCCTTAAATCCATCCTGGAGCCCAGGTTGGAGGTGTCTATTCCGATGGCCGCGGCCTCGGATAATACAACATCGGGAAAATCCTGCCGGATCTCATTCCTGGCCAGGATGAACTGCATGTAAAGTTTCATGTCGCTTTTGTCGTAAAGGTGTGCAATAACCTCGCCGTAAAGTTTTCCATTGTCGTATTCGGCCTTGACCAGTATCAGGTCCCCTTCCCCGAGCGCCTCAGAGGGTTTCCTTATCTTGATTATTGGCCCCGGCTTGAAAGTCAGGACGCCAAAAACATCGCCTCCGAATTTCTTCACCCTGCACATGACCGGCGATTCCGTGCGCTTTACAATCCTTTTTAGCTCCCCTTCAATGCCGCCGGCGCGGCTTACGTGCGGATAAACCTCTATTATATCCCCCGGCAGCAGGTCTTCGGCGCTGCTCCTGCCGACGAATATGTCGTTCCCGTCAGGCTGAACAAGGAACCCGTAATCGTTGCGCAGGTCGATCTTACCGGTGATTGTTTTGGAAACCTTTTCACCGGAAAATTTTTTGCGCTCCATATTTATCGCGCCCTGTTTGCTGAGCTTCTTTAGTATCTGCTTTACCGTGCCCCTGGCCGAGTTGGCAAGTTTGAGCTTGTGCAAAACAGTTTTTACATCGAGTGACTTCCCCTCATTTTTAAGAAGTTCGACGATCTCTTCCTTGCTGACGATCCTGCCCTGATTGTTATTTTTCATTTTACCCCTATTCTTTTGTCGCTAAATAAACTTATGGAAACTTTATCTCGCCGCAGGCGTCGGAATCATGGCAGGATAGCCCGAAATTGCCGGTGTTACGCCCGCCGTCGCAGTGACAGCCGCGGCTGTCGAAGTCGTGCTTGCAGGCAAAAACGCGCCAGCCGCAAATCCGGTTTGAGCAGTGGACGTCACCCCGGATTTCCTGTTATCGCTGTTCAAAACATAGTTAACTTTAACTACATACCACACTATATCCTTTTTGTTCAGGTACATATTATCCGCGGCGGCAAGTATCTCCGCTCCGAGTATCAGGTTAAAATCGTCATAAAATTTCATCACAGCCTGTGGGATTATTGAAAGTTTTTGCGAATTGCCGGAATCCCGCTGCACCAGCGAATACTCAGCCTCGGCCAGTATGTCTATGACCTGCTTGCTGGGGTCATTATATAAATTAAACCCCAGGGAGGCCGAAAAGTCCGCGTCCCCCTGGTAGCCCGTTTTAAACTGGTCCGGCGGATACGTGCTGAATTGCCCGATAGGAACCTCATAAACCGCCTGCATTGAGTATTTCAAAAAACCCCAGGAATCCTTAATAAACAAGCCTGTAAGCAGGTCATACTTATCTTCATTGTTGATAAGGACAGGGTCGTCTGCTATTTTCGTGCCCAACGGAAACTTAATTCCCAGCAAAATACCGGGCCATGTGTCAAATTGTTTTGCGCACAGAAGCGTTATGGTCTGAACATTATTATAGTCATAAAGCGCATCAAGATTCTGGAAGATATAATTGGCGTCCAGGGAAACGGCGTAACCGCCGGGCAGCCCCAGCCTTACGATAAAATCCTCGTCAATACCGCGGAGCATGACGCCCTGCGGTTCCAGTCCGTCCTTGTAAAACGTGTTGTATTCAAAATATTTTTCCTTGTAATCCGCTTCCGCCTTCCAGGCCCCCAGCGTGTCTCCGGCCATGTCGTTATAGGTCAGCGCAAAAACCGCCGTATTTAATACGGGGATAAAAGCCAGAAATATCAATATTTTTTTCATTCCATGTCCTGCCTTATTTTTTTATTCATTACCTTTGCCCTGTTGTGCTCTTCCAGGGTCTCCGAAAACGTGTGTTCCCCGTTGTCATAGAGCACAAAATACCTGAATTTGGTGACATCCGGTTTCAGGGCCGCGGCCATGCTTTCCAACCCCGGATTGCATATCGGCCCCGGCGGCAGCCCTATCCTGATGTAAGTGTTATAGGGGCTGTCCACTTTAAGGTCCTTATAGGTTATTATTCCCCTTTTCTTGCTCAAAGCATATCTGACCGTGGCGCAGGACTCCAGCCTTCTTTGATACGCTTCAGGCGACTTCAGCCTGTTATAAAAAACCGACGCCACCATGGACCGCTCCGCATCCAAGCGTGATTCTTTTTCTATTATCGAAGCCATTATGAGCGCCTTATATCCGGATTCCTTGTAACCCTGTATGTCATAGGTGCGGTTTATATCAATAACGGATTTTTGCCTGAAACGCTCGTACATGGTCTGCACGATCTTTGCGGCTGTTTCACCGCGTATCACGTAATAAGTATCGGGAAAAAGCAGGCCTTCGGCCGAGGGTGTCTGTATCCCAAGCAGTTTAATGAACGCCTTATCACCAGCCGCCGCGAGTATTTCGCCGGCCTTTAACATCCCCGAGTCCGCGAATATCCTGTCTATATCGGCTATGTCGGAACCTTCCGGGACAACTACCTTGTGTTTTTTGACATCGCCCTTGACCATCTTAACGGAAATGCCTGCCGCTGACATGGATGCGGAAAATTCATATTCCCCGGCCTGAAATTTCTTATTTGACCCGGTCACCACGGCGTAAAGTTCAAAAGCTAACCTGTTCCTGATAAGGCCTTCGGATTTCAATGCGCTCGCTATTTTTTTCAATCCCGTGCCGTAGTTGATATTAATTTCTTTCGCCTGTTCCTGCGCCCCCGAAACCGGCACAAACGCGGCGACAAAAACGCTGCCAATTACGGAACAGACCGCAATGGCAAATATCAGGAAAAAATCAGAAACTGTCATCTTTTTAACCGGTCCGGTGTTTTTATTGTTCATTTTTTCCTCTCGCGCGCCTTGTCCAGGTAATTTTGCAGTATTAAAGCGGCGGCCAGGCCGTCCACTTTCTTTTTCCTTTTTTTCCTGCTCATGTCGGCTTCAAGCATCAGATTATTGGCTTCCCAGCTTGAGAGGCGCTCATCCCACATGATTATTTCCTTATCCGGGAATATACCCTTAAGTTTATCCACAAGCTGCCCGACAAAAGTATTATGGGGGTTCCTGGTCCCGTCCATATTGAACGGCTCGCCGACCACGATCTTGTTGAATTCATTCTTTTCGCCGAGTTCCCTGATCTGCCGCTCCAGACGGTCGTCATTTTTGAAATTTCCTATTGGCCTTGACAGGTACTCGGTCTCGTCGCTTATGGCGACCCCGATCCTTACGGTCCCGGGGTCAAAACAGATTATCCTCATTATTATCCTCTGACTGCCTTTTCCACTTCAAGCAGGGCTTCGTCGATTTTCGAGGCGTCCTTACCGCCGGCTTCGGCCATGTTCTTTTTCCCGCCCCCGCCCCCGCCGCATATGGCGGCCGCGCGCTTGACTATCTTTGAAGCGTCATGCTTGTCTGTTATATCATCGGTTACCATTGCAAGAAAGCTGATCTTTTCGCCGGCCGTACTGGCTATCACGATTACCGTTTTTTTCATTTTTTCACGGAGCACATCCCCGAGCGCCCTGACCGCTTCCTTATCCGCGTCCGTGAACCTGATAGTAATCACTTTTGTCCCGTTAACATCCTTTGCCTGCGCAATATATTCATCCACATCTTTCATCATCCCGGCTTTTTTTACTTCGTTGACCTTTTTATCAAGTTCCTTGAATTCCCTGAGCATTTTATTTATTTTTTCCTTGAGCTCGTTGGTATCGCTTGTCTTAAAAACTGTTTTTAATTCCTTTATTGTGCCCTCATTTTCCAGGACCAGGGCGTAGGAAGCGTCCCCTGTTATTGCCTCTATCCTGCGTATGCCCGCGGCGGTTGACGCTGATGAAACTATCTTAAAGAGCCCGATTTCGCCTATATTATGCAGGTGGGTTCCGGCGCATAATTCCTTTGAAATATGGCCGACAGACACGACCCTGACCTCGCCTTTGTATTTTTCCTCAAATAGAGCCATGGCCCCCGTATTTTTTGCGTCTTCGACGCTCATAACTTCGACTTCCACGGGAACGCTTTCCTGTATCCATTTATTTACCATTTTCTCCGCCAGACGGACTTCATGCTCGGACAATGCCGCGTAATGCGTGAAATCGAACCTGAGCCTGTCGTCGCCGACATAAGAACCGGCCTGCTCGACATGAGACCCCAAAATATCCCTTAAAGCGGCCTGCAGCAGATGTGTGCCTGTATGGTTTTTCATTATTGCGGAACGCTTATCCATGTCAACGGTGGTTTTTACAATATTGCCCTCTTGAACAGAACCCTTTATTACCTTAACCCTGTGTATGTACCTGTCGTCTGTTTTTTGGGTGTCTATTACTTCCAGTTCCACATCCGGCCCGGTGATTATGCCCTTATCGCCCATCTGACCGCCGCCCTCGCCGTAAAAAGAGGTTTTATCAAGGAGGATTGAAACTTCATCGCCATCGTGGGCCGACGCAATTTTTTTTCCGCCTTTAACTATTGCAAGCACCTTGCAGCCGTCCTCTGAAAATCCCGTATATCCGGTGAACTTTGTAACGGGCAGGTTCTTTATTACGTCCTCGGGGACAGCATGCTCGTCAACGCTCATGCCCTTCCATGCCTTCTTTGCCGTCTCGCGCTGCGTTTCCATGCACTCCTTGAATTTCACCTTGTCCGTGGACATGGAAAATTCATTCAGAATCTCCTCTGTTATCTCTATGGGGAAACCAAAGGTGTCATAAAGTTTAAAGGCGACCTCTCCCGGCAGGATGGCGGTTTTTGACTTCATCAGCATTTCTATTTCCTGATTGAGTATTTCCAGCCCCTTGTCCATAGTCTCCTGGAACTTCTCTTCTTCAAGTTTTATTATCTGCGTTATGTAGTCTTTTCTCTGCGCAGTTTCAGGATAAGCTTCTCCCATCATGTGCAGGACTACCGGCACGACTTTATAAAGGAATGTTTCCCTGAAACCGAGCGTCCTTCCATGGCGCACGGCCCTGCGTATGAGCCTGCGCAGGATATAACCGCGGCCTTCATTTGACGGAAGCACCCCGTCACCTATCAAAAATGTCACGCCCCTGGCATGGTCGGCGATAACCCTGAGGGAAATGTCTGTTTTCGGGTCCTTGCCGTACACGGTCGCGGCTTTTTCAGCCACGTCCTTTATCATCGGCATGAAAAGGTCGGTCTCAAAATTTGAAAAAACCCCCTGCGAAACCGCGGCAAGCCTTTCAAGCCCCATTCCTGTGTCTATGTTTTTCTGCTTGAGCGCGCCGAGGGTCCCGTCCGCGCGCTTGTCAAATTCTGTAAATACAAGGTTGCAGACCTCAAGGAACCTGTCGTCATTTGTCTCTATATCCCGTCCCGTCACGACGTCTTTTTTTCCGCCTTCAAAATCATAGTATATCTCGCTGCAGTACCCGCACGGCCCGACTGTCCCCATTTCCCAGAAATTCGTGTCCTTGCCGAGCCTGAATATCCTGTCAGCGGGTATTTTCATCTTTTGGGTCCAGATATCATACGCGTCATTGTCTTCAAGATACACGGTCACATAAAGCCTGTCTTTTGGTATTTTCACTACTTCGGTAAGGAATTCCCAGTGGAATTTTATGGCCTCTTCCTTGAAATAATCGCCGAACGAGAAGTTTCCGAGCATTTCAAAAAATGTATGGTGCCTGCGGGTCCTTCCCACGTTGTCTATGTCGTTTGTCCTGATACACTTCTGCGACGTGGCCGCCCTGGTAAAAGTCAGCGGCACTTTTGAAAGGAAATAGTTCTTGAACGGGACCATGCCGGCAACCGTAAAAAGCAATGTGGCGTCATCGGGAATAAGCGAGGACGAGGGCTTTATAACATGCCCGCGTTCCGCGAAAAACTGCAGGAATAACTTCCTCAGTTCGTTACTGTTCATAATCTGCGTCTCCTTTAATTTCTTCATTCAAGATTTCAACAATTATATCATAATCAAAACCTTTTGTTTGCAAATAATTGGCGGCCTTTTGCCTTATTTTCGAAGGATTTTCGTTTTTCTTAAGGGGTTTAAACTTCATCTTAAAGGCCAGCCTGGCAACGGATAGTTCATTTACAGGGTTTAAAAGACCCTCATATTGTTCCTTTTTCAGCCCTTTTCGTTCAAGATAATCCATTATAAAAGCCCTGCCCGAAGGCGCCTTCAACGTGTATTTCTCAATTATTTTGCCTATATAAACGGTGTCATCCAGGAAGCCCTTTTTCTTCAATATATTTATTGCCGGGACTATTTCTGCGGGTCCAAACCCCTTACTTTCCATTCTTGATTTGAGTTCAGCCTCTCCATAGTCCCTGATAGCCAGCATTTTCATGGCAAAATCCATGGGGTTTTGCTTTGATTTTTCCATATTTCTCCTCATTATTATAAGCGCGCCGGACTGCTCCGCCTTTTATAGGTTATACACCATTTTACTTATAAATACGGCAGTGTCAACGCCAAATTACTCCTGAAATCCTTAAAACCACTTTTATCCATAAAGAATACCCCATAAANNTTTATGGGGTATTCTTTATGGATTGACAAAGCAATTATTTCATTTTATAATCATTTTATTAAATATACAGGAGGTTTCTTGAGATGGAAGAAAAAAAGAACACTGCCAAAGACAGGCTTATAATTTGCGGACTGGTGGCGCTTACGCTCTTGATCGCCTATTTTATGGCGCGTTTTGAAGTTGTAAGGCGCGCTCAGCGCGAATATACCGAGGGCGAAAAGTTCCTTAACTTTTACAGGAATCCCGACGCCAAGAAGCAGTTTTACGACGAAAAACTCAGAAAAAAAGAAATTACCGATATAGAATACGAAATGCTCATGGAAGACAACGCGCTAAAGAACGCTTATGTGGAGTATAATACGGTGGTTGATCTTTTCACCCCTCCGGAATCCGATTGGGTCAAAAAGTCGCGCCAGAGGCTCCTGGAGATCACCCCGGAGTACAATGCCTGGGTCGCCCAGCTCTCCGCCGAAGTCCAAAAAGCCTCAAATGTCCCCGTCAAAAAGAAATAAAAAACCAATAAAAAAAGCCGGCTAAAAGCCGGCTTTTTTTATTTACAGGAGGATAATTTATTTGATCCTCATGATCTCCGTGATCCTTTCAAAATCCTCTGAATTATAGTATTCTATCACGATGGTTCCTTTTTTGTAATTGCCCTTTATGCTGACTTTGGTGCCAAAATGCAGTTTCATCTTATTTTCAATGCTTTTCATCTCTGCTGACGCCTGCTGCTTTGTGCCCGACTTTTTTGCCGGTGATTTTTCAAGCAAAGCTTCCAGGTCCCTGACCGAGAGCCCTTTTCTTACAGTCTGATCGGCCAGCTGTCGCTGCTTTCCCTTGTCCTCAACCCCTAATAGCACCTTTGCATGGCCCAGCGAAAGTTCCTCGTTAATTATATACTGCTGTATTTCGGCCGGAAGTTTGAGAACCCTTATTATATTTGCCACATTCGCCCTGTTGGTCCCTAGCCTGTCTGAAAGTTCCTCCTGTGTGCATTTGTAGCTTTCCATAAGGTTTTTAAAAGCTACCGCCGCTTCAACCGGATTCAGGTCCTCCCTCATGATATTCTCTATGATCCCTATCTCCAGTTGCTCCGCAGGCGATACGTTTTTGATCACTACCGGCACTGATTTTAACCCGGCCCTCTGGGCCGCTATGAAACGCCTTTCACCGGCTATCAACTCATATTTGTTTCCGACTTCCTTTACTATCAGGGGTTCTATTACGCCTTTCGCCCTGACCGATTTTATCAGTTCCTCAAGTTTTTCAGACGCAAACCTTTTTCTCGGCTGATTTGGATTCGCCCTTATGTCGTTTATACTTATCTCAGAGGCACCTTTTGCCGAAACCGACGATGCCTTAGACCTTGAACCCGGGATCAATGCCTCGAGCCCCTTTCCCAACGCCTGTCTTGCCATGATATATTACTCCCTTCCAGCGGCGCTCTTGCGCGCGTCTTTAATACCGGTTATTTCAGCGGCCAGATTATCGTAGGCTTTTGCGCCTTTTGAATTGCGGTCATATACGTCAATTGGCTGCCCGAAACTCGGGGCCTCCGAAAGCCTGACATTCCTCGGTATGACAGTGTCATAAACCTTATGCTTGAATTTTTTCTTGATCTCCTCCACCACCTGCAGGGAAAGGCTTGTCCTGGCGTCAAACATGGTGATCACGACGCCCTCGATGACAAGTTCCGGGTTTAAATTGTCTTTTACAAGCCCTATGGTGCTTAACAGCTGTCCCAGCCCGTCAAGCGCGTAAAACTCGCATTGCATGGGTATCATCACCGAATCAGACGCCACAAGCGAGTTCAGGGTCAGAAGTCCCAGGGAAGGCGGGGAGTCTATGAATATATAGTCATATTCTTTTTTTATCTGGTCAAGGGCTTTTTTCAGCCTGGTTTCCCTTTCTTCCTCATTGACCAGCTCTACCTCGGCTCCAGTCAGCTGAATATTTGACGGTATTATATCGAGATTCTCTATGGCAGTCTTTTTTATGACGCTTCTCACCGGCATATCCTCTATGAGAAGGTTGTACACGTTCTCGGTTTCTTCTTCCTTGTCCAGGCCCAGCCCAAGCGTCGAATTTCCCTGCGGGTCAATGTCCACAATAAGGACTTTTTTTCCCCTCGCGGCTATGGCGCTGGCCGTATTTACGGTCGTGGTTGTCTTGCCTACCCCGCCCTTTTGATTCGCAACGGATATTATTCTTCCCATTACAGCTCCTTTTGCCGTATTGTTCCGGTTGTTCTCAAGATTTTTTTACCACTGTCAGTGCATGAGATTATAGCACTTTTACCCGTTTTTTCAATTAATTTTATAGAAGGTTGGAGGGGATGCCCGTAACTGTTTTGCGTCACTTCGGCAGTTTCTCCGCCGTTTAATTCCACAGTATCACCCGGGAAAAAAGCCGGCACGCAGCGGCCAAACTCGTCCGCGGCTTCTTTTTCAAATATCTTTCCGCTGTTTGATGTTATATACAGCCATGCCTCATGCGGGGTGAACGCGGCCCTGTAAGGCCTGGGGCTCGTCATGGCATCGTAGACATCCGCAATCCCCGCAATCGCGCTTAAATGGTTTATGCCGCTGCCCTTTAAACCTTTCGGATAGCCGCTGCCGTCATTTCGTTCGTGATGCTGGGCCGTAATAAGGGCCGCCCTGGCGGGAATTCCGTATATCTTCCTTGTCAGGTCAAAACCAAGGACGGCATGCTGCCTCATTTCGTCCTTTTCCGGCCCTGTTAATTCCCTGTTTTCATTTACGAATTTATAAATGTTCATTTTCACGTCGCACAACAGAACTCCGGTAATGGCATCCGCCTTTTCCGCGTCGTTCAACCCCAAATTATGCGCCATGACCCCGGCTATACAGGCGGTGTTAACGGCATGATATCCGTTGTAATTATCCCGGTTCCTGTAATCCATAAAATCATAAACTTGTTTTTCATTCTCATTGAGGGAATCAGCCATTTCACTGGCAAAGAAACGGAATATATGTCCATACGCGATCCTGTTGCCGGTTTCATTTGCGGCGGACAGGAACCTTTTTATATCATCTTCGCCGTATTTTTTCAGTATGCCGGCATCCTCGCCGCCTGACAGGATAAAACACCTCATTATTTTAAGAAGCTCGGATACGGTTTTTTGCCTGTAAACGGAATGGATAAGGTCTTCCCCGCCGTCTGTGTATACAAAGAAAATTCCGGCTTTTTTAAGCCCTGGTATGACGGAATCCTTAAGCGTACCGCCCTGCTTTACCAACACATTGCCGCCGCTGTCATAAACATCAAAAGTGTTTGTCATTCCCCCGCGGATGCCGTCAACGAGTGTTTTTCCCAATTTTCACCCCGTTCAAATATTCATTAAATAAACAAGGACGCGGTATCAAACCGCGTCCTTAAGCAGTACTGTTTCCCCAAAAAAGCCTATCTCATGATAGTAAACTTGACTATGGCGGTCTTGCTCATTCCGCTGTTCGTGCGCGCGTACAGCACTGCCACATAAAGCCCGGCCGCTATCTTCCTGTCGGAACTAAGGTCCCACTGTACCTCGCCCGAGTTGTTATAGTCGCTCAGGTTTTTCACCAGTTCCCCGGCAAGATTATACACTTTGACGGTTACCACGGTTCCGTTCATGACATCGTACCTTATCTTCAGCACAGTGCTGCTGGCGTTATTCACGGGATTGGGCAGTACTTTAATATTGGTCAGCACTTCATATGCGTCATGCAGAACCGTCAGGCTGGTTTCAGCTATCGCGCTGTATGCGTTATTATCCACAGTGGCAAGCACGGCCCTGTACACGCCGTTGCCCACTATATCGCCCTTATCGTCGGTGCCGTCCCACTTGACGATCTGGCCCATATAGGTGAACTCCTCATAATTATTCGTTCCGGAGCCGTCGCCGGGCGAGAATACGCTGTTATTCGGAGTAAGCACCGTCGAACCCGTGCCCGTGATATAGGAGATAGGTATGTGCTTGACTATCTCGCCCGCGCTGTTATATACGAGGAATTCCTTCATGCTGCTGTTTGTAAGCACTGTCACCGACTGTACCATCGTATGGCTGTACCCGAAAGTATCCGTTATCTGGACTTTCACATAGTACAGGCCGTTCTCAACCCTGGTTCCCTGCTGGTTTTTCCCGTTCCAGTCAACCACTGTCTGGTCGACGCTTATCTGCGCGAAGCCTCCGTCATCAGGGCTGAATGTGCTGTTGGTTATGGTAAAGTTATCGGGTATTGTGTAAGCCCCTGAAACCGTTATTTCCTTTACTGTTTCGCCCGCTGAATTGTAAACAGCTATTTTCATCTCATATTTCGGCGTCGGCGAGGCGGTCGGCGAATTTGTGAACGTAGGCGTTATGGTCCAGGTCTGAGTCCTGGAGATGCTCGGGGTAATTGTATATGTCGCGGACGTGGTGGTCGTGAAAGTACTTGTAGACGTCATCGTTGAAGTGCTTGTGGCGGTCATGGTAAATGTCGCCGTGCTCGGCAGGGTCAGCGTATATGTGCTTGACGCGGTCTGGGTGCTTGTGGATGTATAAGTCATGGTCACGGTGTATGTTTTTGTGGCGGTACGCGTGGAAGTGCTTGAAGACGTAGCCGTTACAGTGGGAGTCGAAGTACGGGTGTCCGTGGGCGTGACAGTGGGCGTCGAGGTCTGCGTATCGGTCTGAGTGACCGTAAGCGTGTCTGTAGGCGTGGATGTCGGGGTTGCGGTAGGCGTGTAAGTGTTTGTGGCTGTAGGTGTCGCCGTGTTTGTGACAGTTTCCGTAATAGTCGGGGTTACAGTGTCGGTTACCGTAAATGTCGCGGTTACGGTCATAGTAGGCGTCACTGTTTCGGTTATTGTTTCAGTCACTGTCGGCGTTACAGTGTCAGTCACGGTATATGACGGCGTCTGTGTGATCGTAACGGTCACTGTGTCGCTCACGGTTTCGGTTACTGAAGGCGTTACTGTGTCAGTGACTGTAGGTGTAGCCGTTTCAGTCGCGGTTTCAGTCACAGTCGCTGTCCAGGTACTGGTCAATGTTTCTGTCACAGTCTGTGTAACCGTTTCCGTAACCGTCGACGTCACGGTTTCGGTTACACTGTCAGTCGGGGTCCCGGTCAAAGTATCGGTCACGGTTTCGGTTACAGTCACCGTGATGGTATCCGTGACGGTTTCCGTTGCAGTAGGTGTGGCTGTATCAGTAGGCGTCTCAGTTATTGTTTCAGTCACAGTATCCGTGAAGGTTATGGTTATCGTTTCTGTTACTGTCTGTGTTACCGTCGGCGTTTTCGTGTCAGTTTTGGTTTCTGTGACTGTCTGT
>PMTB01000020.1 GCA_003167475.1 candidate division FCPU426 bacterium | reverse complement strand
CAACCTCGGGGTATGCCCTCTGCCCTTTAGGGAATAGTCAATCATTGGCCGCCCCGTAATCTGTGTCCAGCTGCATCAGCTTATTGCCATAAACCATAGCTTCTCGCGGCAGTTTCGAATTCCAGGCGTCCGCGTGCATATCATCCCCTATTATATCTACACAGTCATCAAGGAATTTGGCCCTGAAAGCATGCCGCTCAAGCGTGGGCGAAACATAAACAGGCAGCCCGTCGCAATCAGGCACCAGGTCCAGCACATAATACCCCTTCATCTCCGCCATGAACTCATCAAGCGGCTTCGTCTTATCTTCAAGCCCCTCATAATATTTCCGGGCCCATTCATCGGCCCGGGGATCAGACCCCACTATTGGCGCTTTCAAAGTCTCATATGCGCTTATGGATATTTCCTGGCTGCGCAGGGCAAGCGCCTCCATATCAACAGGCTTGGCAAACAAAGAAGCCCAAAACCCGGCTTTCTTTTTTTTAAAAAAAACATTAAATATATCCTCAAACTCAGCCTCAGCTCCCGGCTTAGGCCGGTTCGTAGGCACCCAATCAAGCCCCATAAAGCCTCCTGTTCATACGAATATTCTACGGTTGTGTCTTATTAACAATTAACTCGAGGTAGGGCATGATTTCCTATTTATCGACTATTAACTCGAGATTTGACCCCTATCCTTCCTATCTTTGCCCGCTTACAATAAACCTTTCCTTCATTAGTCATTTGTTATTGATCATTGCCCTTTATAGCATTCTTTAATAACATCCATCTCCATAGACGTTACATAGTAAAGCTCGTCCTTCGTTATCCCTTTCCCATCGTCCTTCACCTTCATTACGTTCTTAAGGGCCGCATTTGCCTTGTCCAGGTCATTTACCATCATGTAGTACTGTGACAATATCGCGTAAGCCGCGGGCAATTTGGGGTTTTTGTCGGTTTTTATACCGTCCAATATCAGCTGCTCTACCATCGCGTCGTTTTTCGGGTCCGCGTCCTGCAGGTAATAGTTACCCAACCATATTGATGACCCTGTCGGCGGTGTTTTATCGTTTCCTGTTATGTATGAGTAATTGACCAGTTTATCCCCTATCAGGTAATAAGCCATGGCCCATGTATCCCCTATTTTATCCTCGCCGACTATCTCGCCGGTGCTTTCCAGGTAATTACTGGTGCAAAAAACCATCAGGTCCTTAACCCTGGACATGTAATAAAACTTAAAAACAAGGTCCTTGCCTGCTTTATAATCCTTTATTTTGAAAGTAGCCGCCGCGCCGCTATTTAGGACGGAGTATATGGAGGCGCCTGTCTTTACAAGGTCGCCATAGCTGATATATTTGTAGATGCCGGTGGTGTAAGCGAGCCGCTCGCAGAACGGTATTGCAAAGGTTAGGGGATTTATCTTTGCTTTGACATTCGCATTCTGTTTTTGGTACGTCAATTCTATTTTTTTAAGGCTTTTATCAGGCCCGAGGTTCTTCCCCGCCGCCGCGCCGCACAATAACGCCAGGCACAACACAACGATCAAAGTTTTTTTCATAAACATCAGTTTTTTCATGGCATGCTCCTTTTATCAAGTCCTCTTTCCGGTTCCGACCCCTCATTGGCCGTACTACCTTGATATGATTATGCCATTACTGAATTTTGTGTCAATTATATTATATACTATTAACCCGGGGTTTGACCCCTATCCTTCTTAATTACGGTGAATCCGCCATAATTAAAATCCGGGAGATGCCCCATATCACCCTATCCCCTTAAGTATCTTTTCTATCTGCCCGGGTGCCGGCAGATCCTTTTTAAGCTTAAACGGCAGTTCTTTAACCACCCTATACGATGCCACACCTATGGGTTTGCGCGTCTGCCTCAAAGCATATTCAACAGTGGTCTTATCCTTTGACCTGCAGATTATTATGCCTATGGATGGTTTCTCGTTTTTCCCCTTTACCTTTTCATCCAGGGCCGTCAGATAAAACTGCATCTTACCGGAATGCTCCGGCATGAATTCCCCGGTTTTCAGTTCCAGAGCAACCAGGCAGTTCAAATACCTGTGGTATAAGAGGATGTCTATGAAGTACTCTTTTCCGGAAACTTCCAGCCTGAATTGCCTGCCTACATAAGCAAAAGCGCCTCCCATCTCCCTGAGAAAATCATCCATGCCGGCGATCAAGGCGTCTTCAAGCTGCCTTTCGCTGTGCTCCCCGCTCATTTCAAGAAAATCAAAAGTATACTCATCTTTTACCGCGAGCTTTGCCTGATCGCGTATTTCAGGAGGCAGGGTCTTACTGAAATTGGTCTGGCCTGTCACGGTTTTCTCATAAGTTTTATTATCCACCTGATGAACCAGCACATTCTTTGTCCAGCCGTATTTCTTCGTCATCCTTATGTAGAACTCCCGCTCCAGAGGATCCTTACAGCGCTCCATAAGAATCAGGTGTTTTGTCCAGCTGATTTGTGCAACCATTGGTTGCAGTTTTGGATCATCAACATATAACTCATAGAATCTTTTCATGTACCACATGTTTCGTTCCGAAAACCCGCTTATCCCGGGAAACTCCTTCTGCAGGTCAACTGCCATCTTTTCAACAATGGATTTTCCGTGAGTCCCCTTTATTTGGCTTTCAGAAATAATCTTCCCCAACCCCCAGTACATGCGTATAAGCCCTTTATTAACCTGCTTTAAAGCTTCATACTGTGCCTGCTTAATGATGTCTTTTACCCGGATAAGCAATTCCGGATACTTTGCAAATCTTCCGCCTTTCATTTCGTCTGATTTCCCTCTCAAATCAGCCTCCTTGTTTCAAATATATTTTGTATTTCTTCCGCTATTATTGGAAGTTTTACCGTATACTTTTATTTTAATAAAGTATACATATTGTATACTTTATTGTCAACTAAAATTTTATATGTTTGGTTGTTTCATGAATTGTAAGTTTCTGCCGCCGTTGGTGGCGTTTTTAGACTGTAGGTCTGATACCCATGCCGCGCTTTGAGGTCGCAATTTGCGGCCTCAAACTTGAAGCCGCAGTTTGTGACTTCAAGTTTGAAGTGCCAATTTGGCACCTCAAGTTGGGGTGGCAGCCGGGTATCGCCTTACGCCTTTACCGAGCAGGGTGTTGCCATGCTGTCCAGCGTCCTCCGCAGCCGACGGGCCGTGCAGGTCAACATCGCTATTGTGCGCG
>PMTB01000227.1 GCA_003167475.1 candidate division FCPU426 bacterium | reverse complement strand
ATATCATAGCGGCAAATAAACTGAAAATAAAAAGTTCCGAGTGGGCGAAGGTGGCGGTGCCGGCAGGCTTGGGACTTATGGCAGCATTTTTTGTTGCCATACTGATATTCAGGTAAGCGCGCCATGTGCCCGAAAGGGAACCGCCGGAAAAGCCTTGATGATAGGTCGCATCCGGAGCGGGATAAATTTTTCTCTGGATTGTGCTCCGCACAGGCCATAGAAAAATTTATCCCGCTCCGGATGCGACCTATCATCAAGGCTTTTCCGGCGGTTCCCTTTCGGGCACATGGCGCGCTTACCTGAATATCAGTATGGCAACAAAAAATGCTGCCATAAGTCCCAAGCCTGCCGGCACCGCCACCTTCGCCCACTCGGAACTTTTTATTTTCAGTTTATTTGCCGCTATGATATTGGGTATGTTCCCTGGGATGAGCATGCCCCCGGATATAATCAGGCCCAGTATGGCCGACTTTATCTGCAACAACTGCATCTGCGGCCCTATCTCGGCCGCGGTCAATGTGGCGTTATCGAGCATGGCAGACGACATGTTCAGCCAGTATAGCAGGAAAAACGGCATTTTTGAAATATAAGTGTCTATTACAGGCTTAAAACCACACCCTAAAAACACAAGGCCCATCACGAACAAATATACCTTTCCGGCCCTGATAAATATATCGGCTGTCTTTTCTTCCAGGTCTTCCTGCAGGCCTTCATCATGCCCGCCCTTTTTAACGAACAAGGCAGCCGCTATCCCGCATATGATAACGCCGGGAATTATATAGACGCCAAGGTTTTTAAAAAGGAACCAGAACCCTGCAAAATGCGGGGCCGCGGCCAGCTTTCCCGTGGCTATCGCGCCCAGCGGTTCGCCTATGGGCGTCAATGCCGAGCCCATGCCTATGGAAAAACACGAGAAGACCACCAGGATCATCTCATTGTTCTTATCAAGTTTCAAATGACCGGCTACCTCGACTAGGACCAAGGCGGCTATTATCGCGGTTATAAGGCTGGAAAAAAGCCCCAATAATACCACCGCCATAAAAACAAACCATCTCACACCTATGGCCTTTAGAACGCCGTTCACATGGCTCCCGATATGTTTTTCAAGGACCCTGAATAACAGCCCGAAGACAAGCACGGCCGCCGTTATCTTCAGCGGTTCCGAGAGCGCATCCTTAATAAGGCCCGCGCTCCACTGGCTTGTGACGGTGACGGCAAGCGCGCCCATGAGGAACAGGAATACCTCAAGCTCCTTTTCAACCGCGTGAACGGCGAAAGGAAGGAATAATACAAGAATAAGTATAATGAACAACCATGCTGTTGCCATTGAATGCTCCTATAAATTTGTTTGCTGTTAAGCTTAAATACCGTATTCCTTTATCCTGTATAGAAGCGTCCTTCTGCTTATACCAAGGGCTTCCGCGGCCTTTGTTTTATTATTTTCCGTTTTCATCAGGGCTTCTTTTATCATTTCACGCTCCACTTTTGACTTTTCTTCCCTGCCCGCGTCTATCATGGTTCCGCCCGCGGCAACCGCTTTATCGGCCGCGCGCATGTAATTGTCCAGCATTTCCGCGGTTATCACTTCATCTTTTTCCATTATCGACACTTTCTGCACTATGTTCTCAAGCTCGCGCACATTGCCCGGCCATGGGGCATTCTTGAATTTTTCCACGGCGCCCGGGTCGAAGATCTTCTTTTTTATCCCGAATTCCTTTGCGTACTTTGCCGCAAAAAACCCGGTGAGCACGGCTATATCATTGCGCCTCTCCCTCAATGCGGGCAGTTTGAATTCCACCACGTTCAGCCTGTAGTAAAGGTCCTCCCTGAACTTCTTTTCCAATATCGCTTCCTTTATGTTTATATTCGTGGCCGCGATAATCCTCACGTCTATCTTCCTGACCTTGTGCTCGCCGAGCCTTGTCACTTCTTTTTCCTGCAGTACGCAGAGGAGTTTTGACTGCATCTCGGGCTTAAGCTCGCCTATCTCGTCGAGAAATATGGTTCCGCCGTCGGCAAGCTCAAACTTCCCGGGCTTGTCCACGGCAGCGCCTGTAAAAGCGCCTTTTACATATCCAAAAAGTTCTGACTCCATCAGGTTATCCGGTATGGCGGAACAATTCACCTTGATAAACGGCTTATCCCTATCCGGGCTTGCCTGGTGTATGATATTCGCAAGCAGGCCCTTGCCTGTCCCGGTCTCCCCTATGATAAGGATGCCTGCCCTTGTACTTACCACCCGGCCAAGACTCTCCTTGATCTTCAGCAGCGTTACATCAAGCGTCCTGAAGAATATTTCTTCGGCCCCGTTGTCCGACAATTCAAGGCTGTTTTTGCAGTTTTCTTCAAGGGCTTTTTTTACGGTGTCTATGAGGTTTTTCTCGTCAAAAGGTTTGGCTATAAAATCATACACGCCGTTCTTTATGGCATTGACCGCCGTCTCTATGGTTCCGAAGGCGGTCAGGATTATGAAAGGTATGTTGCGGTCCTTTACCTTTTCAAACAGTTTAAGCCCGTCCATGACCGGCATATTTACGTCGGATATAATCAGGTCTATATTTTCATCCTCCACAGCCTCATAGCCTTCTGCCCCGTTTGCCGCATAGGTGATGGAAGTGAACCCGTTTTTTTTAAGCAGGCCGCCTATCACCTTCCGTATATTTTCCTCGTCATCCACAACAAGTATTATCGGCATAAATCCTCCTGCTGATTTAATATCCGTTATTCATTGTCATTTAAATTTGCTTTGCCTGTGCAGCCGCAACCTTCAGGTTGCGGATC
>PMTB01000038.1:5329-6530 GCA_003167475.1 candidate division FCPU426 bacterium | reverse complement strand
CGGCCAAGCTCGTCGGTGCCGAATATGTGCTTTAAGTCAGGCGGGCTTAGGCGTATGGAAATATCCTGGGCTTTGTAATCGTAGGAAGTGAGTATCGGAGCGCACAAAGCCGTAAGGATAAGCAGCAGCGCTGCCGCGGCCCCGGTTATCATCATTTTATTCATGGCTACCTGTACCTGATGCGCGGGTCGACAAGCGCGTACGATATATCAGCGATAAGGTTGCCCAGCAGGGTTAAAAACGCCGCCATTGTGACGGTGCCCATGATCACGGGATAGTCAAATGTCATGGCGGATTCATAGGCCAGCCTGCCCATGCCGGGCCAGGCAAATATTGTCTCAAATATAAAACTTCCGCCTATCAGGCCGGGCAATGAAAGCCCTAAAAGCGTGATCACCGGCAGAAGGCTGTTCTTAAGCGCATTCCTGTAAATGATTCGGCCCTCGGAAAGCCCTTTGGCGTAGGCCGCAACAGTATACTGCTGGGTCAAAGATTCTATCATGCTGGATTTTACATACCTGGAAATATACGCCAGCCCTCCGAAAGCCGTGATGAAGACAGGCAATATAAGATGCCACAGCACATCCAGCACCTGCGCTCCCAAAGGCAGCATATCAAAATTAAAAGAAGTTATACCCGAGACAGGGAGTATGGGCCACTTTACAGCCAATAACATCATGAGTATAAGCGCAAGCCAGAAAGCCGGGACTGAATAGCCTATGAAGGTAAAGAGTGTCATGAATCGGTCGTACAGGCTGTTCCTTTTAAGCGCCGATGTGACGCCTATGATAATGCCGAAAAAGAATATCACGGCCAGTGAAACTATATTAAGCAGAAGCGTCGCGGGGAGGCGCTCCAAAACCTTATCAAGGACCGGCCTGTTGTCAATAAACGACTCCCCGAAATCAAAGCGCACAAAACGCCATAGCCATTTGAAATACTGCTCGTATATGGGCCTGTCAAGGCCGTATAGTACCTTAAGCCGCTCCATGGAGTCCGGCGATATCTTGACGTTCATCTCCATATTGGCCCGCACAAACCCGCCCGGGGTGAGGTGGATGATGGCGAAGGTGATGACGGTGATACCGATGAGTACCGGTATGATAAGCAGAAGGCGCTTTATGATGTAGTTTTTCATCTGACCTCGTTTTCACAGTTTTCGGACTGTTTTCAAAACTACGCGTAGAGCGGCTGCTTGCTG
>PMTB01000038.1:0-5320 GCA_003167475.1 candidate division FCPU426 bacterium | reverse complement strand
GAGAGGCAGCAAGCAGCCTCTCTACGCGTTCCATGCTTTAAACAAAAAAGGCCCTCTCTTTTTAGGGAGAAGGCCTTTATATCGCATATAAAACTTTATTACTGCTTAACCTTTCAGTCCGCTTGTGGCTACGCCTTCTATGAAGAACCTCTGGCCGAAGAAGAAGATCATAAGTATCGGCAGGAGCACTATGGTGGACGCGGCCATCATGAGGTCGTAGTTGGTGCCGTACATGGTGGTGAATGTCTGCAGGCCGAGGGCCAGCGTATAGTTCGAGGTGCTGTTCAAATATATGAGCGGGTTCATAAAGTCGTTCCAGTTGTAAACAAATCCGAAGATCGCCGTTGTCGCCATTGCCGGTTTGACAAGCGGCACGAGTATTATCCAGAATATCTGGAGGTAATTGCAGCCGTCTATCTTCGCGGCTTCGTCAAGTTCCGTGGGCACGGTCATGAGGAACTGCCTCATAAGGAATATGTTGAAAGCTCCGCCCCCGAAAAATGTCGGGACTATGAGCGGGGCAAAAGTGTCTATCCAGCCCAGTGATTTGAAAAGAAAGAATGTCGGTATCATGGTAACCTGCGCCGGTATCATCATCGTGGAGATCATGAGCAGGAAAAGCTGGTCCCTGTAAGGGAATTTGAACCTGGCAAAACCGTAGGCCACAAAAGTGGAGCTCAGCAGCACGCCGATTATACCGGTGATAGTGATTATAAGGGTGTTCATGAGATACCTGGTAAACGTCTCATCGAGCGCTTTCGGCGCCCATGCTTTGGCATAGTTTGACCACTGCGGCATTACATCCGCGAGCTTATCGCCCATAGTGACAGTATCCCCGTCCTTTACAACGGCCTTTGTGTCCTGTGAAATATTGAATTCCTTTATAAGCCTGCCCCTGTCGGTGACTGAAATTACTTTTGTCTTGTCAGCCTTCTCAACTATGGATACCCTTCCTTTGGAAGGCAGGGTGGCAAGCACATCGCCCTTTACAACCCTCATGTTTTTCTTTACCTGCAGTTCGGCGATTGCCGGTATGACATGGCTGTAGCCGCCGAGGTCGATCCTCTTTGTGCCGTCCTCGTCGACGGTGATCTTGATCTTGCCGTCGTTACGGGCAAGAATCTTTGTTTCATATGTCAAATAAAGCTGGGAATACGGTATCCATCTCGGGGGATTGGTGAATATCTGGTCCGGCGCCTTAAGCGATGTGGTTATCATCCACACGAGGGGGATCACAAATATAAGCGCGCCCGCCCATGCGATTAAATATAGTATCCAGCTTGATATCCCGGCCTGTATCTTCTGGCTTTCAAAAAAACCCACGCTTTTCTTCGCCATATTTCAAACCTCCGTAGTTAATTTTATATTTGTCGCGGATCTTGAAACTTAAAACTCAAAACTGCTGTTATCTATTTTTTTAGTTCGCCTTCGTAATGGACCCAGCCGCCGGACATTTTAAACTGCAGCAGCGTAAATACGAGGATGATTATAAACAACACCCACGCGATAGCCGAAGCATATCCCATGTTGTGGAACTTGAAGGCCTGCTGGTAAATGTAGAGCACCATAACGAGGGTCGAGTCAGCCGGTCCGCCCTGGCCTCCGGTCATGACGTAAACCTGCGTGAATACCTGGAATGAAGCCACAATACTCATGATCAAATTGAAAAATATGACAGGCGTCAGCATGGGAAGCGTGACGTACCTGAACTTGTCAAACATTCCGGCGCCGTCAATATCGGCGGCTTCGTACAACTGCCTGGGTATGCCCTGAAGCCCGGCCAGGTATATGATCATATTTCCGCCGACTCCCCAGAGGCTCATTATGATGATTGCGGGTTTTGACCAGACTTCATCGGCCATCCACATCGGGCCTTTGATCCCCAAAAGCGAGAGGCCATAATTGATAAGGCCGAAATCCGGGTTTAACAACCACATCCAGATGATGGCCGAAGCGACGCCGGCCGTGACCGAAGGCAGGTAATAGATCGTGCGGAGCAGCCTGACGGTCCTCCATTTCTGGTTCATAAGCAGCGCCACCATGACGGAACCTATGATCCCGAGGGGCACAGAAAACACCGTATAATAAAAAGTATTGAACATGCTGTTTAGGAACCTGGCGTCGGTGAACATCTTCATGAAGTTCCCGAACCCGACCAATTTTGGCAGGGTTATCAGGTCCCAGTCGCAAAAAGAAAGTATTAGCGACGCGATTATGGGGCCGGCCGTGAAAAATATCATCCCAAGTATCCACGGGCTCAAAAACACATATCCCCAGATGGCATCCTGGGTGGACATTTTAAACTTGCTTCTTTTGATTGCTTTCTCCATTTAAATTCCTCCGGGTTCGTTTATTTTACCCGCCGCCTTATGCTCATCCAAGGCTTGGGGAAAAGGTGTTTCATTAAAGTTTGTTTCTATGAGTGCTTTAAAACCCGCGGGCCCTTACGCCCGCGGGTTTTAATATGTCAAATGTTACTTTTCGAAATAATTGGCGTTTATCTCCGGCACTATCTTCTTAAGGACTGTTGCCGCCTTGTCCTTGCCGTTCCAGATCTTGTCAAATGCCGGGGCGATCATGGAAACGTTGATCTCTTCCCATTCCGGCATGAGCGGTGCGAATTTCACGTACTTTACCGCGCTTAAAAGCATATCCTTGTGCAGCGGTTTCAGTCCGTCGAGGAACAACTTTGACTCGGCGATCTTTTTCATTGCAGGCTGTGCCAGCCCCGTTGCGGCGAGTTTTTTCTGTCCTTCCGCGCCCGCGAGGTAGGTTACAAGTTTCCATGCCATTTCTTTATCCTTGGCTGACTTGACGATCGCGTATCCCGAGCCGCCTGTCGGGAAAGCTCTTTCTCCCTTGGGGCTCTTCGGGAACATGACGACATCCCAGTCAAAACCGGTGATCTGGGTCCTAAAAAGCGGCGTCTTCCAGAGGCCCGAGAAGAACATGGCCACTTTTTCAGACACGAACATATCGCCGGTTCCCATGCCGCCCATGGCGGTCATCTGTGAAGGCGAAGGCATCACGGCGTACTTATTGATCATATCAGCCCTGAACTGTACGGCGTCAATGACGGCTTTTTTATCCATTACGCATTTCGTGGGGTTCTTGGTATTGTCAACCATGGCTCCGCCGTTGGAATAAACAAAGGCTTCCCAGATGGGCCAGTCATCCACGTAACCGTACTGTATGGGCACTCCATTGGAGTCTTTTTTGACGAATTTCTTGGCCATCTTCAGGAGGTCGTTCCAGTTCCAGCTGTCAGTCGGGTACTTCACGCCTGTCGCGTCAAACATCTTTTTATTGTAATAAACGCAGCAGATCGGCGCAATGTCGCGCGGCAAAACAAAAAGGCTTTTACCTACGGTAAACCTGTCGATGATCTCAGGATAAAAGTCAGTGGTTTTAAGGTTGGGGTCTTTTTCAATATACGGCGTCAGGTCTTCGAGCACGCCTTTGGACGCGAATTCCTTGAAATTGTTCACTTCTACGAAGAGAACGTCCGGTGCGGAACCGCCCGCGAACTGTGTCAGGACTTTTTCCATGTAAGGAGGTCCGGACGGGGCCCTTTCAGCGCTTACTTTTACTCCGGGATTTTCTTTCTCGAATTTCGCGATCATTTCCTTGATGATGGTTATTTCGCTTGTGTCTCCCCAGTACATGAACCTGAGAGTCTCACCGCCAAGCTTCAATCCCCCTTTGCACCCTGCGAGGAATCCAAGGGTTAAAACCGACAAAACTGCCAATAAAATTAGAAAACCTCTCCTCATGCCACTCCTCCTTAAAAATAAAATGTTTTTTAGAACATTGTTTTATTATTCTACTCTTTTGGGTTAAAAAGTCAAGCATTTTTGGGAAATACAAGGGTTTCGGTTCTGTTTGTTATTTACAACCGTCATTGCGAGGAGCGAGACCTTCCGCGACGAAGCAATCTGGTCTCAATCAGAGCCTGCGGAGCGTCCAAAATGACCTTAAAACCAATGCTTATCGGTGGAACTGAGATTGCTTCGTCGGCATAAAACAAAAACGCCTCCTCGCAATGACAACAATTCCCTCTAAATATGCTAGGTCAACCCTTAGCCTCAACTTCCCCGGCCAGCTGTCCGCATGCGCCGGCTATGTCCGCACCTTTTTCCTTCCTTATGAATATCTTTACGCCTTTATCCATAAGGTGTTTCTGAAAAGCCTTTACCTTGTCTATTTCCGGCTTTGTGAAGTCCTTGCCTGTCACACTATTATACGGGATCAGGTTTACCTTGTAATCTATGCCGCGCATGAGCTTATAAAAAGCGTCAGCGTCCTTGATGGAGTCATTTATCCCGGCAAATATGGGGTATTCAAACATAATTGTCCGCTCGGTTTTCGTGGTGTAATACTTTGCCATCTTCACTATTTCAGCCAAAGGATAAGCCTTGTTCATGGGGACTATCCTGGAGCGTACCTCATCAACCGCGCTTATAATAGAAACGGCCAGCCCGAACCTGTAATCCTTGTCAGCCATTTCCTTCATTGCCGGGATTATACCGATCGTGGAAACCGTGACCCTGAGCTGGGCAAAATGGAAGCCCTTTTCGTCGTTCAATATGAAAATTGCCTTTTTTACATTCTCCCAGTTAAGCATAGGCTCGCCCATTCCCATGAAAACCACGTTATCTATCTTTATCCCGGTTTCCTTCTGAGCCCATATGAACTGGTTGACTATCTCCCCCGTTGTCAGGTCGCGCTTAAAACCCAGCGCTCCGGTCGCGCAAAAAGCGCAGGCGCAGGCACACCCCACCTGTGAAGAAATACAAAGCGTGGTGCGTTCCTTGTCAGGCAGGACCACGCTTTCTATGCGAAGCTTATCCTTAAGTTCAAAAAGGAATTTTACGGTACCGTCAATTGCCGATTCCGCCCTTTTAACGGTCTTTAAATAACTTATATAATAACCCTGGTTTTTCAGGGCCTCTTTCAAATCTTTCGGTATGGTCTTCATGTCGTCTATGTTCTCGGCGCCCTTAAAGAGCCACTCAAATATCTGGTCACCCCTGTATTTGGGCTGTTCCATTGACACCACTATTTCCTTTATCTCGTCCCTGGTAAAACATCTTAAGTCCCTGCTTTGCATTTTACGCTCCATGAATGTTTTTAATTTACATTTTCAGTTTGTGCTATATAATTATAACACAGCAGGCGGGAAAAAAGATAATATGAAATGTCTTTAAGGCGGGCCGTCATTGCGAGGAGCGCGATCCTCCGCGACGAAGCAATCTCCGTTCCACCGATAAGCCTTAAATCGCGGAACGCCGCAAAAATACAGAGATTGCTTCGTCGCTGA
>PMTB01000117.1 GCA_003167475.1 candidate division FCPU426 bacterium | reverse complement strand
CACTCCGATAGTCCCGACAAATACATTCACGCCCCAGTCCACGGCCCCGGCCAACACGGCCACAGCCGTAAATACTCAGCCGATAACTCCTGTTTATACCGTGACCCCGGCGACACCTACCCCGGAGCCCGCATTACCTGATAAAGTAAGGACAGACAGGAATTACATAAACTTAAGCTCAGGCGACAGGGTGGAGATAAAGTACACTGTCGAAACCTATGGAAAAACCTATATAAGGATATATAACCTGCTTGGAGAAGAGGTGCGCGGGTTCGATGAATCAATGATGCAGGCCGGCACATATTCCGCGTATTGGGACGGGACAAATGCCAACGGGAGTAAAGTGGGTAAAGGCATATATTTCATCGATGTAACGCAGCCAGGCGGCCGGACAATCAAGAAAATCGTTGTAATCAAATGATTATTTAGTGTTAGGTATTTTGATAAGTACTTGCGGTTATATTTTAATTTTGATATAATTTTTAAAACACCGCGGCGCTATATTTAATGCCGGAAAGACCAGAGCCGATTGGTATATTAATAACAGAAGGTAATTGTGCTAAAAAAAGAAAACAGGGTTTTCTCATTGTATCCATTTATATATATCCTTATCGGAACAGGCATGCCTGCTTATTTCATACCCATCCCTAAGCACGCTGATGGAGTGTGGATTTGAAAAAAATATCCGGATCACAAAAATTTACATTTATGACCGCCGGCCTGTTTTTTGCCGCCGCTGTTTTTTTTATGTCAGGCACAGGCTGCGGAAATAATAATAACAAGCGGCCCGGCCTTTTTAAGTCCTCCCTGATATTTGAACCCAATTACGGTCAAAGCCGCGGCAGCGCCGATTATACGTCACGCGGTCAGGGGTACGGGCTCGGGCTCAAAGCCGGCCGGGCAGTTTTGGTACTCCAGAAAAGCCCGGGAAAAAACATGAAGAGCCGCATGATGGAAGGGCCTGTGGAGGCTGAGGCGCTGGTCATGAACCTGGGCAACTCGGACCAAAATGCAAGATCAAGCGGGGAATCAGCCACCGCGGGCAGGAGCAACTATTTTTTAGGAAGCGACCCGAAAGCCTGGGTAAAGAACGTCCCGCAGTTTCAGCGGGTGCGGTACAGGAAAGTTTACCCCGGCATAGACCTCGTATATTACGGGCAGGACAGGAAACTCGAGTATGATTTTATAGTATCACCGGGTGCGGACCCGGGGCCCATACGCCTGGATTTTGAGGGCGCCGGAGCGATTAACATAAATAAGGACGGCAGCCTGGCGCTGAAAATGAAAGGCGGGGACGTGGTATGGCGCAAGCCCGCCATATACCAGGAAAAGAACACGGGAAGGACGGGCGTAGACGGGGATTTTGTGAAGCTCGCGGAAAACTCGGTGGGATTTAAAATAGGGCCTTATGACCATTCACTGCCCCTTGTCATAGACCCTTCCCTTCTTTTTTCCACATACCTTGGCGGGACCCTGGCCGATGACGCGCACGCCGTGGCCATAAATACCTCAGGCGAGATAATCGTCGCAGGCGATACCATGTCCTCAAATTTTCCGGTGGCGGCCGGGCTTACTTTCACAGCTTACTCCGCCTCGAACGACGTATTTGTGACCAAGTACAGCGCCGACGGGTCGACAATAATTTTCTCCACGTACCTTGGCGGCTCGGGCGCGGATGTGGGGAAAGGCGTTGGATTGGACATAAACAATAATATTTACATCACCGGTTATTCGGCGTCAAATAATTTTCCCGTAACAGCCGGAGTTGTCCAGGGCACAAATCCAAGCCCGGGCATCTCGTCCGCGTTCGTAAGCAAACTTTCAAACGACGGCACGACGCTTATATATTCCACATACGTGGGCTCGACCGCGGCTGATTCGGCCTGCGGCATAGCGGTCAACTCAAGCGGACAGGCTTTCATTTCCGGTTATACCTCGGCAAGTTCTTTCCCGATTACGGGCGGCTGGGGAATGTCATGGAAAGGCGGAGCAACCGACGGTTTTGTGGCATTGCTTAACGCGACAGGCACGGGGTTCATTTATTCCGGGCCTTATGGCGGAGCAGGGGCCGAGTACCCCATGGGTGTGGCTGTGGATCCGGAGGGTAATTTTTTTGCGGCCGGCTATACCACCTCGACACAGGTACTGGGTTTTCCGGTCCTTACCGGCCCGTCGCTCACAATGAACGCCTCAGTGGGGCAGGAGGAGGGTTTTGTATTTAAAATAAACGCCGGCAATACCACCATGGCATACTGCGGATACATAGGCGGCTCGGATAATGACGAGATACTCGCGTGCGCAGTCGACACGGCCGGGTGCCTTTACGTCACGGGCTGGACATGGTCAAGCGAGGCTACTTTTCCCGAGACATCGGGCGCGTACCAGACAACATACCTTGCCAGCCTCGCCAATACTTTTATCGCCAAGGTGAACTGGGGCGGTACGGCACTTTCATACTGCACTTATCTTCATCAGGCTTCAGGCAGCGCGAACAGTTACGGCTACTCCATTGCTGTCGACGGCTCGGGCCAGGCGGTTGTGGGCGGAGAAGTGTCCTCGCCATCATGGCCCATGCTGAATCCGGTGCAGGGCAGCTTAAGCGGAAGCGCGGACGCTTTTGTCTCGCAGATAAACGCGGCGGGAAACGCTTTGCTGTTTTCGACATACCTGGGAGGCACATCAAATGACCGCGCCGAAGGCGTGGCTTACGACATCTCGGGGAACGTGGTCGTGGTGGGTTATACTGTCTCGGCCGGGACATTTCCCCTCGTTGCGGCAAAACAGGGCACATATGGCGGCGGCACTTACGACGCTTTTGTGTCCAAGATACAGATATCGGGAGCGGCCACAGCCACCGCAACACCCACGGTCCTGCCGACTATAAATATCGCGACACCGTGCTATTCGACCAAGTGGGGGAGCTATGGCACCGGCAACAGTCAGTTCGGTTATTATCCATACAGTATAGCCGCTGATTCTTCCGGGAAAGTTTACGTGG
>PMTB01000129.1 GCA_003167475.1 candidate division FCPU426 bacterium | reverse complement strand
CATATTAATGTGGTCGAATACACCGTATATCCCGTAACCCAGGCCCAATATGGCCCCGGCCAAGGCGCCCCATCCGGCTCCGACAAGAAAAACCGTGCCGTCACTCTGGCTGCCGCCCATATAAGACGGAGTTGAAAAAGCGACTCCCATGGCCACTCCCGCAGTGATACCCATAATCATATCAACCCCGACTATGTTACCTATATCACCCGCAAAAACAGGGGCCCCAAGAAGAGCCGTCAGAACGGCCGTCATAATTATTTTTTTCATTTTTTTCACCCCTAAAATTCCAGGTTGCAGCTTAGTACAGTGCTGCCGTCCATATCCTGTATATTCATGGCTCTTAGTTTGCCTGTCATTCCCCTGTACTGCTCCGGTATGAAAGTTTCTATGGTGCCGAGTATAAGCCCCATTCCGGCGCCAAATGCGACACCGTAACCCATACCCTCTGATACATTTTCAAGATGACGTGTCTTTCCATATGATATAAGCCCGCCGCCTGTCCCGATCAGGACGCCTATTATGGTCCCTCCGGCCAGGTCATAACCGTAATCATCGGAAGCCGAATATCTTTTTGAAGTTGTCTGATAAAGGGATAAACCGGCGCCCAAAGCCATGCCGGTGAACATGCCTATAATAGTGCCTGTTACAAGGGGTTTTGTATCCCTGTTCATACCTTTCGAATATCCAATAAGTCCGCAGCTGGCGCCAATGACTCCGCCTTCGAATAAACCGCCTATGATATTCATGGACGCGAGCGTTCCCATATCATATCCTGTGGCAATAACAGTATCAGTGACGGCTTCAGGGACGGGTGTTTTCTTCTTGTACCTGTCTATAACTATCTCTTTTTCCGTGGTTTTGTCGGATTTACCATTTTTGCTGATGGCGTCGAGTTTATCCTGTATTTTCTTTTGTATTTCAGTCATTTTATCGGGCGTGGCGGCCGCGTCAGGGGCGCTGGCAACGGCTGAAAACAAGGCAGGCGCGAAAAGTAATGAAAAAATCATGGCTGAAACAAGCAATTTTTTCAAACCTGGAGCCTCCTGTCCGTCATTTTTCCCTGAAATCATATAACAATATTACCATATATTGTAGCCGTGTCAAGATATTTATAGTTTTCGCCACAAGGAAAACGTTTAAATTGGTTTTACCTCATGACTTTGACTTTATTGTATATCCACCTTTATACTGAGCTCTTTTAACTGCCTTATTTCCACTTCAGACGGCGCATTTGACAGCAGGCACTGGGCTTTTGACGTTTTCGGAAAAGCTATTACGTCCCTTATGGACTGGCTGCCCGTTATTATCATGGCCATTCTGTCCAGGCCGAAGGCTATTCCGCCATGCGGCGGGGCGCCGTACTTCAGGGCTTCAAGCAGGAACCCGAATTTCATCTCTGCCGAGGCGTCATCTATATTCATCAGGTTGAACATCTTTTTTTGAAGCGCTGAATCGTGTATCCTTATGGACCCGCCGCCTATTTCCGTGCCGTTCAATACCAGGTCGTACGCCCTTGCCTTGACCTTTAACGGGTCAATGTCAAGCATGGGTATATCGGCTTCTTTTGGCGCCGTGAACGGATGGTGGTTAGCCTCATACCTTTTATCCTCAAGGCTCCATGAAAGCAGCGGGAAATCCACGACCCACAGGAACTCAAGTTTTTTCACGTCATAAAGAGCGTATTTCTCGCCCACATGCAGCCTTACCCTGCTCAATATATCGTTGACTTTTTCCTTCTTGTCGGCCATGAAGAATACTATGTCGCCTTTTTCCACGCCCATGAGTTCCTTAAGCTTGTTGACGCGGTCCTCGCTGATAAACTTGACTATCGGGGACTCGGGCTTTTCCGCGAACCTTATCCAGGCCATGCCGCCCGCGCCCTGCCTGATGGCAAAAGCCACAAGGTCGTCTATGTCCTTGCGGGAAAGCTTGTCGGCGGAAGCTTTGAAGTTCATGGCTTTCACCACGCCTCCGGATTTGACGGTCTCGCTGAATATCTTGAAATCAGAGCCGTCAAAAACTTCGCTGACGGTCTTCAGCTTCATCTCAAAACGCGTGTCGGGTTTGTCATTGCCGTACTCTTCCATTGCCATATCCCACGTGATGCGCTTGAACGGGTTCGGCAGTTTCACCTGCTGTACGTGCTCAAAAACATTGCGTATAAAGTTCTCCGAGTGCCCCATGATGTCGTCCTCGTCTATGAAGGACATCTCTATATCTATCTGCGTGAATTCCGGCTGCCTGTCGGCGCGCAAATCCTCGTCGCGGAAGCATTTCACGACCTGGTAATACCTGTCCAATCCGGCAACCATAAGCAGCTGCTTTAACATCTGCGGAGACTGCGGCAGCGCGAAGAACATTCCCGGGTTCACCCTTGAAGGCACGAGGTAATCGCGCGCGCCCTCGGGAGTGCTTTTGAAAAGAACGGGCGTTTCCACGTCCACGAACTGGTTCTCGTCCAGGTATTTCCTGATAAGTTTTGTGAGCGTGTGCCTTATTATCATATTGTTAAGTATCTTGGGCCTGCGAAGGTCCAGGTACCTGTATTTGAGCCTTAAGTCCTCGTTGACTTCCGAACTTTCGTCTATGGGGAAAGGCAGTGGCTGGGACTGGTTAAACACCTCTATTTTGGAGGCCACAATTTCTATCATTCCCGTTTTCAGCCTGGTGTTTGTCGTGCCTTCCGGGCGCGGCCGGACCTTGCCTATAATGCCAAGGACAAATTCCGAACGTAACTTGTGCGCTATTTCATGGAGTTCCTTGTTTATCTCAGGATCAAATACGACCTGGACTTTCCCGAACTTGTCGCGCACGTCAAAAAATATTACGCCGCCGTGGTCGCGCCTGGTGTCCAGCCAGCCGTTGATGGCGACCTCCTTGCCTAAAAGCGCCTCGGTTACATCTCCGCAGTAATGGGTTCTTTTTATCATTATTTTATCCTCTCGTAAAAAGTACGGGCCGGATCTTTAATCCGGCCCGCTTTATTTGTCTTCTTGTTGGCCCGCACATACGGGCCATATGTGTGGTTTATATTTTAGAACCTGTAATTATATACCATGGCGTAGGTGGTGTCTTTATTGCCGTTCAGAAGCGTTTCATCGCCTGATTTGAATTCAAGGTTGTGTTCCCTGTTATAGTTCGCGGCCGAACTTCCGGCCATGCAAATGTCGGCCAGCCATGTCGCCGCGAAAAGCACAACTCCCACCGCGAATTTATTCCCGCCCATTTTCCTCTCGTCATCGGCGCTGCCGCCGCCTCCGACAAACATATCCGGGGACGTATTCTGTACGGCTCCGTATCCCATCAATCCGACTGAAATGATCTCCAGGCCCAGCAAAGAAAGCCCGAGTTTGTAGTTCTCGCTGTAGAGTTCACCCCAGCCGTGGGCCAAAAGACCGGGCCCAAGCGCGATAACTGTGGCCAGGATAGGGTCCTTGGGTTCAAGTATGACTTCATCTATGACCACGTCTGTGGCCACGGATTTTGCGAACATTAACGTGGGCGCTGAAACAAGTGCCATGCATAATATCAGAAAAAAGCAAATCTGGCGTCTGAGCATTCAAATCCTCCTAAAGTCAATGATTGTTGATAACAGCTTAAATGCCGTACTTATTTCGGGCTGAAATCGTAAGTAACCGTGGCTATCGCCAGCGGATTTGATATCTCGTAAACTTGCGCATCCTGGGTTGTGGCCGGAAAATCCACCTCATATGGCGGCAGGTAATATATATTGTCGATCGACGCCTTTACGGTGGATGAAGCCGTATAAAGGAAACCGTTGTCAAAATTCTCAAGTATCTTAACGGACAAATCCTTTGACGTGTCCGCGGTGGTGGTTATCCGGAAAGCTTCCACAACGATATTGGAATTATCATCGCCCAGATCGTATGTCTCGGTGAAATATCCGGTCTTAGTAGTCAAGCCGCTGTCCGCCTTTATCTGCGCGTACCAGACGCCTCCATGGGACACAACCACTTTGACAGTGCGGGTCCCTTTGCAACCGGCCATGAGGATAATTATGATAAGGACAGACATAATCATTAATGCCTTTTTGAACATATGGAAACCTCCTAATAGTCTATATTTACCAAGCAATTAATATATAAACACAGCCTAAATATTTTGTCAATAATAAACTGCCGGGGACTCGCGTTCTTATCAGTGTAACACGGTTTCAAAATCCGCCGTCGGCCCGGCAGCACGTCCCTTATGCCCTTCTATAATAAGAGCAACCCACACCCTTCTACTTTCTACTCTCTGCTATCCCGTGCTTTTGAACTTAATTCGACAGCCTTTTAGGATCAAAAGGCATGATCACCAGCCTGGCGCCGAAATCATCGTCCGCCATAAAAAGCAGCTTTGATATTGCCCTGTTGACCGCGCGCAGCCTTGTCAGGAACAGGTACTCTTTTGTGGCTACTCCTTTCTCGTGATGACGAAATACCATATTGTTGCCGTCCATGTAATATATGTTGTTCTTTGCCGCCACATTATAAAAACCGAACATAAAATTCATTTTATCCTTGAAATCAAAGATGATATTCCCCGTGTGCCTTAGGAAGCGCGGGTTGTTTCCGAAACGCAGGACTTCCTCGTTTGCGCCGGTCTTTTTATCCACTATAACAAGCCCGTCATAGAGTTTTCCGTCTTTTTCAATGCGCCGGGTGCTTATGTACCGGTTGTAATTATTTTCTTTCGGCTCCAAAGACATTCCCGAGACGTCATATTTCCCGTAAAACAACTGCCGTTGGAAAGAATTTTTATCCTGAACAAGAACAGATGAGCGCGCTCCCCCTGCGGGATAGGTCACAAGCTCATATGGCCCTTGAGAGCCGTCCGCGGCCTTAAAAAAGGATAAAACCGAAGTGTCGGCTTTTATAATGGCAATGGATTGCTTTTCCCCAAGTTCCTCCTGCCCGAGGTCTTTGAAGGTGTTATCGGCCGTATTGAATATCTTAATGAGGGCGATATGCCCGAACTTGCCGGCAGCCGCGTCCTTTTTTAAAAGTATGACCGCAATCTTAGTGTCATCATCCGAAAGGAAAACCCCGTCAAGAAATACCATATCAGCGTGGTCATAGGAAGGCCAGGGCACCAAAGCCCGCCCGTCGGTCGCAAGCTTGACCAGGACGTCACGGTATTCTTCACAGGCGTATTTGACGGGTTTTGGCGGATGCGTGGGATGCGCTGCATAAAGGGGTAGAAAAAACATTAGAAGTAAAAAAACAATTACCGCCCTAATCATTGCGCGCATCACCCCCGTTATAATATAATACTTTCCAAGCTTAGTTCACACGCCAAAGCTTCAGCGACGGCGTGCTGATCAACTCTCGACTTTCGAATCTCGAACATTGCGACCCACATACAGCTTTGTACTTCCCTCTGCGAGAGGGAGCTCCTTCGACAAGCTCAGGATTACAAGCCCCCTCTCTACAAGATCAAAACCTGCGAATCTCAGAATTATTATATCACTTCCCGATAAAAGATAAAACCCCGTTCACAAACGTCAGCGGGTGTATCGGGCATCCCGGTACATACAGATCGACTTTGTGTTTTACCAGAAATTCCCTGTTCAAGGCGTTTGACCCGGCGAATACCCCGCCCGAAAGGGCGCACGAACCCGCCAGTATTATTATTTTAGGCTCAGGCACCGCGTCAAAAGTATCCTGAAGCGCGGGAGCCATGTTTTTTGTTATCGGCCCTGTGATCACGATCCCGTCCGCATGCCGGGGAGAAGCGACAAAATCAATGCCAAACCTGCCCATATCAAAGTTCACGTTGGAACAGGCATTTAGTTCCAGCTCGCAGCCGTTACAACCGCCGGCTGAGACCTGCCTGAACTTTAGGGACCGTCCGAATATTTTTTTTATCTCATTACGGGCCTTTATGCCTTCCTTTTCAAGGAATTCCCCGCCCTTTTCTTTTGTAAGTATCAGTTTTTCAGCTGAATCCACAGCCATTTTGTAATAGCTGGTGAACCGTATCTCGTTATTCTTGCATGCCCGCACGCAGTCCCCGCAGAAAACGCACTTGCCCAGGTCCAGTGTCAAAGGAGCCTTTGTGATCGCATTGACCGGACAGACAGTATCGGCAATAAATCCGGTTTCAACATCCTCAACAGCAATCTCAGGCAACCCGCGGAACTGGGGAATGATAACGGCCTTTTTAACATCGGGTATAGCCTGGTAGCCCTGACGGGCCCTGATGCGTAAAATGTCAAACATATCAAAACTCCTTTGTTCTGTGTTCTTCTATAATACTTTCCAAGCTTAGTTCACACGCCAAAGCTTCAGCGACGGCGTGCTGATCAACTCTCGACTTTCGACTATCGAACATTACGAGAAGGCTCACAGCCTTTGTTCTACTATAATACCTTCCAAGCTTGCTAGTTCTATTGCTCTCCCTCTACTTACTAAGCCTTAAGATCCAACTGAGAGAGGGAGCAAGCCCCCTCTCTACAAAACATTACGACCCACGAACAGTCCTAAAAGCCAGCAGCGGGCGGACACATAGGTCCGCCCCTACAGGTGCAAAAAAACAAAGCCCGCAGCGGAACGCATATATGCGTTCCCTAC
>PMTB01000204.1 GCA_003167475.1 candidate division FCPU426 bacterium | reverse complement strand
CATCAAAAACGCCCTGCTCACGGCCTGCCCTATCAGGTTGAGGCCCATAGTCATGACCTCGGCCGCCACCATAGCCGCGGCAATACCGCCGGCGCTGGCGCTCGGCCCGGGAGCGGAAACGCGCGTGCCTATGGCCATTGTTGTCATCGGAGGGGTGTTCTTTTCAACAGTGTTCACGCTTTTTGTGGTGCCGTGCGCTTACAGCCTTTTGACGGTATTTGAGCGCAATAAGCGGCTGTCGCCGGGACCGGTCAAAAATATTTTAAAAGGAAGAAATAAAAAATAGGGGGGTATATGAAAAACATTGTTAAAGTTTTATTTACGCTTCTTGTGGCTGGCGGAGTTTTTTCAGCCGGGTTATTTGCAGGGACAAAATACAGGGAGGTTGACAGCGTGCACCTTGACGGGGATGAAGGCTGGGATTACCTAACGGCGGACAGCGCGTTATCGAAGCTTTTTGTTTCGCGCGGCACGCATGTCGCGGTTATTGATACTTTTGGAAATACACCGGCCGGCGAAATTGCCGGGACCGACGGTGTGCACGGCATAGCGGCCGCGGACAGCTTAAACCGCGGTTTTACCAGCAACGGCAAGGCAAATACCGTCACGATATTTGACCTGAAGACCTTGAAGAAGATTGGCGAAGTAAAAACCGGCGAAAATCCGGACGCCATATTATATGACGGGTTCTCAAAGAAGGTATTTACTTTTAACGGAAAATCAAAGGATTCGACCGTCATAGACGCCGCGACCGGAAAAGTCCTAGGGACCATACCTTTCGGCGGAAAGCCGGAATTTGCCTGCTGCGACGGCAAAGGAATGGTTTACGCGAATATTGAGGATACATCCGAGGTTGTTGAGATAGATTCTGTCAGAGGGGCTGTTACAAGGCGTTTTTCCATAAAACCGGGGGAAGAACCGACCGGTATTGCCATAGACGCCGTGAACGGGTATGTTTTTTCAGGCTGCAGGAATAAAATGATGACAGTGATAGATATTAAAAGCGGCAAACTTATCGCGACGGTCCCCGTAGGCGCTGGCGTTGACGGCTGCGGTTTTGACCCGGATAAAAAACTGGCCTTTACGGCGAACGGCCAGGACGGGACAATGTCGGTTATAAATGAGGCATCAAAAGGGAAGTTTGAAGTCATTCAGACAGTAGAGACAAAAAAAGGCGCGCGTACTATGACAGTGGACGCGGCAACGCATAAAATATACCTGCCCACGGCAGATTTTGGGCCGGCGCCGGAGAAAAAGCCGGGCGAAAAGTGGGCAAGGCCGCCGGTGATCAAAGGCAGTTTTGTCGTGCTGGTGGTGGAGGAGAAATAAAGGCTTTAAGTTATTAAGCCAAAAGACAAAAGCCAAAAGTAAAGTTATTAAGTGTCAGAAGTTGATAAGGGAAACGAACCTTGTTTTTGAACTACTTGAACTACTTGCACTACTTGCACTACAACTTTACTTTTGTCTTTTGGCTTTTGGCTTAACAACTTAAGGAGGCCGCCTATGGAAAGCATCATTGCCAAGGAAATCAAATTAAGGTACGAGCCCATCGCCATTATCTTCACCGATGAAAAGCCCGCCGATGCCCTTCAGTTCAAGGAAGGCAAATGGGGCTGCGTCATCACCATGATGACAGCCGCGGCCAAGGGCAGGACCGCGGTTTTTGACCGCGCCACAAATGGATGCATAGGCGGCGGGACCGGGCTTGGTTTCGGTAATTATGACAAGTTTCCCGGCGGGATCGAATATTTTATCTCCACAGGCAGGGGAGAGGGGTTCAGGGAAGGCGAGCATTACAAAAAAACGCCCGAAGCCGCGAAGGATATGTTCGATAAAATGCCTTTCACGGAAATACCTTATAAGTATGTGGTCTTTAAGCCTTTAAGCAAAGCTGATGAAAAAAATGATAACGTGGTCCTTGTGGTTTTTTACGCCACCCCTGACCAGCTTTCGGCATTGACTGTACTTGCCAATTACCGCCACCATGACAATAACCACGTGATAGTGCCTTTTGGGGCCGGCTGTCACAGCGTCTGCCTTATTCCTTACATGCAGGCGAAAAACGGGGAGGCAAAAGCCGTGCTTGGCATGCTCGACATAAGCGCGAGGCCGCAGGTGGACGCGGATCTTCTATCTTTGTCCGTGCCGATAAAAATGTTCCATGATATGGAAGAAGACGCGCCGGGGAGCTTTTTGCATCATAAGGCTTGGTTGAAAGTAAAGGAAAGAATATGATAATTAACTTGTTAAGCCAAAAGCCATAAGCCAAAAGTAAAGGGTTAAAGTTCATAAGTGAAGGCAAGTAAAACAATAGGACACAACCGAGCTTAAAATAGCACGCGTTGGCATTACTTGAACTACTTGATCTTACTTGCCCTAAAACTTAACTTTTGTCTTTTGGCTTTTGGCTTAAAAACTTAATGAGGAGGATGCATCAGAATGACCGAACAAAAAGCTTTTAAGTACCCGGTTCCCGGGCCGATAGAACTGAAGAAAATAACCGCAATAGTGTACGGTGTGTACGGCGGAATGGGCGCGAACTCGTATTTTATACTGGGAAAAAGCGGGGTTACTGTGATCGACGCAAAGATGACCGAGGATTTTGGCAAGGCCGTCGTAGCTGAGATTAAAAAAACAACCGACATGCCAATTACCCGCATGATAATAACCCACAGCGATCTGGATCATGTCAACGGGCTTTCGGGTTTCCCGCAGGGAATGGAGATCTTATCCTCCACAAAGACCCGCAGCGAAATGTATTCTGAATTTGAAAAAAGCGGGTTCGATGTCCTGATGAGGTATTTGCCGAATGAAACCTATGATAATGAAAAAGAACTGGACCTTGGCGGTTTGACGGCCAGGCTTTACCACGCGGCCCCGGCGCATACGGGCGGGGATACGATTGTTTATTTGCCGGCCCAGAAAACGGCTTTTGTGGGCGACCTGGTATTCATGGGCAGGCCGCCTTTGATACACGGCCTCAAAGGCGGCACATCGACCGGGCTGGTTAAAAGTTTAAAGTTTCTGCTCACGCTTGATTGCGAGCATTACTTAAGCGGGCACGCGTCGCCTGTGGGTAAAAACGAGGTTGAAACTCTCCTGAATTACGTCGAGTCTGTCAGGGCCAGGGTTATCGCCCTTAAAGCGCAGGGGAAGAGCCTTGATGACGTAAAGAGGGAATTAAACGTGATAGAGATGGAAATGCCGCCGGGCAGGCCGAGGTTTCCGATGCTCGAGGAAGTGGTTTACGGCGAGGAACAGAAGTAAAAAAACAAAACGGAGGTTATTTATTCATGGAAAAAGGGCCGCTTGATATCATAAGTCAGAAAGATCCGGAACTGTTCAAAAATGTGACAGAGGCAGGAAAATACGCATACGCCGACGGCGCTCTCTCGGGCAAGCACAAACTGCTGATAGCCATAGCCCTTGACGCGGCGCAGGGAGCCGAGAACGGGGTGAAGTCGCTCGCCATGCAGGCAATGAAGGCCGGCGCTACAAAAGAGGAGATACTCGAATCAGTGCGTGTGGCATACTACATATGCGGCGTAGGCTGCGTATACACCGCAGCGAACGGGCTTAAGGATATTATTTAAAGGTTATGGAAAGTTTGCGGCCGCAGGTGTCATTGCGAGGAGCCGTTCTTCGTCGTACGGCGACGAAGTCCTTCGACAAGTTCAGGATGGTGAGCCAGTCGAACCACAATCTCAGTTCCACCGATAAGCCTTTAAATACGCTGCGTCCTGCAAAAGTACAGAGATTGCTTCGTCGCTGAGGAACTCGCTCCTCGCAATGACAACTCAATATGACTTGTCGTTTCCGGACAGGAAAAAATTTAAGTTATCACCAAATAATCTGAGGAGGAAGCAAATGAAAAAAATTTTTCAGGCAATGGCCAGGTACAATGGCAATGTGAACAAGGAAGTCATGGTGATTTTGGGAGGGATGCCTGCGGACAAGCTCATGGTTAAAACAAAAGCGTATTTTCCAACCATTATGGACTCGGTATTGCATCTGCTTAAAAGTGACATTGGTTTGTTAAAACGCTTTAATACCGCGTTTCCGGAAAGCAAAGCACTCGGCTCACCGCTTATGGCCGCTGACCCGGACGTCTTGAGAAAAGAAGCGGAAGCCGATCTCAAAAAATATTTCCAGTACCGCGGGGAAATCGACGCGATTATAAATCAGTTTGTCGGTGAACTTGACGACGAGGCGCTGGAGCGCAGCTTCAAATTCGTCAACTACAAGGGCGAGGCAACGGAAACTGCGGTCTGGAAAATCCTCCTTACGATCTTCAACCACCAGACCCACCACCGCGGGGGATTGTCGGTAATGCTGGAACTGGAAGACGTGAAGAACGATTTTTCAGGCACACTGGCTAGGATTTAATAATACGCGGATAAAATTCCCCGCAGCTTGCTGCGTTAGAACAAGATCCGCAACCTAAAGGTTGCGGATCTTGTAAGT
>PMTB01000089.1 GCA_003167475.1 candidate division FCPU426 bacterium | reverse complement strand
TACATGCACCTGAAAGGGATAATTTATTACGACACGAAGGATAAAGTCATAGTCCAGTCCATGGGCAACCGTTTTGTTTTCCTGCGCCATGACAGGCGCTCAAAATCCGCGCCAATCGCCGAAGGAAAACGCGAGGAAGACAAACTCACCAAAGGCTTCATACAGGTCCAGGGCACGCTGTACTTCGACAAAAACACGAGGCAGCTCTACAGGAAACTTGGCGGAAAAATGGTGCTCTATACCAAGGACCGCAGGAAGTCCGCCGGCAAGGTCGCCGTGGACAGAAGGAAAAGGCAGTTGTAGGCAAAATTAAAAAAGGCGCAACCTTCCGGCTGCGCCTTTTGATTTAATCAATACTTGCCTTTATGATTTACTCACCCAGCAGCGGCATGGAGCTTCTGTCGTTTGTCTGTATCTTTATCACCGCCGCTTTTGACTTCAGCGAATTATCGTTCTCATCCGTCACGGTCATTACCGCGGTATACGAGCCTTCGTCGTACGGCATTCCGTCCTGCCTCAGGCCGTCCCATACCTCTTCGGTGTCGGGCACCCCTGCCCCGTTCCATGTCCTTATTATTTCGCCTTTACTGTTCTTTAAGTCCAGCGACCATTTATATATCTCGAACTTTGTCGCGGCAGTGATCCTTATATACGTCTTCTTTATCGCGCCGACCGGCGAGAATATATCGGGTTCGGCTTTCAGGGCCACTTCATAGCCGCCGAAAGCGTAGCTTAACGCTATCTTGTGCTCAAGCGCCGCCGCCGCCGCGTAAGTCAAAGCGTAATCAAAATTCGCATTCTGAAAATTGATACCCAATCCCCCGCTTATCTGGGACAGGGTGTTATATCCGGCCCTTACGGAGAGCATGTCAAAAAATGTGTATTCCGCCCCGGTGAAGACAAGAGGATTTTCGTTTATAAAATATTTTTCCACATCCGCGGCAATTTTCAGTTTTGAGTCAAGCAGCTTCAGTGACGCGCCGAACCTGACAGTGCTCACAAATTTCTCCTGACCGTCCGCGGTAGCCCCGGCCGTAATAGGCAGCACATTCTTGAAAGCCAGGCCCAGATCCACCATCTCAAATGACTTATAAAAAGATATATCCGCGTTAAACGCAGGGTAGACCTCGTCCGGAGTGTCCCTGATGAGCATTTTCAGCGCCAACCCGGCCTGCCAGCCTGCTATTATGTTTTTTCCGTAAGCGGCCGTTAGGAAAATATCCTTCATGTCCCCGGTCCCTGTGACAGTTGCGGAAGGATCCGTGATTTCATAAGAACCGTAGCTTAAGTACCCGGCCATAAGCCCCAATCCGCCGAACTTGCCTATCGGCGTGGAGTATGAAATGTATTCCATGTTCGCGCCTTCAAAAAGCATCTCGGCGCCGGCGTATATGAGGTTTTTATTGATAGAATCCAGCGCTGCGGGGTTCCAGAATATAGCGCTTACGCCGGTCGCGTCGGCGACGCACGCTTCTCCCATGGAAAGCGCCCTTGCGCCGAGCGTCGTATTGAAAACCTCGAAAGGTATTCCTCCGAGCGCGCCGTATGTCAGGCCGGCAAACGACAGGATTACCGTGGAAATAATCAGGATTCTTTTCATGTTTTGGACCACCCCGTTTTGAATATTTTACTTCGCCTTAAAAAGCGCCGGCTCTGTGGTTATCCGGCGCTCGTTTTATACGCATATTGGTTCAGCTGTTTCCAAATTTCGGCAGACTCTTGAGCCCCTGCTCTATAGCCGTAGCCTGAAGCGGCGCGTCAGTCAATTTACCCGCCATATAGTCGTCATAAGCCGCCAGGTCAAAATTGCCGTGCCCGCTTAAGTTGAAAAGTATGGTCTTCTTCTCGCCCTTTTTCTTCGCGTCAAGCGCCTCATCTATGGCCCCTTTGATCGCGTGCGAACTCTCCGGCGCCGGTATGATCCCCTCTGTTTTCGCGAACTGCAGCGCTGCCGCGAAACACGGGTTCTGGTCGTATGCCCTGGCCTCGATCACTTTTTCCTTCAAAAGCGCCGACACTATCGGGGATGCCCCGTGGTACCGGAGTCCGCCGGAATGTATGCCGGCCGGGACAAATTTGTGGCCGAGCGTGTACATGGCCACCAGCGGCGTCATCTCGCCCGTATCGCCGAAATCATACGCAAACTGGCCCTTGGTGAGCGTCGGGCATGCCGACGGTTCCACGGCCACAAACCTCGTATTTTTTTTGCCGCCTTTTAATTTATCCTGTATGAACGGGAACGCGATACCGGCAAAGTTCGACCCGCCGCCATGGCAGGCGATGACCACATCCGGATAATCCCCGGCAAGCTCCATCTGTTTTTTCGCTTCAAGGCCTATTATGGTCTGGTGGAGCATGACGTGGTTGAGCACGGACCCCAGCGCGTACTTCGTGTCCGGGTTCTTTGCCGCCACCTCAACCGCTTCGGAAATAGCTATACCGAGCGACCCCTGTGAATTCGGGTTCTCCGCAAGTATCCTTTTGCCCACGTCCGTGTAATTGGTCGGGGACGGGTGCACTTTCGCGCCCCATGTCTGCATCATCATCTTCCTGTATGGTTTCTGCTCGTAGGATATCTTGACCATGAAAACTTCGACTTCTATTCCGAAAAGGCTGCCGGCAAAAGCCAGGGCTGAGCCCCACTGCCCGGCGCCTGTCTCCGTCGCTATTTTTTTTATGCCCTCTGCCTTATTGTAATAAGCCTGGGGAACCGATGTGTTCGGCTTGTGGCTGCCCGCGGGGGAAACGCCTTCGTATTTGTAATAAATCTTGGCCGGGGTATCAAGCGCCTTCTCGAGGTTGTACGCCCTGTACAGCGGAGCAGGCCTCCAGAGTTTATAAATATCTATGACCTCTCCGGGGATATCTATCCAGCGCTTCTGCGACATTTCCTGCTCAATTAGAGCCATGGGAAAAAGCGGGGCAAGATCGTCGGGACCAAGCGGCTTGCCTGTGCCGGGATGAAGCGGCGGCGCCAGTGGTTTTGGAAGGTCGGGCGCGATATTATACCATGCCGACGGCATATCCTTTTCCTGAAGAACGAACTTAACCTGTTTTTTCCTGATAAACATGTTACCCTCCCTGGAAAAGCCGGATTTAATGACAATGTTTAAATAATATAACATGACGGGGGGAATTCGTCTATAAATAAAAAACCTGTTTTATTTAAGTTGTTAAGCCAAAAGCCAACAGACAAAAGTTAAGTTAAAAAACAAGTTGCCTAAGTGTGAAAAGGGAAATCAAATCCGCTTTAAGTATTGTTTTACTTTACTTGCCTTACCTTAAACCCTTTACTTTTGGCTTTTGTCTTTTGGCTTAACAACTTGCCCTCAAGTTCTACATTGACAAAATCCTTCAATTTAATATAATGGTATCGCAATATGCCTTGAGGGGCCGGAGTGGCGAAATGGCAGACGCAGTGGACTCAAAATCCACCGCAGGCAACTGCATACCGGTTCAAGTCCGGTCTCCGGCACCAGTCAGGCTCCGCCTGACTGGAGAGCAGTGGAACAGTTGAGCAGATTGAGCAGGTTGACAAGCCGGTCAGGCTGCGCCTGGTTGGATAACAGTTGACAGGCGTACGGAACGCATATCCAGCTCCGCAGGACTTCGTATGCGTTCCGCCGCGGGATGCAACTAACCAAAAACGGGAGAGAACATGAAAAAAGAAGCCAGAGAATCCAGGAAGCATCCCAGATATACGAAAATTATCCAGATGGACTGCCGCATCGAGCACTTTCCCGAGGACTTAACCGGCGACAAAGCCAAACTAAAGGAAGGCGACAACTTCAGGGCCACCACAATAAATGTCAGCGAAACAGGCATGCTTATCAACTACGACTTCCTCCTTCCCGAGCGCACTTTGCTTAAAATGTCCGTCAACGACAAGACCTTCGGGGACAAGAAAATATCCTTCTTTGCCAGGGTGACCTGGACAAAAAGGAACGCTTATAAAATATTCGGCCGTTTCGCCGCCGGGCTTCACCTTGAGAAAGCCGACAAGGATGATATCGCGAGGCTGGTCGAGCACTTCAGCTGATATTAGATGCCCCGCGCCAGGATATCCTCCTACCTGATACCCCTTTTTTCGCTATTGGTGGTATTTTCATTTTACCTCTCCACAATGCCGGCTTCCGTCTACCACGGGGATGACGGCGAGACCATCACCGACCTTTACACCCTGGGCATACAGCACCCGCCCGGATATCCCCTTCATACGGTCCTCGGCAGGCTCTTCACATTTATTCCGCTGGGCGACGTGTCCTTCAGGGTCTATCTTTTCTCGGCCTTCATGTCGCTGCTTAACTTCCTGCTTGTTTACCTGTTTTTTCTAAGGCTCGCGCCTTTGGCCGGCATAAAAACACATGCCAGGCTCATGTCCGCGGCCGCGGGCCTCATCTTTTCACTCGGCTATACCATCTGGGAGCAGTCCATAATAGCCAAAGGCGGCATATATATTTTTAACCTTTTCTTCACCCTGGTCCTGTCCCACATAATGCTGGCCCTTTACAGGGACAATTCGAAAAAAACAAAATACCTTTACCTGTTCTCGTTTGTTTACGCGTTAAGCCTCGGGCACCACCACATGTCGCAGGAGATCCTGCTGCCGCTTTACGCTTTTTTCCTTTATAAAGCCGGCGCCTTCAGGAACCTTAAACCCGGTAACATAGTGTTCATATCGCTTTTTTTCATAAGCGGCCTGGCCATTTATCTTTACCTTCCGTTGCGCGCCGATACCGCGTACCTTAACTGGGGGCAGCCTTCAAACCTGGATAATTTTTTTAAAATGGTGACGCGCTGGCAGTACGTGCGCAGCGAGTTGACCCGCTCCCTGGCCGGCTCCCTGTCTCAGGTATGGAAGTTCATGACGAGCGTATCCGCGGAATACGCCGCTGCCGGGGCTCTCTTCCTTATCCCGGGCATGACAATATTGTTCAGGCGCGACAAAAACGTCTTCATTTTCCTGGCCGGCATCGTGGTTTTCTTCCTCGGCGTAACGGCGGTATACCTGAACCTTGCCGCTGACAGGCTTTTCATAATGGAAACCTACATTACCCCCGTGTATTTCCCCCTTTCCGTCTTTATAGGCGTAGGAATATATCATTCGTGCGCGTGGCTACATGAAAAACTGAAAATAAACCCGGGTTTTATGATGACCCTCTTTTCGGCGGCCCTTATCGCTGCCCAGGCCTGGTACGCCGCTCCGCGGCTGGACAAAAGCAGCTACTTTATGGCTTATGACTACAACAGGAACATGTTTGATTCCCTCGAACAAAACTCCATGATCTTTGTGACAGGCGACGGCGTTGTCTTCCCCTCCTGGTACTTAAAATACGCCAAGAAATTAAGGCCCGATATCACGCTTGTCGGCTCTGCGGTCCTGCCCATGAAGTGGGTGCGCGACTCGATAACGCGCCAAAATCCGTCCGTATCGGTGCCGCGGCTAGCCTCGGAAAATATAGGCACTGAGTCCACGGGGTATATCATAAACGCGCTAATTAAGATGAACTTCGCGAGGATGCCGGTCTATTTTTCCTACAACAAACCTGAGGATAACGCCCTCGGGGAGGACCTGAAGCTTGTGCCCCGCGGCATCCTGCAGAAAGTGCTGCCAACGGCCTACGCCCGGGTTTCGCCGCAGTACATAGCCATGCAGGAAAATATGTGGAAGTTCTATAATTTTCGCGGGCTCTTTGACCGGCACGCCAGGTTCCCCGACGACAGGGCCATAGACCTGTACATAAAAGATTACTCGGTGTCGCTCAATTCCGCCGGGACATACTTTGAGGATAACGGGCTGAACGACCTGTCGCTGAAATACTTCACGGCGGCCCATGATTTTTACCCGAAGGACCACGAATACATTTACAATATGGGAAACGCGCATTACAACTTAAGCGACATAAAAGGCGCCATAGAACTCTATAAGCAGTGCCTGGCAATCGAGCCCAGATACGAAAGCGGCTGGTTCAACCTGGCCGTGGCGAATTACAAGCTGAATAATTATAAGGAAGCTTTGGAAGCGTTCAGGAAGGTAAAGGAAATAAACCCGGAGAGAAAGGATATAGACCCTTTCATATCAATCACGGAAAAACTGGTGAAGTGAAAAAGGCTAAGGGTTTGAAACCGGGGGCCGGAATCCGTTTTAAGTTTTTAAGCCAAAAGCCAAAAGACAAAAGTTAAGTTTATAAGTAAAAAGTCGTTAAGTAGTGCCTCCATTTCGGCAGGCATTTAAAACCCTTGCTCTTCCAACTTAAACACTTTACTTTCACTACCTTACCTTTTGTCTTTTGGCTTTTGGCTTAACAACTTGAACTTTGGACCTTGCTTAATTGGTCCTTCTATCCACCACAAACTCGCTCTTCGGGAACTTCTGCGCGTACTGTTTCAGTTCTGTCGCGAGGTCCTCGACCTGGGCGTGATGGGAGAGTTTTCTTTTGGCGTTCCAGACTATGCTGATGGACAGCGTCATGAGCGGGGTCCTTATTTCCTCCCCGCGCCTCGTGTTGGTGACTATGTAACCTTTGGCCCTGTCTTCCTTGTCATAGTGCTGTTCTATAAGCAGGTCAAAAGACTTGATCAGCTCGGAACATATCTTCGAATACCTGTCATGGTTCGTGATTATGACGAAATTATCCCCTCCGCAGTGCCCCGCAATGTCGTTTTTCTCCCCGTTTTCCTTAACCACATCATATATGGAGGCCGCGAGAAATTTTAACACCGCGTCGCCTTTCTCATATCCGTAGCGGTTGTTGTAGTACTTAAAATCCTTCATGTCTATATAGCATACCGCCAGTTTGGCGTCGTCATCCATCCTGCGGCTTATTTCCTGCTGTACAAAAAGCGCGTCAGGCAGGCCGGAGAGCGGGTTTATCCTGCCGTTTTTCTTTGCGAACTCATATACCTCGGAGTCAAGGGTGATATTCAGGTCAAACACATCCGGGGAATCAACCTTATCCTTCAGGAGGTCGTCCTGCAGGAACTTCGACGAGGTAATAAGGTCATTGATCCTTAAGTTATATTTGGCAAGAATTTCGCGTATGGCGATAATTTTTTTCACCATTGTCTTTGAGAACTTCCTGTGGCCTGACGGGAGCCTGATAGGCTTGATCAACCCCAGGCTTTCCCAATAACGCAGCGTCCTTTCGGATAAACCGCTTAATTTGGCGGTGGCGCCGATTCCGATAATTTTTTCTTTCATTTTTCACCCCAATTAAATTATTGTTTTGTAGATTTCCAGTAATTAACATAAGCATATCACGTGTGATGTATTTTGTCAATTATGTTTATTTGTATTTACACGATTAACACGCTGAAAGATTGAACCGGTTAACCATATTATAAGTTTAATCAGAGGTTTAGTGTAAAATATAACGATTAACCATACCCTGAAATCGTTTTGGGGTCTGGTTGCGATTTTAGGGTAATTGAAAAAAAATCAAAATATGCAAATTTAGCTTATATGAATAGATACTGTCGGAAAACCCTCTAAATCCATGTAATTCTTTATCGTTCCCGGCGCATGGCAAATTTTTATATGGCCTGTGCGCTACCAAACCCCTTATGATACAGGCGCACAATCCATAGAAAAATTTACCATGCGCCGGGAACGACCTGTCATTAAGGCTTTTCCGACAGTATC
>PMTB01000137.1 GCA_003167475.1 candidate division FCPU426 bacterium | reverse complement strand
CCCCCCCCCCCCTCTCTACAGTGTTATTTAATTTTAAACCCACCCCCTAATAAATTTGCTTTACGCTTTTTTATTGTCTATAATTGGATTAAGAAGCAACGGGGGCCGGCTCTTATGAATGAAAATGACAGGAATAGGACAGTAAAAAAAGAGGATAAATCCGGCAAGAACAGGGTCATAACAGCCCTGCCCCATGTGAATAAAAAGATTACCGAAATAATCTATAACCGAAAGATGTTCCTTCCCGTCAAAACCCATAGTTCCATCATCGCCTTTATCTGCGGCAAGATCGGCTCCGCTTTTATTCCCACTGTCACGCATGGGGTGGAGGAGCGTATCAGGGAACTGGGGCGGGCAAAAAGTTCGCTGTTGTTCCAGTCCCCCAGGAACGGCTCCCCCAGGGAAGCCGGAAATGAAATAATGAATATAATCAGGGACCAAAGCGCGGACGGCATAATAGTGCTCAGCATCACGCCGGAACAGGATGTCATTGACAGCGCCGTAAAAAGCAAAATACCCGTGGTTTTTATCGAAAGGCAGATACCGGGACTGCATTCCGTGAAGGTTAATAATTTCCGCGGAGGTTTTATGGCCGCGGAGCAACTGGTCAATGCCGGCCGTAGTAAACCGGGTGTCATCATAGACCCGCAGACGTCAGACACCGAATCGGCCGCTCACGAGCGGTACCTTGGTTTTAAAGCAGGACTTAAGGCTGCGGGGATCCAGCTTAACGCCGGTAATATAGTGAAGGCGGATTACCACAGCATAGAATCCGGGCGCATCTCGCTTGAGAAGTTCGGGAAAAAGATGAAGAAGCTCGACTCGATATTTTCCGTTGCCGGCGATACGGTTGCCATAGGCTTCATGATCGAGGCGAAATCCCAGGGAATCAGGATACCGCGCGACCTGGCAGTGATAGGCTTTGATGATATGGATGTGGCAGCCGCGGTTGAACCGGCCCTTACCACAGTGAGGCAGCCTATCGAGGGGATGGGGATGGAGGCTGTAAATATCATTGACGAGGCCGTCAAAGGCAGGTTAAAATCGCCGAAAAACGTCATTCTAGACGCTGAGTTGATAATAAGGGAATCTGTCTGAAATACAGTCCTGTAATAAAAAATCGAAAATACCGCCGGATTGTGATATAGTATCTTTATGGCCCTGGACCGGTTTAGGGCATTAAAAATAACAGGAAGCAAACGGAAAAAGGTGGAAATTGAAAAAACTATCAATGATAATGTTCAATCTTATTATCGCTGCGGCTGCGGTTTTCGGCGGCGAAGCCGATGAAATTAGCAAGCAGGTGAACGACGCTTCATCGCTAATGCCGAAAGGTACCGAGCAGGGGTTGATGTCGCAATTTACCCCGGGCATGATAATAACCGGGGCCATATTCGGGGCGTTCGGGGTTTATGCTTTCAACCGCGGCAGGAAAAGGCAGGACGGAATTCTCATGGCCATCGGCGTCGCGCTGCTGGTGTATCCGTGGCTTGTCACGAATCTGTTCCTTAATGTGCTCATAGGCGTGGCTTTGAGCGCGGCTTTTTATTACAAAAGGAACGGCTGATATTAAAATCGCATCAGAGGTCTGTATCTAAAAATTAGCACAAGAACGGTAAAAATATAACACTTGCTTATAATCCCCATAAATGCAATAATATCGCTGTGAGAAATTCTGCCGGGCAACCCCCGGCCGTGTGATTTAGGTGTGGACAGCCTTTATGGTGTTTGGTGAGAAATTGGAATCAGGTGAGAAAAACCCCTGCAAAAGCCTTTTACCGCAAAAAAATCACAAAAAAACTTTTGGATATTTTTATATCCATACAAACGAGGTAATTGAAATGACCATGACCAAGCTTAAATTTTCAGAACTGGACCTATCGCCCGAGATCTTAAAAGCAGTGGCGGATATGGGGTTTGAGGAAGCCACCCACATCCAGACCGCGACCATACCGCTCATGAAGACAGGAGTGGACCTTATCGGACAGGCGCAGACGGGCACGGGCAAGACTGCGGCTTTCGGCATACCTTTGCTGGAAATGATAGATCCCAAGGTGAAGTATGTACAGGGCCTCGTTATGTGCCCGACCAGGGAACTCGCGGTGCAGGTGGCTGAGGAGATCAGGCAGCTCGGAAAGCATATAAAGGGGTTTAACGTGCTCGCGGTTTACGGCGGCCAGCCCATAGACAGGCAGATACGCACTTTGCGCGCCGGGGTACAGATAATAATCGGCACGCCGGGAAGGTTGATCGACCACATTGAAAGGCGCACGGTCAAGCTTGATTCCTGCAAGATAGTGGTGCTCGATGAAGCGGATGAAATGCTCAACATGGGATTCATAGAGGATATACAGCTGATATTAAAGTCGGCCCCGGCGGACAGGCAGACGGTCCTTTTTTCGGCCACCATGCCCAAGCCCATTCTCGACCTTACCAAACATTATCAGAAGGACCCGAAATACGTCAAGATAACGCATGAAGTGCTGACCGCGCCGAACATAGAGCAATTCTACTTCGAGGTAAAGCACGGCAAAAAGATAGAGGCTCTGACGCGCGTGCTCGATTCAAACGACTATAAGGCGACATTGATATTCTGCAACACGAAAAAGATGGTCGACGAGCTCGCGGACCAGATGCGCTCGCGCGGCTACCTTTCGGAATGTTTGCACGGTGACAAGACCCAGCAGCAGCGCGACAAGGTCATGGAAAAATTCCGCGCCGCGCAGTGCGACATACTCATAGCCACCGACGTGGCGGCGCGCGGCATAGATGTCGACAATATCGACGCTGTCGTGAACTATGACATCCCGGCTGACGAGGAATACTACGTCCACAGGATAGGAAGGACGGGACGCGCCGGAAAGAGCGGCACGGCTTACACCTTTTTATACGGGAACGAAATGCACAAGCTGCGCGACATACAGAGGTACGCGAAGATAAAGATCAAGCCGGGCACCATACCTTCCAGGGACGATATCGAGGAAAAAAGGATCAAGAACTTCATGGAAAAGGTGAAAAAACAGATAGAGACGGGCGGGCTTGAGACGCAGACAAAGGTCATTGAAAAACTTATGGAAGAGGACCTTTCGTCCATGGACATAGCCGCGGCGCTTGTTAAAATAATAATGAAGGACGAAGAGAACGCGCAGATAGGCGCTGAGAACGACCTTAACGCGCCGGCTTACAAACAGTACGACAGGAACGACAGGGGCTCCAGGGGAGACAGATTCGACAGGAACCCCAGGGGAGAAAGAAGCGAGCGCGGGGAAAAAGGCCCGAGGATGGCGGACGGGGATATGACAAGGATGTTCATAAGCGCCGGGAAAAGCAACGGGGTCATGGTACGTGACATACTCGGGGCCATCACAGGCGAGTCCGGAATAAGGGGCGAAAAGATAGGCAGGATAGACCTTTTTGACAAGTACACGTTCGTTCAGATAGATTCCACGGTCGTAGACGACGTAATACAGGCGCTCAAAGGCAAGAAGATCAAGGGAGCGAAGATATACGCGGAAGTGGCTAAAAAATAAGATAAAGAAAGTTTGAAGTTTTGAGCTTGAAAATAAAAAAGGCAGCCTTTAGGGCTGCCTTTTTTTTATTTTAGTTGTCATTGCGAGGAGCCGTCCCTGTATTTTGGCGACGAAGCAATCTCTGTTTTATGATAAGCTTTTGGTTCATACCGGCATAATTTCGAAGGCTTATCAAGAAACAGAGATTGCTTCGTCGTCGTAGTACAAAGTCGACTCCTCGCAATGACAGACAAAAAAAAGCGGCCTTTTGGCCGCCTTTTTTCATATGTGTTGTAAAACCTATCCTCCGCCCGTCCTTCTGTTCATGTTGGTGGTTCCGTGCGATTTGAAGTTTTTACCGTTTTGTTTATTCTTAAAATGTTCCCACGGTTTTTCCTGCTTGAATACGGGTTTCTTTTCCGGGACCTTGATCTCGCCTGCGGCATCGGCCTTTATCTCGATCTTTTTTTCTTCAGCCATAAAACACCTCCTTTTGCTTTGTTTTACAATTATACCGTATAAAAATAAAAAATGAAACGTATTTTCCAATTCTTTTTACAGTAAAAACGTATTGAAACAGCGGTATATTTAATCTATAATATACATGTTTGAAACAAACATGGAGGAGTGATGCCCGGGATGACAACGAAATACTGATGATGAAGAACAATGTTGTTTCAAGCATGACCCCTGACGGGCTTAAAATAACGGTCAAATCCGGGAACCTGGGGCTTTTTGCGGTATTTTTGTCCTTATGGCTGGTTGCCATGACTTACGGCGCAATAGCGGCCACGTCCCATATAATCAGGCTTTCCGGAAATTCTTTTCCGCCGTTGACCGCGGTGTGGCTGGCCTGGGCGGCTGTGTCCCTGCTTCCCGCGTCAATACTTTACTGGGGATTGACAGGAAGGGAAATTATAACCGCCGGCCTTGGGATGATGAAGGTCAGGAACGAGATTTTAGGCGCCGGATGGAACAGGTCATTTGAGATAGCGCTGATAAGCGGCATGCGGATGAATATGACAACAGGAAAAGGCCTCTTTGACGCCAGGGCAGGCCAAAATACCGGCAGGAAAAGCTCCGCGGGTATGGGGCTTATCGATTTCAATTACCGGGGAAAAATAAACAGGTTTTGCCTGAGCACGGACAATAAAGACGCGGAAGCGGTCATTGAAGAACTGAAAAAGGCGCTGCCGGAAAATATATTTGGATGAAACAGGCTTTAAAAAAAGGAGAAAAAATGAGCACACACACAGTACCGCAGGCAGAAAAGACAGTGTCGCTGGCCGACCCCATGAAATTCTGCGCCGCCCTTGCCAAGAAAGTGGACGCGTATGAAAAGAAAAGAAGGCAGGTAAAGATCTTTTTTAACGGCGAGGAAACAACAAAGGGCGCCATGGGGCTTATGGTAAACCTGACAAGCATCCCCACGATATTCACACTGCGCGTGCAGGTGACGGGTTACGAGACCGAAGAGGAAGGGCAGAAGATAGCGGAAGAAGTGATGGGGTCGGTGAAGGCGTACCTGGCATAAGGTCAAATACTCGAGAAAGTAGATAGTAGAGAGTAGAAGAGTGTGGGTTGCTCTTAATTATAATAGTGCAAAACGGGCGCGGCCCAGGTGGTAACATGGATAAGGACAAAATAAATTCCCTTCCTGAAAAGCCCGGCGTTTACATATACCGGGATTCTTCCGGGACCGTTATTTACGTGGGCAAAGCCAAGGTGCTTAAGAACCGGGTTAAATCATATTTTGGCGGGGGCAAGAAGGACGTAAAGACGGAACAGCTTGCCGGGAAAATAGCGGACATTGATTTCATAGTCACAAACAACGAACTTGAAGCCTTTATCCTTGAAAACACCCTCATTAAGGAACACAAACCCAAATACAATATCCTCCTCAAGGACGACAAGTCTTATCCATATATAATGATAAACATCAGGGACAAATACCCCGGGGTTTACACCACGCGCAACACAAAGGACAAATCCATACTGTACTTCGGGCCGTACTTCGCTGTTGACGCTAAAAAAGTCATGAACATGATTTACAAGATTTTTAAGGTCAGGCAGTGTACGCTGGACCTTTCGGGAAAACCCCTGAACAGGCCGTGCATATACTATGACACCGGGCTGTGCGCCGCGCCCTGCGTCAGGTTCGTCGGCGACGGGGCCTATTCGGAATCCATCCAGAAGGTCAAATCATTCCTCGATGGTGAATACGCGCCTGTGATAAAGGAACTGAAAAAGCAGATGCAGGAATATTCCGAAGCGAAGAAATACGAGAAAGCGGCCGAGGCGCGCGACGCCATCAGGTCGGTCGAGGAGATAATGACGGAGCAGAAAATGGTGCTGCGCGAGGAGAAGAACACCGACGTCGTCAGTTTCATCTATAAGAACCGCGCCTATTACTTCGGCGTGTTCAACATACGAAGAGGAAGGCTCACCGGCAAGACCATCAATATATTCAAGGACATACCCGAGAATGAGAACCCGCTCGAACTTTACCTCGCCCAGTATTATGGAAGGAACATTTCCATAGCCGACGAGGTCATTCTGCCGGAGAATTCAGTCGACCCTTCCATACTTGAAAACTACATATTCAAAGGAAAGAATATAAAGGTGGTATTCGAAAAGGCGACCCCGCTGCTCAACCTTGTGGATGAAAATCTCGCGGAAAAGGCGAACTCCGAGGAAAAGTTCGAGGAAAAAAAGACAAGCATAAAGCGGGAATACCTGATACAAATGGAGGAATTGAAGGAATCACTCGGCATAGAATACATGCCCGAATGCATAGAGGGCATAGACATATCGCATTCCGCGGGGGCCGAGATGGTCGGGTCGCTTGTGGTGTTCAAGAACGGCGAGCCTGACAAAAAAAATTACAGGCATTTCCATATAAAGACGGTCGGCCAGATAGACGATTACGCGTCCATAGACGAGGTGGTCGAGCGCAGGTACTCGAGGCTCAAGGAAGAGGGGGAATATTTCCCGGACCTTATACTAATAGACGGCGGCATAGGACAGGTCAATGCCGCGAAAGAAGCCTTAAAAAGGGTGGGCGTGGATATATACGTGATAGGGCTGGCAAAGCAGGAAGAACAGGTTTTCAGGCCATACGAAAATCATCCGGTTCCGATAAAGGAAAAAGGAAGGTTCCTTTTAATGAGGGTGCGCGACGAGGCACACAGGTTCGCCAACGCGTTCCGCACGACGCTGGCGAATAAAAAACTGAAAAAGTCGGTTTTCGACGAGATAAAGGGCGTTGGGGAAAAGACGAAGTACCGCATTTACAACGAGTTTAAGGATATGGAGGAGCTGGCAAAGGCCATAGAATCCGGGGACAAAAGGGCGGATTTTTTGAACAAGAAACAGAAGGAAGTTATATTGAAGACGTTTAAAAAGAATTTGTAGAGAGGGGGCTTGCTCCCTCTCACCGCGGACGGCGGAAAAAACAAAACCTGTTATAATAGAAATTAATGATATAATAAGCGAAAGTGCTTTATTCCGGTTCAAGGAGCGTTAATGATAATAAAGACCCTGCGTACAAGAGTGCTTTTATACTTCATACTTGCTTCCGCCATAGTCATTACCATTTACGGCGCCATCACTTACAATATGATCCGCACCAATCTTGAAACCGAGATGGAAAACCGCCTCATAACAGCCGGTGAGATAATTGCCCAGTCGGCCGTATCTTCGGAACTGAAATACCTCAAACTCAAAGGGAAAATTTATGATAACTACAGGGAAAAACTCAGGAAGCTTAAGGATATAACCGAGGTCAGGGATATACTTATAATCGGTCCCGATAGGAAAATAATACTCTCAACGCTTGAATCCAACGAAAAATTCTTCGTGAACCTCGACCATTATGAGATAGAGAAGGCTTTTGAGGGGGAGAACGCGTCGTCCCCGCTTTATAAAGGGGCGGAAGGCATGTATTATAAGACAAGTTACGTGCCTGTGGAGAGCGAAGACGAAGTGCAGTACGTGGTGGCCGTTGAAGCGTCTGTCGCGTATATTCGGTACTTAAACCAGTACGGAAACACACTGGGAGTTATAGGCCTTATAAGTTTTGCCATAGCCGCAGCGCTTTCCATACTGCTCTCCCGCGGCATCACAAGGAAGCTTGAGGCCCTGAAAAAGAAGGCGGAGCAGATAGCGAAAAGGAACTTCAGGGAGGACATAAAGATAACAGGCGATGAGGAGATAACCGTCCTTGCCGGGACCCTGGATTCCATGAAAAAGGAACTGGAAGATTATATTTTAAACAGGGAAAAAATGGCGACTGTGGGAGAGTTCTCGGCCGGTGTGGCCCACGAAATAAGGAACTCGCTCGGCGCCATATCGGGATATGCCGAACTGATCAATGAAAAAACAACCGATGAAAAGGTGATAAAATTCTCAGCCGACATAGTGAAAAACTGCACCAAGATGAGCGAGTTCCTGAATAACTTCCTGGCCTACACAAAGGAGTTCACCCCCGACATGCAGGACGAGGAGATATCCAGGATGCTTGACAGCGTCGTGGAAGAACTCCCGAAGGAAGCAAGGCCGGCGGTGGTGAAACACTACGAACAGCACGGTGCGAAGATAAAGGCCGACCTTTACCTTTTAAAAAAGGCCCTGTACAATATAATCATCAACTCCTGGCAGGCGCTGGACAAGCCGCAGGGCACGGTGGACCTCTATGTGGCGCATGACGCGGATAAAACCGTCATCATAGTGAAAGACAACGGTAAAGGCATGGATGCGTCCATGAAAGCGAAGATATTCCAGCCGTTCTTTACGGGCAGGAAAGAAGGCACGGGGCTGGGTCTGGCTATTTCATACAGGATAATAAAGGAGATACACAGGGGAGAGATAACGGTGGAGAGCGAAGTTGGCAAGGGGACGGAAGTGAAAATAACACTTTAAGTTGGATGCCAGCCAAAAGCCAAGAGACAAAAGTAAAGTATTTAAGGGTTTAAGTTGCAAAGGTTCCGTTGTCAGGCTTGGTTTTGTGAAACTTATCAACTTGCTTAACTTGTTTTTAACTTAACTTTTGTCTCTTGGCTNNTTTTGGCTTAAAAACTTAAACGGAATGAATGGAGATAACCGATGAGGGACATACTTGTAGTGGAGGATAACGACGGCCTTCGGGAAGTGCTCACCGAGGCTTTATCCACGGAGAACTTTTCCGTGAGCCAGGCCGCCTCGGCCGAGGAAGGCATGGAAAAGATAAAGGAAACCGCCTTTGACATAGTGATAACCGACCTTAAACTGCCGGAGGCCGATGGCATAGCCGTGCTTGAGGCGGCAAAAACCCAGAGGCCGGATTGCGACGTTATAATAATCACCGCTTACGGAACGGTCGACAAGGCCGTGGACGCCATGAAAAAAGGCGCGGCTGATTTCATCACCAAACCTTTTTCCATCGACCAGATACGCCTTATGGTCATAAAAGCCATAAAATCAAAGAAAATACGGGAGGAGAACACATACTTAAAATCCCTCGTTAAAAAAGACATCATAGGGCAGAGCGGAAAATTAAAGAACATACTCGCAGTCGCGGCAAAGACCGCATCAAGCGACGCCACAGTGCTCATTACCGGCGAATCCGGGACAGGCAAGGAACTCATAGCCGAGGAAATACACTCAAAGAGCCACAGGAGCGAATACCCCATGGTAAAAGTGAACTGCGCGGCGCTTGCCCCGGGTATACTCGAGAGCGAGCTGTTCGGCCATGAAAAAGGCGCCTTCACGGACGCTTCATACGCCAAAAAAGGGCGTTTTGAACTGGCTGACAAAGGCACTTTATTCCTCGACGAGATAGCGGACCTGCCGCTTGAACTGCAGGTAAAGCTCCTTCGCGTGATACAGGAAAAGGAATTTGAGCGCGTGGGCGGGGAAAAAACCATCAAGTCCGACGTGAGGATAATAGCCGCGACAAATAAGGACCTCAAGGAAGCGGTAAAGGCCGGCACTTTCAGGCAGGAACTTTATTACCGTATAAACGTGGTGGAGATAGTCATGCCCCCTCTGCGCGAGCGCAGGGAAGACATACCGGAGCTCGCGGAATACTTCGTCAAAAAATACGCGGAGTACAATAATTTCAGGACAAAAGGAATAAGCAAGGAAGCCCTGGAAGTGCTCAGCGCCTATGATTACCCGGGGAACATAAGGGAGCTGGAGAATATCATACAGAGGATAATGGTCATGTGCGCAAATGAAATGATGGAGGAAACGGACATACCCTATGAAGTGCATTCAAAAGTGCAGCAGGGCGCCGCGCAGGGCGGCGGATTGAACAACAAAATGGACGATTATGAAAAAAAACTGATCCTCGAAGCTTTGAACGAAACCAAAGGCAACAAAGCAAGGGCTTCGGAAATGATGAAGATAAACCGGGTAACGCTGCTGGCCAAAATAAAAAAATACGGTATATAAAACTTTAAAATCGCATCCGGGGTACGGGTTGCGATTTTAAAGTGTGTAAAAAGGCATTAAAATATAAAATAGACGGAAAGGCGGTAAATGTGAAAAAAACAGCGCTAATATTTCTTTTAACCTTGATATATGCCGGGGCATACGCTCAGGCTCTCGATGAGTTTACAGCAAAGGCTGATAACACGGGGAAAGTCCTGGCGGTGAAGCAGGCCGAACTCAAGAGGATTAAAGTAAGGTATGAGTATACGGCAAAAAAGATCGACGAACTCAAGGCTGAAAAGGAAAAGGGCGGCATCAACGGGGCCTTAAGCTCGATGAAACTCAGCTATTACCTGCAGTCCGGCAATAAGACGGGATACAGGCAGTACATACTCAACAGCGAGATAAATTCCCTGCGTGACGAGCGCTTCACTTACATCATGATAATAATCGACGAGTATACGAAACAGCTCAAAGAGTGCTTTAAAACCAAATGCGGCCGGGCTAAGGAACTTTTCAGCGAGCGCGAGAAATGGATGGGGGCGCTGGATGAGTATAGGGATATACTGCAGATAGATTTTGACTTAAGGGAAATGATAGGCTCGCTGAAAACCGAGGCGAAAGACGACCTTAAAAAATACCTGGAAGGCAAGGCGGTCCAGGCGGATGAGAGGCTTTATCTCTTGAAGGAAGAAAAAAACATACTTAAGGACGCGGCGGCGGCCGGTATAAATGCAGATGGCAAAACAGGCGCGAAAAACAGCGCGGAAATAACGGAACTTGAAAAAATGAGGAAGAAAATAGAAGTAATGCTTGAAGGGATGAAATGACGGGACTCATGCGGGCCTTATACGGCGCTCTGGCCGGGGAAGGGGCGCGCTTATTGTTTTTTGGCCTGATGATGGCCGCTGTTTTTATTGTACTGTTTTATACGGTGAAAAAACCGGCGCTGCCCAGGATTTACGGGATTATGATGTTTTTTTGCGCCGCGGCCGCTTTAGCGCTGGACGCCGGGATAATAAAGGATTTATGGCAGGTTGTTTTTTCACTGCTGTACACTGGTTTTTTCGGATATATCGCGGTGTATGTCAACCGTGGCGGCGAAAATGGCGCGTATGCGCCGCCGGACGGCGCCTATAAAAAAGCGGTTTGGATGCTTGCGGCTTCGGTTGTGGTATTTATGACCGCGGCCCTGCTCAGGACAGCCTGGGTTTGCGACGACGCTTATATAACAGCCAGGACCGCAGACAATTTTCTTAACGGTTTCGGCCTTACATGGAACTCCACGGAGCGCGTGCAGGCTTACACCCATCCGCTGTGGATGTTTGTTTTCACCGTTGTTTATTATTTCCTCCGCGACCCTTTTTACAGCTTTGTTATCATGGGTTTCTTTTTTACGGCCATGACTGTAATGGTCCTCGGCATAAAACTCAACGACAGGTTTAAATTCGCTTTCGCCGCTTTGCTGCTGGTTTTGTCAAAATCATTCATTGATTTTTCCACTTCCGGGCTTGAAAACCCCATGCTCTGTCTGCTGGCGCTGCTTTTTTTCATATACTATATGGAAGCAGGGGCAACGCTGAAAAAAATATTCATGCTTTCATTCATAACGTCCCTGGCCATGCTCACGAGGCTTGACAGCGCCCTGCTGTTTATTATGCCGCTGGGCTTCACTGTGATGGAACACAAAAAAAAGGCGGGGCTGCTTGCCTGCGCAGCCGGGTTTATCCCGCTGATATGCTGGGAGGCGTTTTCGCTTTATTACTACGGCTTCTTTGTCCCAAATACATATTACGCCAAGATGGCGCGCGGGTTTTCCCTATTCAAATACATATCAAGCGGCCTTTATTACTTTTGGGATTCAGCCAGGCTTGATTTACTTACGGTCCTTGTCATGCTTGCGGGGATATGCCTGCCGTTTTATTACAGGAAGGAAGACTTGGATAACGGAAAAACAATGATGCTTTCCGCGGGCATACTGTTATACCTGTTATATTTCATACGCATAGGCGGGGACTTCATGCAGGGCAGGTTTTTTTCCGTCCCGTTCCTTATGGCGGTGCTGATACTGACCCGGCAAAAGCGGTTATTCAGGCCGGGCGTTTTTATCACGGCTGTGCTGTTTTCTTTCATGCTGGCCTTGGCGCCGTCGTCGTATTCATTCCTGCTTGATAAGCTCGTGGACAATGAGAACAAAAGCGTGCCGCCGAGGGAATTTTACGCGCCCGGCAGCTCCCTTGCGAAAATAACAGAGCAAGGCAGCACGAAGATGTTGTATAACACATTTGTCACCGACGCCCTCAAACACAGGGAAGACGCAAAAACAACAAGGCAGGTTTATTCCATTCACGCCATAGGTTTCCCTGGATATTTCGCCGGGCCAAACGTAATAATAGTGGACCGGCTGGGGATACCGGACGCGTTCATATCACATTTAAAAGGAAAGTTTTTTGAAAAGGTCGGGCACATTTACAGGGATCTGCCCGACGGCTACATGGACACATTAAGGACCGGGAATAATATGATAAAGGACCATAACCTCGCGGAGTATTATGAGAAAATCAAACTGATAACCACGGGTAAATTACAGGACCCGGAGAGAATAAAGGCGATAATAAAAATGAACACGGGGCAGTATGATTACCTGCTGGGAAATAACTGAACTCTACTTGTTTGGCGTTTTTGTGAATCGTCATTGCGAGGAGCATGCTTTTCAGCGACGAAGCAATCTGGTCTCCATCAAAACCTGCGGAGCAAGGTATGTTTTTAAAGCTTATCGAAAAACAGAGATTGCTTCGTCGCCATAATCAAATAACGGCTCCTCGCAATGACAGCATGGCACAAAAGTATTTATAACCACTTAACTTCCCCTCGAATTCCCCCTGTCAACACCTCATCAACCCTGTCAATAATTCTATCAGTATCATTCCACCCTGTGAAACCCCAACCGTTTCAGCCATGTTTGTATGGCTTTAATTCAAGGCATGGTAATTGCTCTATTACCAAGGGAGAGTAAAAGGAGGCTTTAAAATGGACACAACACTAAGCAGGGAAAAGGCGGCCAAATGTTTTAAAGTATCCCTGCCTACATTCAATAAATTTGTAAAAAAACATCCCTATATAATAATGGACAAGGAAATAATAATTGAAAAATTGAACGAGTGCATTGAAAAAGAAAGCGCAGGAAAAAACGCGGACAAGGAGAAATAAAATGAGGCTCAAACTAATAGGGATTGAGGAAAAGCAGCTGAAGGACTATATAGTCGTAACTTCAAAGATAAAGGACATAAGCAATGAAAAGATTTCGGCATTGGCCGAAAAACTCCTGAAGGACGGGTCAAAATCCGAAAAGGACGCTGTAAGGCGCACCCTTATAGAAACGAACCTGAAACTTGTGATAAAAATAGCCGCAAGGTACAGGGGAGCGGGGCTGACTTTCGCGGCGCTGATAGTAGCCGGGAACTCCGGCCTTATCAAGGCTGTCAGGGGCTATAACGGGGAAGAGAGCAGGGGATTCATGGAACATGTGGCATGGATGATAGAAGGCGTCATATTGGACGCCCTGATAGAATCAAAACGGGAAGCCTGACAAAGGTGGAAAACATGACTCGTGAAGAAACGACAATCAGCGGAGACGATCTCGGGGAGATTTTTGGGTCCCTGGCCGCGGGCACACAGGAAGAACCTGTTATAATGGCGCTCAAACCGGACCCGCCGGTGGTATGCGAAAAAAAACCGAAAGTAGTGCATGATAAATTCGCGCAGTTTGACCTGGAGGGCCCGTCAACGGTAAAAACCGAGACAACAACGGCGGCAATACCCGTGGAAAAATTTGATACCGACGTTGACGAACTCATGAGAAGGGCCGAAGCCATAGAAAAAGAATCAAAAAAAGACGAGGTTTCAACCGGCGCGAAAGGCGTGGAGCCGGCAAGGGCGCTGGAATTTTTCGAGGAGATCAGGAAGGCGTTTCTCTCGGAGCTTGAACCCAAAATAGACATGAAGGCACTGGAAAACATGATGCTCAGGACGCTGGAAAAAACAGCGGCCTGCCACACACTCCTGAAAAACACCAACTGGGACCCGGAAGGGAACTTAAGGCTCAACGGCACCATAGACACGGCAAGGTTCATAAAAAACATACAGGCTTGCACAGACGAAAACGGGCCTGACGCGGTGATGGCGGAGTCGCTTTCGTCGCTTTTATACCTGAGGCTTAATTCCGTAAAGCAGGGGCTCGGCCCGGACGTATATTCGGTTCTTGTGGAAAAACTCCTGAAAAAAACAGCCATCATAGGCGCAGGTTACAGCGCGGGAACGGCGCATTATTTCAGCAATAATATATTGCAGAGCGCAATATCAAAAGGAGAGGGATTAAAATGAAAAAATTAACGGTTCTGGCAGTGTTCCTGCTTATGGCCGGCGCGGTTTTGGGCCAGACAGGAAGCGCGGATATTTCACCCACGGCGATATCTCTTGCCGCCTACCACCCGCTTATAAATATAGATTATAAACCCGGGACAGCCACGGCTTTTACATCCGGCTCGGTTGAGATAGACATACCTCCGGCATTCATACCCGCTCCCACGACGTACAGCGCGGGCAGCAACCTCTCGGCCGTGGTCATGGCCGCGGGAGTCACCCAGTCTGTGATAGCCGCGTCGAATATATACATAAACGGTTACGCTGTGACAATAACCCCGCTTACCCTGAGTCCTGACCAGGAACTTGTCATAACCTACGGAAGCACAGGCGGGGGAGGGTTATACCCGCCGTCAGCGCCGGGCATATATTATTTCAACATGTCGGAAAAGAGGTCCTTGGTTTCTTCTTTCACGGCCCTTGACCAGCAGCCGTATGTATACGTGACTTACGTGACCATAAATAAATCCTCCCAGGCGCTGAGCGTAAAAGCCGGCGACACGGTGACATATTACATAAATTTCGGAAATCTCGACACCGGCAACAATCTGAGCCAGCTATCCATATGGGATACACTGCCGCCGGGCATGACATTACTGTCTTCAAATCCCGCAGCCTCGGTCACCGGTAATAATGTCCTGTCATGGGGCACGGGCACGGTGCTGGCAAGCGCGTCATCAAATATAACGGTCGTGGCGCAGGCAAACCCGGGGATAATAAACTTCGGGGTCAACTGCGTGAACTACGCGTCCGTATCGGCCATACACCCGGTAAAAGGCGCGCTTTCAATGGACACAAAAAAAGCGATACCCGTCACCGGCGTCATGCTCAACACGGTAATATCGGCATTCCCTTCAAGCCCGGTCACAAACCAGAACATCACCGTGGTCATGGGCATAACCAACGCGGGTAATGTGGCGGCGTCCATGGTGAGCGGCACCACCCAGGTAATATCCTTGGGCGGCAGCGCTGCCGTCTACGCGGGGCCTACGCCCAACTATATCAGTTCGCTTGGCGCCGGCGGCACCGCAATGTTCACATGGATTTACAGGGCCACAAACGCCGGAACAATAAACTTTTCAGGCAGTTCGGCAGGGCTTGAAAATTCATCGGTAGTCGCCTCAGCTCCTGTTTTCTCAAACAACGTGCTGATCATTGACCCGACGCCGACCTACACTTCCACCTCTTTTCCGACAGCCACAACAGTACCGCCGACCAACACTCCGATAGTCCCGACAAATACATTCACGCCCCAGTCCACGGCCCCGGCCAACACGGCCACAGCCGTAAATACGCAGCCGATAACTCCTGTTTATACCGTGACCCCGGCGACACCTACCCCGGAGCCCGCATTACCTGATAAAGTAAGG
>PMTB01000051.1 GCA_003167475.1 candidate division FCPU426 bacterium | reverse complement strand
GACTTTCACGCCAACCATAACCCTCACATGGACACTGACCTATACCGCCTCTCCGACGCTCACCAATACCCCCACTATCTCGCCCACATGGACGGCGAGCCCGACCGCTACGCAGATATCCACTCCTTCAATCACCCCTACATTTTCCATAACCCAGACCTTTACCGCCCTTCCCACATCCTCGATTTCGCCGACCTTTACCCCCACTTTTACGGCGACAATGACATACACGGTCTCGCCCACATGGACTGTGACCCCTGTGCCCGCGGAATTTAAGATTTTCGGGTGCTTTCCAAATCCTTTTCAGGATTCCGCAAGGGTCGTACTGGGGCTGCCCAATGATTGCGCGATCACCCTTACCGTTTACACCGTATCAGGCGAAAAAGCAAACGAGTATTATTTTTCCGGAAAGACCGGCATGAACGCCTTTTACATAATGAACTCCAACTTTAGCGGCATAAAGTTCGCTTCGGGAATATTCCTATACAGGGTAAAAGCGGTTTTTAAAAACCGCTCGGAAAGAATATTATGGCAAAAATTCGCGATATCATACTGACGTCAGCCTTTATTTTCAGCCTCTTTCCGTGCGCCGCTCTTGAGGCAAAAGCGGGCATGTCAGGCAGCGATTTTTTGACCTCGTTCACTGACGCCCGGCCGGCCGCGCTTTCCGGGGCTTTCGTGGCCACGGCTTCCGGCATCAGCTCCATTTTCATCAATCCGGCCGGGATTGCCCTCGATGTGAGGCCCGAACTCAGCGGCACGCATACGATCGATATATATGACCGGTCGACCGAACATTTTTCCGCGGCTTTTCCCATGAAGGATTTCAGCCTCGGATTTTCAGCCACGTACAACTACACTTCCGACTTCATGGCGATAGACGAGTTCGGGAATAACCAGGGCATTGTGGCAAACTACGATTATATCCTGTGCGCCTCGGTATCGGAAAAGTTCCTGGGGTTCCTCTCCGGCGGGGTCAATTTTAAATACTTCGGCAGTTACCTTTACAAATACTCCAAGAACGGTATTGCGTTTGATGCGGGCGCGCTGATGTGGTATAATATCTTCAGGTTCGGGGTTTCCCTGCAGAATTTGGGCACTCAATCAGCTTACATCAATGTCGTGGACCCCATGCCGGTTTTGCTGCGCCTGGGGTTGGGAATGAAAATCAAAATAAACGCGTCGGATTACGTATCGGCCGAAGCCGGGACAATCCTGCCCGCGTCCTCTGGCGAGGAAAAATCATTTAATTTTGGCGCGGAATATTTTTGCTGGGACGCTGTTTACCTGCGCTGCGGGGCCAATGTATATGAGGAAAGCGGATACACCTTAAGCCTGGGGGCTGGGGTCATGCTGAAAAACTTTGTTTTCGAGTACACTTTGGGGTCGATAAACAACAGCCAAAAATCGCAGAGGCTCGGCATTACATTTATTTTGTAGTTTTATGGAACTATTCCGTATATAATATGTCCAATAGGGTAAACAAATATAGGGAGGGTTTAAAATGAGGAAAAGACCGGTTTTCTTGATGTTCCTTGCACTATTTTTATTTTCAACCGCTTTGTACGCTGAAAAAACCGCACAGGTTTCGGCCGACGCAAAGGAAAAAAGGGACGCTTTTTACCTGCTTATCCAGCAGGAATTCCATTTCACAAAATCCGACTGTGACATTGCCAAAAAATCCGGTTATTCGCCGTACTACTGCTTCAAACTGCTTTGCATTGCACATGAAGCCAAGAAACCCCTGACAGAACTTATCAGTATGGTCAGGAACGGCGATTCCTGGATGGACATGTGCCAGGATTTTAACATCGACTATGGCGCTTTGATGGATTCCGCCAATAAGGTGATCATAGAAAATAATATACTATTCCCGGTCCCGACCCCATCCGAGGCAAAAAAGGACGTATCCACCGGGGTCAGAAAAAGAGGGGGTAAATGACCATGAAAACCAGATTAATAACGCTGCTTGCATTATTGGTTTTAAGCCCGGTTATTTTCGGTTCCTGGGACCAATTCCAGGGCAACTGCAAACATGAGGCCGAAAAATGCGACGTCACCATAACCACCCCTCTTTGCATCAAATGGAAGATCCCCGTTTCCATGATGAACGGCGCGCTTCCGCTGGTCGACGATGACGGCAATATTTTCTATAACGGAGGCACCGGCGTCCAGAAGATCAGCATAACCACTGGAAGGCTGCAATGGGCCTCGCCGTATAATAACGGCGGTTCCATGAATTGCTCCGGGGTTCTTTATAATGGCGCCTATATTTACCCGAAAGCAAATTCGTTTACGGCCCTTGACAAGACGACGGGCGCCGTACTCTGGGATAAACCCTGCGTAGGCATGACCGGATATTTTTACCTGGCCGGAGGCGGCGGCACTTACTCGAATAATCCGGCACCGTCACTAAAGGGCAACATGATCTATATGGGCACATCAGCCGGCGAGCTTGTGGTCGTAAACGCCGACACCGGAGATACGGTAAAAGTAATCAAAGTATGCTCGAGCCAGTTTTCAGCATGCCCGGCCGTCGATGACAATAATGTGGCTTACATAGGCTGCTGGGACAACTACTTTTACGCCATAGATACCGCAAGCGGGTCCGTAAAGTGGAAAACAAATATGGCCGCCATGATGGAAAGTTCGGCCAGCATCGACGACACCGGGATTTTCTTCGCTGTCGGCGACAAGATAGTGAAGCTTAACAAGGCCGACGGATCCACCGCATGGTCAAAATACACCGGGAGCTTTTGCAACGCCTCGGGCGCGATGGACAATGACAGCTACTACTGCGGTTCAGACGACCGTTTCGTATACAGGTTTGATAAGTCAACAGGCACCATCAAGTGGAAAGTTTATATCGAGGATAACATGGCGAATATGTCCTGCATAATCGTCTGCGCCAAGCTATATGTTACCGGATGCATTGATAAAATGGTCATGCTGGACACCGTGACAGGCAGCAAGGACTTCGTCTGCCATTCCATGGCGCCCAATTTTTCCAACATGACGTCATACAGGGACAACCTGCTCTTTACTTCCGATGACGGGAACATGTATGTTGTCGGCGAGTGCCCGGCTTCATGCCCTGTGTGCTCATGCGACTCCAAAAATATAACCCCGTCCCCCACCGACACTGTGGGACCCCAGCCGAGCGCCACCTATACGCCCACGTTGCCGCCGACATTCACCGTCACCTTTACCTCCACCTGCACGCCGACTTTAACACCCACAAATACAATCACAATGTCGGTTACAGCCACGGTCTCACCCACATTTACGCCGTCATCCACATCCACCATGACAAATACCGCCCTGTCCACGCCGAGCGTCACGCCGACAGTAACAGTCACACAAATGCCGTGCAACGGCACGGCAACCCCGGGCTTTACGGTCAATATCGCCGCTGACCCGGAAGGCAGCGACAATCAGATAATAACCGTGGAGAGTTCAAGCGAGCTTTCAGCCCCGCCCTCCGTTAAAGTCTGCCCTCACGGCCTCCAGGCGCAGGCTTCCGGCACCATGTCCGCACAATGCAATATAACATGCATGACATATATTGCCTCTGCCATGCCCGGCGAAACAAGGAAATTCACCGTGGTTTACCCGAAACAAACAGGGTTCGGCGACATAGATACCATCGTTGTCACAGGCAGGGATATCTGCGGAACGAACGGAACAAGCTCGGGCAGCTTTACCCGCACCGTGATCTCAGGCAAGGACGTCAAACTTTACAAAAATATAATAAACCCCGACCTGGGCGAAAGGACCATGATACACTATAAAGTTTATTCCGCGTGCAATTGCACCGTCAAGATTGTCAACCGCAGCGGAGTGACAGTGAAGACTATTGTTTCTTCGGAATATAAACAGTCAGGCGAGTATGACGTTTACTGGGACGGGACAGACGATCACGGCAGGAAGGTCGCCAGCGGTATATACAGCGTCAACGTAAAAACAGCGAACTACAGCAGCTCGGATAAAGTTAGCGTAATAAGATAATCACCGTAAAAGAGGCGCCGGTCATTAACTTCCGGCGCCTCTTTTATTTTAAGCCGGACGCTATGGCGCAGGCGGCAACCGCGGCCGAAAGCAGTATTGCCGCAGTATCCCATATTTTGAACGAGTGTTTTTCCCTGATGTCTATCTTATTATCCGGTGAGAATCCCTTTGATTCCAGCGCGTATGTCAGGGTTTCGGCCTTTTTTATCCCGTTAATTATCAGCGGTATAAGCAGCGGCACATAGGCTTTTATCCTTTTTACTACAGTTCCTTTTTCCGCGTTATTCCCCCTGACCTTCTGCGCCTCCACTATGGTGTATCCGGTGGAGACAAATATCAGCACGAGCCTGAAGGAAAGCGAAACCGTAAACGCGACCTTGTAGGGCACTCCTGAAAGTATCATGGCGTCCGAGAGGTCTTCCAGGGACGCGACCGAGAGATACAGCAGACCGCTAAGGAGCATGCTGATAAAGCGCAGCGTATTTATGGCGGAACCCGTCGCCGCGCCCTTATATATGACAATTGGCCCGAATCCCGCCAGTACGTCCTTTCCCTCATAAAAAAGCATCCAGAGAAGGAATGTCATAAGTCCTGTGAAAATAAAAAGCGGTCCCATCCTTGCAAGGGAACGCAGGCTTTTTGAGGCGAAAAACATCAGCAAAAGCGAAACCGTTATCAGGCAAAGCGCCGCCAGCGAAGAGGCCGCCGCGGCCGCTGTGAATAAAAGCAGGAGGCAGGCAAGTTTTGCCCTGGGGTCTAGTTTATGAATGAATGTTCCCTGCCTGCTGTAGAAAAAAACGCTCATTTTTTTCCCCAGCAGAGCCTGAATTCGTCCATGTTCAGCAGAAGTTTTGAATTAAGTTCCATAGTAAGTTCCATGATGCCGGTCCTTGCCGCCTTTACCGAACTCACAAGCTTTTGGTCCCTGAAAAAATCCCTTTTATCCCCGTAAAAAACCACGCGGCCCTGCGAGATGGCCAGCAGTGTCCTGCCATAGAGGGCGGCTGTTTCCATGGAATGCGTTATCATTATCACCGTAGTGCCTTTGGCGTTTAAGCCCTTTATGATATCCATGAGCCCCTTTAGGGACATGTGGTCAAGGCCGGTGGTGGGTTCGTCAAGTATGACAACTTCGGGCGAGACGACCAGTATCGACGCACAGGCAGTCTTTTCCCTGTCGCCTTTGGGGAGGGAAAAAGGGTCCGTGTCTTTTTTGCCGGAAAGCTGGAAAACCTCCATAACAGCCGTGACTTTTTCTTTCACCGTGCTTTCCTTGAATCCCTTTTGCCTTAAGGCAAAGGCTATCTCGTCATAGACCGTGTCCGCGAATATTTGATTATCCGGGTTCTGGTAAACATAACCGATGTCCCCGAGCACCGGGCAGGTTTTTATATCCCTGCCTTTATATGTGATTGAGCCTTTGTCAAAATCCCCGTATATGCCGGCTATTATTTTCATGAGGGTGGTCTTGCCCGAACCATTCTCGCCGGCAACCGTTATAAAATCGCCTTTTTTTATATCCAGGCTTATATTTTGGAGGCACTCTTTTGCCGCGCCTTTGTAAGCGTAGTAAAGGTTCTTCACCTGTATGATATCCGTGCCGGCGCTTACCCTGCCGGCGGTGAGCGAAACATATTTTTTTTCGTCAAAGACAAGGTTGGCCGCGACTATTTTGACGCAGGAAGCGGCGTCCCTGCCGTAACAGCCCGCGGCAAGGTAAATATCCTGCGTCATAAGGCCGCTTTTTTCCATTAATACCGCGTCCGCCGCGCTTTCTATGCCGCTGTCGGAGACGATGGCACCCTTATCCATGACCACAAGCCTGTCAAAATACGGCGCGTACGCGGCGCTTTGCTCAAAGACCACCAGCGTGCCTTTGTACGCCTTCAGGTATTCAAGTACAAAATCCTGCGTGGCCGGGTCAATGTCGGTAAGAGGCTCGTCAAGAATGAGGAATTCGGACCCGGCTGTGAGCAGGCTTAAAAAAGCGGTTTTTTGTTTTTCGCCGCCCGACATTTCATTGATTTCTTTGTCAAGCAGGTTTTCGATCCCAAAGACAGCCGCGAGTTTTTGGGCCCGGTCCAGGCTCTCTTTGTACCTGACCTGCAGGTTCATGGGATAAAATATGAGTTCCTCTTTGACGCTTGTGCATACTATCTGGGCCTCAAAATCCTGGAGGAGTATGGAGGTTTTTTTCACGAATTGGCTGTATTTGATATCCTTTACGGGCGCCCCGTCATATGAATACGACCCTTCATAGGGCCTGTTCTCCACATGCGGTATCAGGCCGCTGAGTATTTTTGACAGGGTCGTCTTTCCCGCGCCGTTGCGGCCGGCGATGAGGACCTTTTCGCCTTTTTTAATTTCCAGGCTGACATTGTCTATGGCATAGGGGAGATCTTTGGAGTACCTGTATTTAAGGCCCTTTATATCAATCATTTTCGTTTTTGTAGGTTAATCCCGTGTTTTTCAGCCGCTTATAGAGCAGCTTCATAAGTATTGTCCCGAGCACCGAGCCCATAAGAGTGTTATTCACGATGATCACTATGAAGACGGTGATGACCACGTTCAGCTGCAGTATCTTAAGCATGTACAATCCCGCAGCTATGATAAACGCGCAGATAATGCTTGCAAGCAGCGAAGCGAGCGTAAAAACGGAAACCTGCCTGAAATTCATCACGACATCCTCTTTTTTCACAAAAGCGTTCCAGGTAAGGAACGCCGTGTATGAAAAAAAGAAGTTCCCGAAAAACCCGAATATGGAGGCAAGCGAGAGCGTGCCGAACGCGTCGCCTATCACATTACCGATGGCCGAACCCCATGCGGCCGCCGGGCCGAATAATATTCCAAAAAGTATGGGGAATACGGAAGCCGGGCGCAGTTCAACGAACCCCGGTATTATCTGTATGGCTTTAAAAGGGATAAGCGTGGAGGCATAAATTGCCGCTGTAATGGCTATGATGACGATCTGACGAGTTTTGGACCAGACTGAAAAAATATCCTTCATGAAAACCTCCTTTAAGTTGTTAAGCCAAAAGCCAATAGACAAAAGTTAAGTGTGGTACAAATAATTACAAGTTTTTAAAGTAAAACGAAACACATGAAGTTCCAAGGCCAGCCTTAAAGACTTAAGAAGGACTTAAACACTTTACAACTTAACTTTTGTCTTTTGGCTTTTGGCTTGATAACTTACACTTATTACTCCCTCGCCTGCTTTATCAGCCAGCTTTTCAGCTTTTCCTTTTTTGCCATGCCGGGTGCGAAGTTCTCCGCTTCCTGCTTGGTCGCGAATTTACCCACCGATATTTTATAGAACTTCCCGTCCTTTTTCACGAAGACCTCGTATTTTTTTCCTATCAACTTTTCCGCGGTGAGGTCGCACAATTTTTTATTTGAGTACGCGCCTATCTGCATGGTGTAGAATTCCTTAATTACCGCCTTTGCAGCGGCCTTATGCCCGGAGGGCTTTATGGGGGCGGCCGTGGGCTGTGCCTGTGAAAATTTTCCTTCTTCCGCCGGCTTGCCCCCTTTGGCCTCCGGCGAATCCGGGTACTTGAATTTAAGGTCGTTCTCAAGCATTTCCGCGGACTTATCGTCATTTATTTTTTTGGCGGCAAGTGACGCGTTGAGGTAAACCAGGGGCATATATATATTGCCGTCCTTTCCCTGGGTTTTGTCGATCAATTCGCGGTACATGACAATGGCCCTGTCATATTTCCCGCTACCGAAAAGGTACCCGGCATAAGCCATATTCACGCGGCTCCTGAAGGAAAAATAACCCTTTGAGTTATATTCGTCGTAGGCCTTTTCAAATATTGCGGTGTCATGTTCCGCCCCGGCGCAGAGCATAAGCATGTAGTAGGATTCCTCCACCCATACCATTGACGGGAACTTCGTTATTATTATATTGAAATAAACCCTGGCTTTTTTATAGTCCCCGCCGGCGTAAAAAAGCTTTGCCAGGCCGTATACAGCCTCGGCTTCGTATGGGGTTCCGGGGAAATCATTGATTACCATATTATAATATTTCATGGCGTCCTCTATATTCTCCGACAATTCGGCCATCTTAAGCAGGGACGGGGCTTTGTATTTGCTCTCCGGGAATTTCTCAAGGAAAGCCGCGTACTCTTTTGCAGCGGCGGAGTAATCCTTTTTTTCAAACTGGGAACTCGCGGAAATATACGCGTCTTCCTCGACCATGGCGCCGTAAAAAGCTGCGCGCGCGGGCAGGTTCAGCGCGAACATAACAAATAAAACAGCAAGTATTTTTTTCATTTGAGTATTTCACCTTCCATTATGGCTGTCTGGGCCCTTATAACTTTCACCCTGAAGAATTTCCCTGTCATGGAACCGTCCCCGGGAATGATGACTTTCTTGCTGTTGTCGGTTATGCCTTCCATCATTCCCTTGACCACCATGTTTGGCCCGGTCACAAGTATCTCCACTTTGCGGCCCAGGTAACTCTTTGTGATATCTTCGCTTATTTTTTTCTGTAATTCAAGCACATTGTTTAGCCTGGCAAGTTTGGTTTTTTCATCCAACTGGGATTCCATAAGGGCTGCTTTTGTGCCGCGCCTGGGGGAGTACTGGAATATATAGGAAGCGTCAAAACCCGCCTTTCTCATCACTTCGAGTGTCTGCTGAAAGTCTTCGTCAGTTTCGCCGGGGAAACCCACGAGTATATCGGTGGTAATTGCCCCGCCCGGCATGGCTTCCCTTATTTTCCTTACCCTGCTCAAATACCATTCGGCCGTATAATGCCTGTTCATGATCTTCAATATCCTGTCGGAACCGGACTGCAGGGGAAGGTGCACATGCTTGCAGACTTTTGGCGTTGCCGAGATCGATTCAATTAGTTCGTCGCTTAAATCTTTCGGGTGGCTCGTCATAAAACGTATGCGCTCTATGCCGGGTATCTCCGCCGACTTCCTGAGGAGCCCGCTGAAATTGGTGTTGGTTTTTTCATCCAGGAACGAATTCACGTTCTGCCCGAGGAACATGACTTCCTTAAAGCCGTCCGTTGCCAGCTGACTTATCTCCGCAAGTATGCCTTCGACATCCCTGCTGCGTTCCCTGCCGCGCACGTAGGGGACTATGCAATACGCGCAATAATTGTCGCAGCCCTGCATTATGGTGATATATCCCCTGACTTTTTCATTGCGCCGCAGCTTGACCGGGTATTTTTCCTCCGTCACGCCCGCAAATATCTTTTTTTTTCCCCTGTTTATGGCGGAAGTTATGTTTGAAAAGTTGAATGTCCCCACGACCGCGTGCAGCCGGGGAAATTTAGCCATAAGCTCGTCCTGCATGCGCTCGGCCATGCACCCGGCTACGATGACTTTCTTGTTTTTTATGGCCGCGCCAATATAGCTCAAAGCCCGGTCCTCGGCATGCTGCCGCCCGGAACAGGTGTTTATAACGACATACTCGGCTTCCTTTTCATCATCGGTAACCTCAAAATCAGATGCCCCGAGCACGCCGGCCATGCGCTCGGAATCATATACATTCATCTGGCACCCGAAGGTTTTAATGTAAACTTTAGTCACAATTAATCTCCTCTGTATAATACTTTCCAAACCCGTTGATCAATTTTCGATTCTCAATTTTCGAACAATACGAGAAGGACCACAGCCTTTGTTCTATTATAATACATTCCAAGCTTGCTAATCAACTCTCGACTCTCGAACGATACGAGAAGGACCACAGCATTAGTTCTACTATAATACCTTCCAAGCTTGCCATATCTTATGCATTCCCCCGTAGGGGACAGCAGGCATTCCCGCCGCGGGTGACCTAACAGGTCACCCCTACGAAAGCAAA
>PMTB01000265.1 GCA_003167475.1 candidate division FCPU426 bacterium | reverse complement strand
GATTTCACACTTATGGGTCCGCTGCCGGAGTTTCCCGGCGTAAATGAAGCGCCGGTCCAGCTAATCACAAACCTGTACCATCCTTACGAAGCGTGTGAAGCGGAAAGATTTTCAACTTTAACCCCGGTCCTTTCGACCGAGGTCCAACCTGTATATTCCATCATCAGCATGAGGTAAGTATCACTTCCGAACTGCTGTTTATCCATGTATATCTTGATCCTCTGCTGGTCCCCGTTGCCGTTATACCCGTTCGACGTAAGGTAAAATACCACGTCATTATCGCGCGGAGCCTGGGCTAAATCATCAACAATCAGGTCGCTGTTCATGTACTGCTTCCACTCGAGCGTCAGGTCACCCTGACGCAGTATGCACGGACACATGTTAAAGTGCGACGTGATCTGATGCGTCCTTTGCGGTACTCCGGGCGTAAGCTCAAGGTTTATTATTTTGTCAAAAGGCCCTACCGCGTGTGTGCTGTCAAAATTCTCAACAGGAAGGACGCCGCGGCAAATAGGATAGAACATGACATTTCCGGCTCCGGCTGTCCAGGCGTTAAGGCCGCTGTTGGCCTTATTATCAAGCCTGTGATACGGGTCGCTTGCGGTGTTGTCAAAATCATACCAGACAAAAGGCTTCGACGGGTCGGACGGCGGCACCTGGTTCCTTCCGCAAATGGATGTCGGCGACATGGTAATAGTCAGTGTCAAGGTTATTGTGGGCGTGCATGTGGGGCTATAGCAACTGAGGTATCCCGCTTCCGCGCCTACCCGGTCGATATCCGATATTATAAGCTTGTCAAGGCCCGAACCAGCGGGCACTCCATAATCGCCGCCGTAAGTATTTCCAAAATATGAAGCGAGACCGAACGTGGCGCCCGAATCAATGGTAAAGATGTTAATTGATGAACTTATGTTCCCGATATTTGATCCATCCATATATAAATTGTAAGACGAACCTGTCCAGCTTATGCTGAAATGATGCCAGCCTGTCTGCGGATATGCCGGGGATGACAGAAAAATACCGGTTGTACCGACCTGGAAATTACACCATGCAGCTCCCCAAGGCGACCAGTCACTGCTGTTTTTTACCTGGAACAAAAGATTGTTCGCAAGCCCTCCGGCGCCGCCCCTGGTTACAGGGATTATAGAGTGGACCCCAGGGGTCCTGTCTGGCACGTAAACCCAGAACTCGATCGTGAAAGAAGAAAGCGAAGCAAGCCTCGTCTCAAGCGCGGCCGGGAACCTGTCGTAATTATTTGATGCGTTGTTGTTGTAATAAGAGTATTGCCCGTATTTCGAGTTTCCGGCCTGGTAACTTCCGCCGGCGTTCACGGCCAAAAGGTTGTATCCGTTCCCGCTGCTGTCATTGCCGTTATTTTCAAATTCATAAGCAGCGATGGAATGCCCGTCATAAGCCCCTCCGTAAGGGCAGCCTACAGTCGCAACGGGCGTAACCGTCTGCGTCAAAATATATAAAGTCGCGGTAAAAGTCGGCGAAGGCGTGAGCGTGGCTGCCTGGGTATTGGCCGGACTGGATGTAAATGAAGGCGTAGGCGTCATTGTTACGGTCGGGGTCAATGTTATTATTGCCGTCACAGTCCGCGTCATTGTCGCTGTAACGGTGCGCGTGGCCGTGTTAGTCCCGGTTTGAGTGAGCGTAGGCGTCCATGTCCTGGTAGAGGTCGGCGTGACTGTCAGGGTAATTGTGGGAGAGACCGTCTGTGTTGCCGTGGGTGTTACGGTCCATGTTGCGGTAAATGTCACTGTCGCCGTCTGCGTAATAGTCCGTGTGACGGTCCGTGTCCATGTCGCCGAAACAGTCCCCGTAATAGTGGAAGTTACAGTCATTGTAGCGGTGTTCGTCATTGAAGAAGTCCCGGTCATTGTAAAAGACGGCGTTATGGTCAGTGTCGGCGGACTTGTCAGGGTTATAGTAGCCGTATTGGTCGGGCTAAAACAACCGCCGAATATGGTTTCCCTGCCTCCGCGGTCCACTGCCGATATTATCAGCCTGTCCAGCCCGGATACCGAAGGCACGCCGTAATCGCCGGCATACGTATTCCCGAACCATGAAGCAAGCCCGAATGTCGCGCCTGAATCGACGGTGAATATATTTACATTTGAATCGACATGCGCTATGGCTGTTCCGTCCATATAAAGGATATAACTGGCGCCGTTCCAGTCAATGCTGAAATGATGCCAGCCGGTTTCAGGGTATGATGAGCCATACGCAAAAGTACCTGTTGTACCTACCTGGAAATTGGCCCATGTGCCGCCCCACGGGTCCCAGTCAGTGCTGTCATTTACCTGGAAAATTAGATTATTATCAACATTCACACTGTTGCCGCGGGTGACTGGTATAAGCGAATGCGTGCCCGGGAACCTGTCGGGCACATAAAGCCAGAACTCTATCGTAAAAGCGCTGTGTGAAGCAAGGGCATTTTCAAGCGATACAGGGAACCTGTCGTAATTATTCGCGGTGTCGTCATTATAATAGGAATACGCCCCGTATTTAGACCTGGATGTCTGATATGCTCCTCCCAGGTTCACCGGGTTTAAGTCATAACCGTTGCCGCTGGTGTCTTTGCCGTTATTTTCAAATTCATAAGCCGCGAGAACCTTGTTATCATAACCCCATCCGTATATGCAGGTGGGTACCGCTGTGCAGGAGGGTACTGCCGTGCAGGAGGACGTCACGGACGGCACTGAAGTCGGAATGTCCGTGCCAGTGCTGGTCATGGTTGCGGTGGATGTAAAAGTATTTGTAACGGTACCGGTAAAAGTAATTACAGCCGTAAGCGTTTTTGTGGCCGTGCCGATCGGGGTATTTGTAAATGTTTTTGTCGCGGTTTGGGTGACAGTTCCCGTCAATGTCCTCGTGCCGGTGCGTGTTCCCGTGGGCGAAGCGCTAACAGTGCTTGTTCTTGTAGCGGTCCGTGTGATGGTAGGCGTGGTTGTCTTCGTCGAAGTCTTTGTCACGGTTATTGTGGCCGTAAGGGTGACGGTCTTTGTCGCTGTCCGCGTAACGGTCGGAGTAACAGTACGGGTCACGGTACGTGTGGCAGTGGCCGTGGCTGTAGGGGTGGAAGTTTTAGTGATTGTCCCCGTCCTTGTCGGGGTTGCGGCGTTCAGAAAACCAGATAATAAAAATGGTATAATTACGGATAAAATACGGACAGACAGAATCGCGGTTTTCTTTTTCATGATTTTCCCCTTAAATTTTATTAAAATATTTAAATAAAAAAGCAAAAAAAATTTGCTTCCCGGCCCCTTATTTCACAGACAAAATTTAACAATAAATGCGTTTTTTGTCAACAATTATTTAGATGTCCAATTGTATATCCGACATACGGCATTTAAGACATATGCCGGTCTTATGACCGGCGTTACTTACTTCAGCGGCGTCATTCCGGATATTTTCCCGGTTTCGGCGTTTATCACGTATAATTCATCGGTTGAGTTGACGTTCTCATCCGATCTGGTGACTATCGCCACCGCTGAATTTGATATCCATTTATATTCGTCCAGGTAATCCCTGGTTTTAAAAACGATTTTCCCGTTCACAACAAAAGTGCTGTATATGTATGAGCGTTCCTTCCTGTCATAGTCGCCTTCCATCCATGATATTTTTGTGCCGTCCGGGGAAATACCGGGCAAAAGGAACCTGCCCCATGGGCCGGAACCGGTCACACCCACAGAAGTCACTTTCAAAAAATCAATGAGGATGACGCCGCTGGTTTGTCCGGCGGTACCGGCCACGGCAACGGCTTTGCTTGAAGCTGAATCCAGGCTGATCTGATTTAATTCGCTCTTCCCTTTGCCGCGATATTTGAACAGCGGTTTTAGTGTTCCGGAAATATCAATGTTCACAAGTTCGCCGGGGCTTTCTTCAGGGAACTGGCACACCATATCATAGCCCAAACCCCAGCAAATGAATTTTCCTTTTATGCCTGCCGGCACCGATGCGCCGGAGCCGGTGTCGTAAATATAATATCCCGGTTTTATTCCTTCTTCAGCCTTGCCAACGGGCCTTCCCGCTGGCTGGTTATCATATTCGCCGCTTTCATCCGCGGCCATTTCGACGATATGATATAGCAGTTTTTTTCCGTCGCGCGACCAGCCGTTTATCAGGCCGCTGCTTGACCCCCGGGAAACAAATATCTTCCTCGGTGAGCCTTCTTCGGCGTCCCTCACCAGCACAGCCTCGCCTTCACAATAAGCTATATGCCTGTTATCGGGCGACGCCATCGGGAAGCGTTCTCCGCCGCCGGCGGCTTCAGGAAGTCCGTCGGACTGGATCTGCATTATCATTTTTGTGTCGCCGTTCTCATATACCTTATAGACCGTAACAGGGCCGTCATCGACCTTCACGGGATAAATGATAAAAACGCCCTTGTTCTTTACGGCCCCGTGGACAGACGCGGACAAAACCAGGCACAGCAACATTAAAACGTTTTTTCCGAATTTGTTCATTTTTTCTCCTTATAAAAAAAGCCCGGGGGATGAATTTCTCGGCCCCGGGCTTTTAGTCGTATTTACCGCTCTATTTTGAGAAAAGATGCTTTATTTTTCTTCCAAATTCCTTTATGTGTTCCCAGATGGATTTTCCCGCTTTTTTAGTGTCGTTTCCCACTTCCACCGCTGTCTTGGTCGTCGCAGCTGCCGCGCCTGTCACAACTTCTTTGCCTTTTTCCGCAACCGCTTTACCGGCCTCAGCGCCTTTTTTCACCGCTGTCTGCCCGGCTTTAGCTACGTCGGAAGCCGTCTGTTTCACGTCTTTTTCCACTTTCTTTACCGCGTCGGCCGCGCAAACGAACGATGCCAGTATAAAAACCGAAAACAATAATACCGCTGACTTTTTCATACCCATCCCCCCTGAATTAATTTCAAATACTTTTCCTATTTCGCAATCTTTACTTTTTTAGGCTTCGCCGACAGGCGGTTAAACAATCCAGCCGTCTCAAAGATCGGCCTGATTGATTTGAGCCCGTGGAAATACATGGAAAAATCCCTGTACCAGCTCATGGAGCACTGGTTGCATTTTATCATTTTCAGGTCCTTGTTTGTCATTTCCCACAGCGAGCCAAGCGGCTTGGGCAGGTGCATGCACGGATTTATATTGAAGAACCAGTCTATAAAGAGAACCTTGGACCCGCCATAACAGTGGTACTCGGCCTTGCTGGGATGTTCCAGGTAGTTCATGATATTTTTCATGGAAGATACGTTGTTGAGAATGTGGTACTTGCCGGTCTTCTTCAGTTTTATTACCGTCTCAATGGCCGTTATTATCTCTTTGGGTGTGAGCATTACGGATTCCCCGCCGAGCGGATATACGGTTGATTTTGAAATTTCAGGATAGTTTACCGAGATATAATCAAAACCCATGTCATTAATCTTGTCAAAAAGCTCTTCAAGATGTTTGTGGCTGTTTTTCCATATGAGGACCGACGCCATGGTGCTTATGCCGTGCTTTTTCGCCAGCAATATCCCTGCCTGAATGTGCGCAAAAAGCCCTGGTATGCCGCGTGAGGCTTCCACCACGGCCGGGTCGTAGGAATCAATGGAAATGCAAAGGAAATCAGTATGCGCTTCCTTCAGCTTTATAATGTTGGCTTCGGTCAGGAGCCTGGCATCCGCGTTCAGCACCAGCGTGTGTATGTGCTTTTCCGAGCAGTGCTTTATGAAATCATACACATGCGGGTTGAAAAGCGGGTCCCCGCCGGTCATTGTGATGTGCGCGACCCCGAGCTCGGCCATCTTATCTATGGCCCTTATGCCGTCTTCCAGGCTTATGACCACTTTTTCCTTCTGTTTCCAGATGCCGCAGAAAGTACACTTTGCCGTGCAGCAGTTCGTGATGCCGAACTCCGCGACCCTGATCTTGTTTGTAAGATACTGCTTTAAAAAATTAGCCCGTTTCTTCCTGATCATGTTGTTAAAACCTCCTGTAAAATGAATGCCCTATGATACACAATTTTTCAGCCGATGTGAAGTGTTTTTTTCTTGCTAAAATCGCTTTGAGGTCTGTTTTGCGATTTTAGCAAGATGTAAGATGCCGTCGGAAAACCCTTAAATCCATGTGATTTTTTATCGCGCCCGTCGCTTACAAATTTTGCCTCGGAATTTTGCGCTTGNNCCTTTGCGCGATACCCCTTTATAATACAAGCGCAAAATTCCGAGGCAAAATTTGTAAGCGACGGGCGCGACTTAACATAAAGGCTTTTCGAACAGTCTCTAAAAAGCATAAAATATCACTATTTGGCGACGGACTGCGTCTTTACAGGTTCCGGCGCGTATCCAAGCGCCTTGCGGAGCTCCGCTTTTGACTTCTCGTAATCCGCCATAAATCCCCTGTCATTGAACATAAGCGCCGCTATCGCCGTGGCGGCCATCCTTCCGGCCTCCGCGTCGCTGCGGTAATGCACCCCGCCTATGACCCTGTTCATCGCAAATTCCCAGCCGCGGGCATATATGGCCGCGCTTTTTTCCGGGATCATGTTGGCGAGAATGATAGCTATGAGGTTGCCGGCCGCGGAATGCCCGCTCGGATAGGAAGCGTTAACCGGCATATTCAGGCACGGCTTCACTCTTTTGTCAAAAACATAGGGCCTGGGCCTGTTCCAAAAACCTTTTGCCGGGTCCGTGATATTGATCTCGTTTCCCAGGACATTATTGAAAAAAACCGACGCAAACGGCAGCCTTTCCCTGGTGAAACCGGGCCCGAGTATATCCGCGAACCTGAACACGCTCACATCCTGGTCAGCTGCCGCTTGGTCCGCCATTTGTTTTGTCCTGTTATTCTGAAAATCAAGTATTTCCGATATCTCTTTTTCAGTTATGGTTGAATCCTGCGGCGGTGGCGGAGGCAGCAGTTTTGTAAGGTCAATATCGGCCGGCGCAACGTATGTTTTTTTGGCTTCCAGCGCGTAAACCGATATAAGTAACAGGAATGCGGCAAAAATAATTAACTTTGTCAAACGCTTCATGTTATTACTCCTTTTATTTTTTTAAAATTATTTAATTCTTCCCCGGAACACATGCGCAATCCGAGAATTCCGCCGAATCACCGCTTGTCAGGGCGCATCCGTATTCCCGGCTGTTGCGCAAAAGCAGCGGCAGCATCATCGGGTTGCTTACGGAATAATACAGCAGGTACTTTTGCATGGTTTCCTGGTCCGTTTGAATGGAACCCGCCGCGCGGGACAGGCCGGCGAGGCTGTATGCATCACAGCCGTATGCAGTGCAGAACGAATATTCCAGCGCCCACTTCGCGCCTTCCCCGCCGAATCCGGATAAATAATAAACTTCCTTGTCCCTTACCCTTGCCCCGCTTTCCATAAGCACAAGCTCGAATGCCGGATTATTGCCGTGGGATGGGCTTACCGAAGGGATAATGCTTTCCGACATATACGGGCTGCCTTTGTCCGAGAATACGCGGAAATCGTCAAAGTGTGTGTGGCCCGAGAAGACACAGCTTATCACTGCGCTATTGGCTTTTATGAGGTCCAAAAATTGCCTGTTAAACTCCGGCAGGAGAAAGCCGTCATCATGCCCGCAGTTTTTATCCCGTGACGCTAGATAAGCATCGGTGCCGGCCGGTATGTGCATGGCTATCAACGCTTTCCTGCCGTGAACGGTATCGTATTTAAGCGCGGACTTGAGCCACTTCATCTCATCCGCGCCCGGGTTTTTGACGGCCGCCTTTTTTTCCGGCTTGAATTTTTTACTCCAAAAAATATCATTGAGCATGATAAGGTCAGTCCCCTTGCCGGAGGCAAAAGGCAGCCTGCAATACCCGCCTTTGCTGAAATCCGCGGCAGCCGAGGCATCACCTTTGAGGAAACTGTAATAACCGGAAAGTTCAGCGAGCATTTTCCCGCCAGGTATGATGTTATAGTCGCCGTTGTCCGAGTCATTATTGCCAATGACAAAATAGATTATTTTTCCCGGCAACGCCCGTTCGATCATCATGGAAATAAATTCCATGGTTTTTATCGCGAATGATACGCGTTTTTTCCTGAACCCGGCCAGTGTACATTTGGCATCGAAATTATGGCACNNCAACATATCCCCGTCTATCAGGACACAATCAATATCTTTTGACATCAAACCGGCCCCGTCCATGGCGGAAGAGAGCAGGGTGTAATTGGTGTCCTCCATATAATCCGGCATCTTTCCAGGGCCGCGGCCCTTCAGGATATCACCCCAGCCGCTGACAGGACTTTTTTCCAGTTCCGCAGCAACACCGCCGACAAAAGGGTCAAAATGTATATCGGACATCATCAATACGGTTGTTTGCTTTTCGTGACCGCCGGCAGTGTCCGATGGCTGCCCATACCCGTAAACGGCGAAAACCGGAAAAAAAACAACCGCGTACAGTACAAACCGCCGGAGTTTAAAACAAAACGACATATCTATAATTTTGCTTTTTACCATTTATATATCCTTTTTACCAATAACTGCCTCAATCACTTTAATGAACTTTGCCGCTTGTTTTAGCCACGCCCTGACTTTCGGCCTTTCAAACTCCACAAAATCTATATAGTCCCCTTTTTGCCTGAATTCAAACAACAACGAATAGAACCGGCCGTATTCTTTTAAAATTATGCCCGTCTTGATAAAATTGAAGTTAAAAAGCGACATTGTACCGCTATGTTTTGGCGAAGAAATCCCTTTATCCAGCAAAATAGCGGTAACAGCANNAACAGCATAGAAAGTTGAATAGTACAAACGGTTTACAGACGAAAAAAGACTGCCTTTATCAAATAAAAGTTTTGCGTCTTTAAGTGTTTCTTTTGATTTATTGATCCTATACCCGACCAATTCCTTCATTATATTTTGACTGACTCTTTTTTTACTTCCGCATAGAATGGGCTTCCGGCCGATTTCAGCCTGTCCCAACCGCGAACAGAGCATACCACGACCCCGAATACACAGTTATATTTCAAACCTGTTTCATAGGCCATGTCAAGTATCTTTTCCTCATTAATTCCGACCATAGTATCATCCGTTATAACAAGAATATCAATGTCGGATTCCGAGGTATGCTCGTTTCTTGCCACTGATCCATACAGGTATACACCTTTAATTCCCGAAAACCTGCTGTTCAGTTCCCCCTTGAACTCTGATAACACTTTTTTTATATCTTTTACGGTCATATTTCAAATCTCCTGTATTACTTGAACAAATTATATCGTGTATTATTCTTTAAGTCAATTTCATATTTCACAGGTATTTTACCAGCCGCCTCCCATAAAAATCGCCTTCAGACGATGCCCCGTATTTATGCCGGGACGGACGGGACGGGATACAGAACCTTTTGGGGCAGTTAAAAGAGTGGTTGTCAACCGAAGAACCCTTAAGTCCCGCAAAGAACAATAGCGCGGGAGCAATAGACCGCAATAGATCGAGATGGATTTGATTAGATTGTCTATTGTTCTCCATCTCGCTCTATTGCTCTGCCAAAAAAGATGGCCCGCTTGCGCGGGCCATCTTTTTTGGCGGGGGTGACGATGCTTGAACTACACACTTTAGAGTACAATAACACGGGTATCAAATTCATTGTTATCCCGGTAATATTTTTGTATAATAAATGTATGGAAATAAACTGATCAACAACGTCTATTTAAAAGAAAGGCTTTTAAAATATGTCAAAAATAAGAACTATAAAAATACCTTCCCTGCTGCGAGCCTTAAGGCACAGGAATTTTCGGCTATTCTTCATCGGACAGGGCATATCCTTAACCGGCACATGGCTTCAGACTACCGCTATGAGCTGGCTGGTTTACAGGATTACAGGCTCGGTTTTTTTGCTCGGGGTTGTGGGGTTTGCTTCTCAGCTTCCTTCCATATTCGTATCCCCTTTTGCCGGGGTTTTGTCGGACAGGTGGAACAAGCGCACAATACTCCTTTTCACCCAATCGCTTTCATTCTTTCAGGCTATCATACTTGCGGTGCTTGTCCTCGCGCATATGGTCGCGACCTGGCATATTGTGGCCTTGAGCTTTTTCATCGGTCTCATAAACAGCTTTGACGTCCCGGCCCGGCAATCTTTCATGATGGAAATGATCGACGATAAAAACGACATAAGCAACGCACTTGCCATCAACTCCGGCATGTTCAACGCGGCAAGGCTCATCGGCCCCACCATCGCGGGCATAATAATCGCGACCGTTGGCGAAGGCATGTGTTTTGTACTCAATGCCCTGAGTTTTATCGCCGTGTTATACGCGCTTTACCTCATGAAAGTTAAGGAAAAAATTGGCACTCCCAGGAACGAGAACGTAATGCGGGAGCTGAAGATCGGGTATGATTATGTGTCGAAATCCAGACCGATAAGGGATATACTGCTCAACCTGTCGCTTGCCAGCCTTTTGGGCATGCCTTACATGGCGCTTATGCCGGTGTTTGCCAAACATGTATTTCACGGCGGGGCGCACACTATGGGGTTCCTTATGTCTTCTGCCGGGGCCGGCGCGCTTTGCGGCGCCATATACCTGGCATCCAGAAAAAGCGTGGTCGGATTAAGCAGGCATATCTTTATCTTCGGACTTGTCTTCGGCGCGGCCATGATAGGCTTCTCAGTGTCCACATACCTTCCGCTTGCGATGGTGATGTTATTTATCGCCGGGTGCGGCATGATAGTTATGACAGCCTCAAGCAACACCATATTGCAGTCAATAAGCGACGAGGACAAACGCGGCAGGGTCATGAGCTTTTACACAATAGCTTTTATTGGCATTTCCACGTTCGGCAACCTGCTTTATGGCTGGCTGGCCGGCGTGATAGGCTCCCCCCTCACGGTCACCATAGGGGGATGTTTTGTGATAGCCGGCTCGCTGTTGTTCTCATTTGAGCTGCCGGAAATAATAAAAATAATAAGGCCCATCTATATAAAACGCGGGATAATAAAAGAAATAGGAGCGGGCCTGCAGGCCGCCACGGAACCCGCGGAAACCCCGGGCAACAAATAAAAACGGGCGTTCCAGGACCGGCCGCCATCTCACGCCAAGCCAGTTCGTGTAATTAATATTATACGAACCGGATCTTTTCATAATTTATTCAAATATTTTCTCGCCAAGTTTACTTATTTCCGCACTTGCTTTTGAACCCTTTTTATTTCATTATATGCTATCGGTTCCGGGAATGTCAAAAATCTACGGCGGAAAAAAAGCATATTACGGCTTATTTTCATTGTTCCCAGTTTTTGCCGCATCGTCAAGCTCCTTGATCGCGCTCCGTACCTCTTTCATATGTTGCTTATTTTCAAACGCCGTTAGCAGGCTATAGGCACATGGCACCACAAAAAGTGTAAGCATGGTGGAAAAAAGCACCCCTCCTATCACAACATATGCCATGGGCGAACGCGTTTCGGATCCGTGCCCGATCGCGATTGCGGATGGTATTGCCGCGGCAATAGTGGCTATGGATGTCATGATGATCGGCCTCAATCGTATGGGGCATGCGTCAAGCAGTGCATCCCGAATGTTCATGCCTTCTTCCCTGCGCTGGTTTGTAAAATCAACGAGCAGGATCGAGTTCTTTTTTACTATTCACATCAAAAGTATTATCCCTATGGCGCTGTATACATTGAGTGTTTTTCCGCTCAGCGCAAGCGCTATAAAAGCCCCGGAAAGGCTGAAAGGCAAGGCAAGAAGCACGGCTATAGGATGGACAAAACTGTTAAATTGCGTTCCGAGAACCATATATGCCACAAATATTCCCAGAATAAGGGCAATATACAGGCTGCTGAAAGAATCCTGGAACGTCTGTGAAGACCCGGTAAAAAATATTTGATATCCTTCGGGCAGTTTTTTGGCCAGTGTTTTAACAGCGTCCATAGCCTCTCCCTGTGATTTGCCGGGCGCTACATTAGCGAACACCCTTATTGCCCTCTGCCTGTTCTCCCTTGTATATGACAGGACAGTCGGATTTTCTTTCTTTGTAATAACATCGCCGATATTAACTATCTGTCCCTGGTCATTCCTGACCTGCATGAGGTCAATATCATCCGGATTAGTTCTGTATTTATCCTCAAGTTCGACCACCACGCCATAACGCTTGCCGTTGTCCGGGTTTGTGAATTTTGCGATCTGCTCGAATCCATAAAACGCGTCTATCGCATCGCATATGTTTTGCACGGTTACGCCGCGTTTAAAAGCCTTTTTTCTGTCCGGAATAAAAAGTTCCTCGCTCACCCCGGTTTTATAGTCCTCATCCGCGTCAACCATGAGGCCCGTCTTTATCATGTCATCGGTCATTTTAGTACACAATCCGGAGAGCGTATTCCAGTCCTGCCCCTCCAGCATAAACTCAACCGGGTAGCCTCTTCTTGCCGAAAATCCCATCAGCGACATATCCATAATGCCGACCACAGACACTCCGGGTACCGCTTTTATCTGCAGCCTGACTTCGTTCATTATATCCGACTGCGTCGGTTTTCTGCCAAGTTTCGGGTCATAAGGCCTGTCTCCAGGCTGTTTAAGCGTAAGCGACATGCTGCCGCCTGTGTTGTTTATGCTTGTATACATGCCCAGAACATCTTTCCTTGTGGATATTGCCGCCTCAATGTTTTTGAATACATCGTCGGCAAAGTGTATTGATGAACCTGCCGGCGTCTGAACCGTTATCGACATCATCGACATGTCCTGGGACGGCACAAATTCAACCTTAATAAAATAAAACGATGCCATTGATACCGCAAAAAACACAAACGCGCCCACGACGACTTTCCACCTGTTATTCAGGCATACAGCAAGCACCTTTTTATACCAGACACGGAAAGAATCCATGATCCCGTCCATAAATGATTTTTTATCCGTTTTTTTTGGGGTCTTCAGGAATTGGGCGCTGAACATAGGGGTCACCGTGAGCGCGCCGAGCAGGGATATCGCGACGGCTGCCGATATTGTTATGCCGAACTGGAAAAAATATCTGCCTATGACACCCTGCATGAATATCACGGGAAGAAATATGGCAAGGATAGCGACTGTCGCGGCAAGCGCGGCAAAAGTTATTTCCCTCGCGCCTTTTATCGCCGCCTGCACCCTGCTATCCCCCTCTTCCCTGTGCCGGGTTATGTTTTCCAGTACCATAATAGCATCATCCACAACTATCCCTATAACAAGCGACAGCCCGAGGAATGTAAAAGTATTCAGGGTAAAACCGGCCATCTTTATGCAAAACAACGCCCCGAGTATGGCCATTGGTATCGTCAGAAAAATATTTATCGCGGAACTGAATGAACCCAGGAAAAGCCAGCATACGATCGCAGTAAGTATAACCGATAAGATCAGCACGAACCTCATGTCGTCCGCCGCATTCTCGATAAATTGGGATGTATCAAAACGGACAGTAAGGCTCACGCCCTTGGGAAGATATTTCTGGAGATCCGCCACCTTTTTCTTTATGGCATGCGCCACTTCAACCGAATTTGAACCCGGCTGTTTCCTTATCCCCAGCCCGATTGCGGGTTCTCCGTTTGACCTTGATATGCTTACCAGGTCCTGAAGCCCGTCCTCGACCCTCGCCACGTCGCCTATTACAATTTTTTTCCATATTGGCGAGCCGTGCCTTTCGGGTATTATTATCTTCTCAAAACTACCGGCGCTTGACGCCTCTCCCGGCACTCTTATGCTTATCTGCCTTGTTCCCGTGTCAAAAAATCCCGCCGGCACTTCCTCATGCCCGGATGTTACCGCGCTTATAATATCATCATAAGTGATTTCCTTTGACTTCATTTTAACCGGATCGAGCCATACCCTGAATGTAGGCGTAAGATATCCGCCCAGCGTTATGGCGGCCACATTGGGTATTGTTGAGAACGCGTCCGTCAGGACATCCCTGGTATATTCCATCAAAAACTTCTTATCCACACTTCCTGATGCCGCTATCCATATTATCGGCGTATCATCGGAATTTGTTTTTGTAATTACCGGCGGGTATATGTCTGTCGGCAGGGTTTTTTGCGCCGCCGCTATTTTGCTCTGCACCTGCCCGACCGCCACATCTATATTTACAGACAGGTCAAACTGGACGTCTATGCTGGAGATTCCCAGCGATGATGTAGAGCGTACTTCAGTCACCCCTTGCACTCCCATTATAGCCTCTTCAATGGGGTCCGTGACCGTGGATTCCATCACATCCGGCGCCGCGCCCGGCCAGGTCGTTGAGACGTTGAGCACCGGAAAATCAACATCAGGCATCTGGCTGACCCCAAGTCCCATATATGAAATTACGCCGAAAACAAAGATACCGATAAAGATCATCCATGCCATTACCGGATTTTTAATTGAAATGTCTGATATTGCCATTATTTTCCGCCTTCACTTTCCTTGTTCATTCATCCGGCTAGTTTTTCAATAGTATTCATTTTCTTATACCGGCCTGAAGCTTATGAAAATCAACCCATTTTCCGCATTGACTGTCACCGTGTTTAAAAAACCTCAGACGACTACTTTTGGGTACATATACGCGCTCACAATAGAGATGATCAATGTGGCTATACAAAGGATAATAATATCAAAAGCAAGTTGTGATTCATTCCCGGTCACAAGCAAGGCCCGGATACCGTCAACCATATAACTGAGCGGGTTCATTTTTGCCACCATCTGGAGCCATGCCGGCATAATCGAGATAGGGTAAATGGCATTGGATGCGAAAAAAAGCGGCAGGGTGAGAACCTGCCCTATCCCCATAAAGCGCTCGCGGGTTTTCACTATGGACGCGATGATCATCGATAACCCCGTAAAAAATCCGGCGCCAAGCATTGTGATCAAAACAACTCCGAGTATCGAGAACGGCGTTATAAGTAGGTGGATCTGCAGGATAATTGCAAATATGAATATGACAATAGCCTGGCTTAAACCGCGCATGCCGGCAGAGATCATTTTTCCCCACACCAACGCAAGGCGTGGTGTCGGGGTGACCAGGACCTTTTGCAGCAATCCCATATCCCTCTCCCAGATAATTGCCAAGCCATAAAATATCGCGACAAATGTCACTGACTGGGTAAGTATGCCCGGGGTGATAAACTGCATATAAGTGACCCCTCCCGTCGGTATTGCCCTGATCCCGCTCATTGCCTCCCCGAAAATACCAAGCCATAGAATCGGCTGTATGGCGCGTGTGATAAGCTCCGTGGGATCGTGAAGTATCTTTCTAATCTCCATCTCGGCCATGACCCATGTTTTTACGATAAGTTGCGACATATAATTCATCATATTTTCACCCCAACCTCTGTTCTGTTTCCCTTGTCTGTTTTATATCATGAAAATTGCCGTCAGCCACTGAAGAATGCCCGGCAAAAAACACAAACGCGTCTTCAAGGGTCGCGTCCTTCTTTTTAGTTTTTTCCTTAAGCTCGGCGACCGCGCCTATAACGGCGATTTCCCCCGCATTCATGACAGCGATCCTGTCACACGCCTCTTCGGCTTCATCCATATTGTGCGTCGAAAAGAAAATAGTTGTGCCGTATGTATTCCGGAGTTCTTTAAGGTGTTCCCAGATACTGCGTTTTGCTATGGGGTCAAGCCCGGTTGTCGGCTCATCCAGAAAAAGAACCCGCGGATGGTGCAGCATGGCCTGCCCGATTTCCAGTTTGCGGATCATCCCGCCGGAAAGCGTCCGCACGAGTTTTCCGGCATATTTCTCCAGGTCAAGGAACGCAAGCATTTTCCTGATACGCTCATCGCATTCCCGACCCGGGACATCATAAAGCCGCACCATAAGCATAAGGTTTTCCCGCACGGTCAGCGCGCCGTCAACCGAGAGCATCTGGGGCACATATCCGATAGCCCGCCGTACCTCAGCCGGCTGACGAACCACACTATAACCATCAATTTCCGCGTCGCCGCTTGTCGGCGCAAGCAGGGTTATCAGCATCTGTATTGTCGTGGTTTTACCCGCCCCATTCGGCCCCAAAAAAGCGAATATTTCGGATTGTTTTACTTCAAAAGATATATTTTTTACCGCGTTCACCATTTTGAAATTTTTTGATAAATTATTAACCTTAATTATTACATCATCTTGTTTTATCACTTTTCAACCTCTTCTTTGGCATCTGTTACATGCCAATTTTCGAAATAAAATCATTCTTTTCATTTTCTCTCTTTCATACTTTATGGAGTGCCGCTTCGCCCGGCTAATCGCCCTCAGAAGATCCAAGGTTGTATGATTTGCCGCTGCCATCGAACATATCGAAAGATTTATCTTTGTTTCATTTTAATTTTTATTTCACAATTTGAACACGCCTGCATTCCGTTTTATGCCGACTTTAATCACAGGAGGAATAAACAAGGGGTCAAAGTATACTTCGGCAAAATCATACGCAGATGATTGGAATACAATGATTGGCATGGCCTTAGGATTAAAATCGATATTTTGACACAAAACACGCTTTGTGTGCTACAAATTCAGTATAACAAAGGCCGCCTTGACGCTCTGGAATCCATGTTTTCATCTTATCCTGAAGTTAGTTTTTGATTTTTTCCAAAAACCCGGTTGGTTCGTGTAATTTATATTATACGAACCGGTTTAAGGGTTCCATCAAAATTTAGACAAAATTGCTGAACAATAGCGCGTGGGTCAATAGACCGCGCGAAACCCGTGAAAATCCGGAATAACAAATAAAGTCAATTCTATTTTGGGAGTGTATTAATCAAATGCTTTCGCCCGTCTTTCATCAATAAAAATACATTCAATACCAGCCCGGCAACGGCAACACCGGTGATCAAATAATCATAAGACAGGATCTTATTCCCCGGGATGCCGTTAAAATTAAGGATCAAATTTATCAGGCTGTAAATCCCTCCGCCGGCCCAAAAACCCACACCATATTTATATTTATCTTTCATCAACTTCCCTCCTGTTTTTTTTACGCAAAAATAACTTATCCGGGCGAAAATTAAACAACTCCGCAGCAAGCTGCCGTGGGTATCGAACCCTGCCTTACTTACAAGAT
>PMTB01000236.1 GCA_003167475.1 candidate division FCPU426 bacterium | reverse complement strand
TATAAAGGGCCTGTATAAACATATAAAAGCGGGACAGAAGATAATGATAAACGACGGCCTAGTGGAACTTAAGGCAATGAAAATTTCCGGCGGAAAAATAATATGTTCCGTAACTGCCGGAGGGGAGATAGAGGGAAGGAAAGGCGTAAATTTGCCCGGCGCGGCGCTGCCGTTGAGCCCGCTCACCAGGAAGGACCTCATAAACCTAAAATACGGCCTGAAGAACAAAGTCGATATAATATGCCTTTCATTTGTACGTTCCGCGAATGACATTATCGCGCTTAAAAAAATGATATCAAAGCAGAAGGCCGTTTCCCCGCTCGTGATAGCCAAGATTGAAAAACCCGAAGCCGTCAAAAATATCGACGCCATACTCCGTGAAAGCGACGGCATCATGGTGGCCCGCGNNGGCCACCCAGATGCTGGAATCCATGACCAATAACCCGTATCCCGAGCGGGCCGAAGTGGCCGACGTTTATAACGCTGTCCTGGACGGCGCGGATACGCTCATGCTTTCGGGGGAAACCTCCGTCGGGAAATATCCGGAAAAAACGGTAAAGAACATGGCGGCAATAATAAAGAAAGCCGAAGCGGACATGATGAAGATACCGAAGCCTTCCGCGGCCGTGATAAAGGCGGATAACATGGGTAAGAACGCGCTATCTTTTGCGGCCGCTTCCATGCCCGGGGCGCTTAAAAATTGTGAGATAGCCATAAAGACGGGCTCTCTGAGTGATATAGAATACCTCTCCGATTACAGGCCCCACAGGCCGGTTATCGCGGTGACACAGGACAGGGCGCTTTATTATCAAATGGCGGTATATCACGGTATATACCCGGTTTTTATCATCAATCCGGACGCCGCAAAGGCCGGGGCTTACCTTAAGAAAAAATTCAGGAACATGCAAAACCTGGTTTACGTAGATTATGATTCAGGGAGTTGTATAGAGGGCCGTATAACCCTGATAAATGTGTAAACAAAAATGGCGCCGCAAGCGTCAAATTATAAATATTAAAACGGAGGTAATTATGTTAAAAAACTTCTTTCTGGTTTTACTCGCTGTTTTAGTCATCGCGCCTGCCGCAAATGCGGCCGCAGCGACAAAATCCGACACGGATTACTCCATAGCCTATGTGAACGACTACACAGGCGACTGCGGGGTAAAAAGAAAAAATTCGGATACGGACGAAGCCATACAGGACCTATATATCCCGCTGTACGAGGGGGACACACTGGAAGCGGGGCCCGATTCCACGATTGAGGTGGTTTTTGACGACTCCACGATATTAAAACTGGACCCCGACAGCAAGCTTACCATCAGGAACCTCGTAAGGAAGGATAAAACAAGCACCATAGTGGAACTTATCAAGGGTAAAGTTATGGCGATAGTCAAGAAACTCACTGAAAAAGAGGAATTTACGGTCAAAACAAAGATGGCCATGGCCGCGGTCAAAGGCACGGAGTTCATAGTGGACACCGCTGATAACGATTCTGTCGGGGTTTATGACGGAGCCGTTGAAGTATCCGGACTCGACAAAAGCGGCAATGTGCTGCATAAAATAGTGGTAAATAAGGACCAGGAAACAACCGTTTCAAAATGGCTGAGAACTCCCGGGAGGCCGGGAAAGCTCAGGCCGAACTTTGTGAAGCGTTACAGGGAAATGGGCGACCTTAGGGGCAAGATAGAGATGATGAGGCAGCTGCGCGGTTCCGGCAGGGCCCGCAAGTACAAGATAGACAGGAGGACAAAGAGGATCGAGAATTTAAGGACAATGATGAGGAACGATCCGCAGAGGTTCAAAAATATGTCGAATGGCGACAGGGGCATAGTGAATGAGGAAATGAGGCAGCAGCCGTACAGGGAAGCGCAGAAGAGGTACAACGACCAGAAGGAAAACCGCGACTCAAGGATGAAAGAGTATCTTAAGAAAAAGAAGCCGGACGGCAATAACGACGACAAGGATAATAGCGACAGTAACAACAGGGATAACAGGGATAACAGGGATAACAGGAAAAACAGGGAAGACAGGGAAGACACAAACTCTGACAAATAAGGGAAGTATTTAGAGGCTGTCCGAAAAGTCTTTATGTTAAGTCGTGCCTGGCGCTGCCAAAATTTTGCCTCGGGATTTTGCGCTTGTATAATAAAGGGGTATCGCGCAAAGGCCTGCGTAAAAATTTTGGCAGCGCCAGGCACAATAAAGGATTACGTCATAATATTGAGGGTTTTCCGACGGTATCCATTATTACCTCCCCCTTATTGGCTTTAAAATTGCAGATTACTTCCATTTCTTAAGGCCGTAAAAACACATTTTATCCCAACTTTACCATTAATTATTTAAAGTTATATGACTATAATAACTTGAAAATCGCATTAGAGGTATTGTTTGCGGTTTTCAAAGGTTTAATGCCGTATAATATGGTATACTTGAAACTAGCAGCATTTTGCAGCATACACGACAGGAGCAGTGATGATAAAAAGACTGATTTACCCTTTATTATGTGTATGTTTCATGATGATTTTTCAAGCCAGTATACTCGGGGGCGCCGTCAATACCGTCTGTGTAATATCATCTTCAGAAGCGGAACCCTATAAACTGGCGGTAAGCGGATATAAAAACACAATCGGAAAATATTTCAAGCCTGTTTTCTTTGACTACCTGATAACAGATCAGGACCAGGGTTCCCTGGCCGTGGAAATAACAAAAAACAACCCCGATTTGATCCTGGCGGCAGGCACCAAGGCCCTGAATTTTGCGAAAACCGCGTTCCCTGAAAAAAAAATATCATATTGCATGGTCCTAACCGGTGAAGGGTCAAAAAACGACAATATTGCCGGTGTAGTGCTTAACATACCCGAGGAATACCGCCTGGTTGAAACAAAAAAAATACTGCCCTCGGCCGGGTCGCTCGGTGTAATTTATTCGGATTCTTCATTAAAACAATTCGAAAATATCAAACAAGCGTGCGAAAGCAATGATATAAGGATAGTCGGGGTAAAGATCGAAGGAGAAGCCGGTTTTGAAAAAGCTTTGGATAAAATAGAGGATGAAATTGATTTTTTTATCATGACGATGGACTCAAACGTGTTTTCGCCAAAGACCATACAGTATTTGTTTGAAGAAAGCCTTGATGACAAATTTCCGGTTATCGGGCTCTCTTCGTTTTACACAAAAGCCGGAGCGCTCATATCATTTGAATACAATTATTATGACGTTGGGGCCGATACGGCAAGGCTCGCCATTGAAAAGTTTTTCCCCCTTATCCCGGTTGATAAGACAGAAGCGGCTGTTACAAAATACGGTTATTCGGTAAATGTCCTGGTGGCGCAGCGGTTTGGAATAAGGCTCACCCAGGAGACAATTCAGGGCGCTTCCGAGGTGTTTGGAAAATGAAGATAGACAAAAAAATAAACACGTTTTTCACGGGTATAATCATAATGCTGAGCGTGCTTTTGGCCCTCGGGTTCATCACATTTGAGGCCAGGCAGCTTGACGCTTTAATGAACCAGCGCGCCGGCATAATAATAAATGAGCTTGTTTCAAATATAGAGTTCCCGCTTTATATCCATAATTACGAGGACGTAAAAAAAATAATCGGCAATAGCCTGAAACGCGAAGACGTTGCCCGCTGCGTATTGAAGGATAAGAACGGGAAAACAGTCTATGAATTTATGAGATCTGCGGACAAAAACGTGAAAGAGTATACGAAAAGCATAGTCAGGCATATGGCAATGGGGCCGGGCGAAGAGGTAATGCTGGGGATCCAGGAGGACACAAAAGAACAACTGGGTACTGTTACACTTTCTTTTTCAACCATTGACACGAAAAAGGCTGTGCTTACCACAGTCATATTGACGGTATTACTCACTTTCCTTGTCATATTCATAGCTTCCTTTATCAGCAGCTTATTGATAAAGCGCATCCTGGGTGACCCCATAGGCATACTGGCGGAAAATTCCCAAAAAATAGCCGGCGGCGATTTTACAAGCACCGTTTCCATGGATTCAAAGGATGAAATAGGGATGCTTGCCGAGGCGTTTAACGACATGACGATGAAATTGTCAATTTCACTTGTATCCAAAGACTATATGGAGTCCATTTTTGCCTCAATAACAGAATCGCTTATGGTGGCAAATAACGATGGTACCATAGAAATGACAAATGCCGCCGCCGCAAAATTACTGGGGCTTACAAAGGATGAATTGACAGGGCGGCCGATAATGGCGTATTTTGAGAACACAAGCCTGGATGACCTAAAAACCGGTATGGTAAATGTTGAAAAAACCGCAAGGACAAAAAACGGAGACGTATCTGTTTTGTTCGGGGCGTCAATATTAAGGGACAAGGACATGGAACCCACGGGGTTCGCTTGCGTGGCGGTAAATATCATGAAAATAAAAGAGACGGAAAACAAATTATTAAATGTGATGCTCAAACTGGAAAATTACAATGAGGAGCTCAAAAAAACAAGCGAAAAACTCAAGGAACTGGACAAAATGAAGAGTAATTTCCTGTCCATGGTCTCGCATGAATTGCGCACTCCCATAACCTCCATCAAGGGCTTTTTGAAATTTTTAATCAGGGGGGTGGGCGGAACGGTGACTCCGGAGCAGATGGATTTTATGAACTCCATCAGCAGGAACACGGAAAGGCTGCTGCGCTTAATTAACGATCTGCTTGATATAACAAAAATAGAGGCCGGTACTTTTGCCGTGAACAGGGCTGAAGGCGATATCATAAGCGTAATGAAGAACTGCATCATGGAAATGGACCCGCTGTTTGAGGCTTTGCAGATAATAGTCGTGAAGGATTTTGATACTAACTTCCTGTCTTTATTCATGGACGAATACCGCATGAGCCAGGCATTTATAAACATACTGAACAACTCCATAAAGTTCATAAACAGGGAGTCGAGGATCACGGTAAGCATAAAAAAGATAACGGCAGACTCTGTGAAGGCGCCTTCATATATTGCTGTAAAACCTTCAATTACCGGGCAGTACTGCCTGATTTCCATAAAAGATGAAGGCGTCGGTGTAGAAAAGGCAAAGCTTGAAATGATATTTGACAGGTTTTACCAGGTGGAAGACACAAATACCCGCAAGTACCAGGGTCTTGGCTTGGGGCTCACAATAACCAAAAATATAATAATTGCCCACGACGGCGCGATTTGGGCCGATTCCGAAGGGAAGGACAGGGGTACTACTTTTAATATCCTATTGCCTGTAAATCAGGCCGGAGGACCGGCCTGAACCGGGATATCAAAAATGCTGAAAACAGGCCCGGGTTGGGGCGCAGGATACAATAAATAAAAATTTTAAAAGGCGGTGTTTAATGAAAATTTGGAAAGCATCCGGATGTTTGACGGCAATACTGCTGTTTTTCGCGCTGCAAGGCGCCGACATACTGGCCGAAACCGGCCAGACTGAGGAACTCCTGTTCATGAATATCCCTATGGTGGTTACGGCTTCCAAAACATCAGAATCCATAAACGAGGCACCGGCAGTCGTTTATGTGATAACGCAGAAAGAGATCGAGATTTCCGGGGCAAAAAGCCTGGCCGATATACTAAAGCGGGTTCCGGGGATGAGGGTTTCAATGCGCGAGTCTTCCGTGCTGGGTTCGCGGGGGTTTACCTCCGACCAGAATGACAAGTTCCTGTTCCTGATAGACGGGGCGCCGATACAAAACATCATGCAGGACGGGTCTTATAATTTTATTGATATGCCAAATCTGAACATGGTCGAAAGGATAGAGGTTGTCAAA